>NZ_CP077093.1:2886153-3203846 GCF_014268755.2 Pseudomonas vanderleydeniana | reverse complement strand
GTTGCGCCTGGGCCTGCAACAGTTGCGCCTTGAGCGTACCGATGCGCACCTTCGCTGCACGCAGCGAGGCCTGGCGCGAGATCAGGGTGGCGTTGGCACGGGACTGTTCGTTGGTCAGGCTGGCCAGCCGCTCCTCGGTCTCGGCCCCTGAGCGGGCCAATGGCGCATAGCGCTGGACCTGGCCACGCGCGTGACGCAAGTCGGCCTCGGCCCCGGCCAGCTCGGCCTGCGCCTGAGCGATAGTTGCATCCTGTTCGGCCAACTCGGCTTCGGCGCGGGCGACATCGGCCTCACGCGCCTTGATCGTGGCGGCCGATTGCTCCGCTGCCGCCTGGTAGTTGCCGCGATCCAGGCGCGCCAGCGGCTGGCCGGCCTCGACCTGCTGATTGTCGGCCACCAGCACCTCGGCGACATAACCGCCGACCTTGGGCGCGATGGTCATGCTGTCGGCCTGCAGGTAGGCGTCATCGGTGGTTTCAATGAAACGACCGACGCGATACCACTGCACGCCCCAGATCAGCGCGCCCACCGTCGCCAGCGCAGCGAGCCCCAGCAGTACCCGTTTCGGGTTGCGGCGCCCGGCCAGGGGTTGCGGGGTGGAAGTCACAGGTTGCGTAGGGTGTTGCTGATCAAGCGGGCGATGGGCGGACATGCGTGCCAGGTTCCGAATTTATTCCACTTGATAAAAAATCGCCTTTGAGCACTTTTATGTCAAGTGATATATTTTCAAAACATTTCCCAATAGATGCATTTCAATGGCCCGACATAAAACCACTGCCGAAGGCGGTTATCAGCGCGGTGAGGAAACTCGAGCACGCATCATCGAGAGCGCCCTGCGGCTGTTCGGCGAACGGGGTTTCGAGGGTGCATCGACTCGCGACATCGCCACCGACGCCGGGGTCAACGCCCCGGCGCTGCAGTACTACTTCGACAACAAGGAAGGGGTCTACAAGGCCTGCGTGGAATACATCATCGACCGCGTCTGGGAGCAGTTGGCGGTCCCCATCGAGCAGGCCGAACAGGTGCTGAACGAGCCTGAGTGCGCCGATCAACACCTGATCGACACCTACCTGACGCTGCTCGGCGGCTTCATCACCTTCATCCACGACAGCCCCCGGGGGCGCGACTGGCGCCTGTTCATGGCCCGCGAGCAAGCCGGCTTCGGCCCTCCCGGCACCCAGGAGCTGATGGACGAGCGCCTGCACCGGCGCATCGGTGGCGTCACCACCGGACTCATCGGTCGAATCACCGGCTTGCCGGCCGGCGATGAACGCACCGTCATCCGCACCATCTCCATCAACAGCCAGGCCCTGGTGTTCCGCGTGCTGCGGCGGCAGGTACTGGCGGGACTGGGTTGGCAGAGCATCGATCGCGAGCGGATGGAAAAGGTCCGCGAGGTGCTGCTGGGGCAGACCCGACTGACGCTGCAGGCCCTGCTGCAGGAGCGCGGCACCGGCCGACTCTGAGCCCCCGGCTCTGAAACGTCGGAACCGCTTCGACGGTTGTTGACTCTCCCGTTAGGGGCACACCGTAGCCTGAGGTTTCACATTCAGGATGCGGTGATGATGAGCAAACGAGTACTGGTGATTCTGGGCCACCCCGCTGCCGGGAGCTTCTGTGGCGCCCTGGCTGAACGATATGCGGCGGCAGCCAGGAGCGTCGGGCATGAGGTGCGAGCAAACCGCTCCAAGCCCGGAGCCCGCACCGCTACGACTCAGACAGCCATCGCCCGGCCCGCAGAGTGACGCTGCAACGCACCGCGCGGCAGCCGATCCAGCAACAGGGCGATGGCCACGATCGCCAGGCCCGCACGCAGTCCCAGCCCCATTTCCATGCGCGACAGACCGCGGGTCACCTCGGCGCCCAGGCCACCGGCGCCCACCAGTCCCGCCAGCACCACCATCGCCAGGGACATGAGGATGCACTGGTTCAACCCCACCAATAGGGTCGGCGCAGCCGTCGGCAGTTCGATCTTGAACAGGATGTCCCGCGGTGACGCACCGGACGCCTGGCCCAGCTCGAGCAGGTCCCTGGGCAGTTGCCTGAAGGCCAGGGAGGTCAAGCGCAGCATGGGCGGAATGCCGTAGACGATGGTGGCGATGATCGCCGGGACACGTCCCAGGCTGAACAGCATCACCGCCGGGATGAGATAGACCCAGGGCGGCACCGTCTGCATGATGTTCAGGATCGGCAGGATGATCTCGTCCACCCGCTTCACCCGGGCCGCGATCACGCCCAGTGGAAAGGCGATGGACACCGAGATCAGCACCGCCACGCAGACCAGGGCAATGGTCTGGATCGAGGCCACCCAAAGCCCGGCACACAAACAGAAGGCCAGCATGCACAGCGCGAACAGCGCGACTTTCCTGTTGATCCAGATGGCCGCCGCCGCCACCACGATGGCGATGAACAGGTAGGGATGCGGCAGCAGCAATACGCTCTGCACCATCGCCAGCAGGGCTTCGACGCCCTGGCTGATCGCGCTGAACAAACCATGCAGGTGGACGTTGAGCCAATCCACGGCAGGCGCCAGGTAACTGCCCGGCGAAAAGGAATCGGTCATTGCGCAGCTCCTGTGCGGGTCGTGGCGGTGGCTTGCGCCAACCGGTCGAGAATCAGCGTGAGCACCACGATGGCGATGGAGGCGTTGATCGACTTGGCGATATCCAGTGTACGAATCGCTCCGTAGATCGCCTCCCCCAACCCACCGGAACCGACGATGCCGGCGATCACCACCATGCCGAACGCCATCATCAGGCTCTGGTTGATGCCGGCCATGATGCTTGGCAGGGCGAACGGCAGGCGGATCTTGAAGAACATCTGCCAGCCGCTCACCCCACTGGCATCGCCCAGCTCGATGAACTCCCGGGGTGTCATGCGGATCCCCAGGGAGGTCAGGCGCAGCGCCGGCGGCAACGCCACGATGAAGGTGGCGAGCAGCGCGGTGGCCGGGCCGTAGCCCAGCAAGGCGATGGCGGGCAGCAGGTAGATGTACGGCGGCATGGTCTGCAGCAGGTCGAGGCAGGGATCGACGACCCGATCGAGCACCGGAGCCAGGCCGGCCACCACGCCCAGAGGAATGGCGACGAGCAGCGCCAGCACCGTCGAGCTCAGCACCAGTGCCAGGGTACTGGCCGTTTCCGGCCACAACCCCATGTAGGCGGTGAAGGACAGCGCAGCGGCGCTCAGCACGGCAAAGCGCAGTCCCACCAGCCGCCAGCCGATCAGGGCCAAAACCGCCACCACCGCAGAGTACGGCGGCGTGCCCACGCACCACAGGACCGCCTGATAGAGGCCACTCAGCCAGGCGTTCATCGCATCGAAGACGAACGAGCCCTGGTCCGACAGCCATTCGAGCCCGGCATTGATCGCGGCATCGAAGCCGCTGGAGAAGTCCGGCGTGTTCATGCCGTCGCCTCCAGCACGCTCGCCACCGGCGGCACGCTTTCGTTGGCAACGCCTTGCACGCCGCGCAGCAGATCGCGCAGCGTGATCACACCGATCACCGTGCCATTGTGCTCCACGGCAACGGCGTCACGCTCGGACCTGATCGCCAGGTTGATCAACTGGTCGATGTCCGCCTCGGGCGAAGCCTTGGCCAGCCGTGCAATATCGACGCCCGGATGCGCCGCCTGGTAGGCCGCGAGCGGAGCCATCACCGAATGCGCCTTGATCAGGTGCAGGCGCGAGATCCCGGCGACGAACTCCGCGACATAGTCATCCGCCGGGTTCAGCACGATCTCCTCGGCGGTGCCGACCTGGATGATCACGCCATCCTTCATGATCGCAATGCGATCGCCGATTCGGATCGCCTCATCCAGATCGTGGGTAATGAAGACCGCCGACTTGCCCAGCGCCTTGGTCAACTGACGGAATTCGTCCTGCAACTGTCGACGGATCAGCGGATCCAGCGCACTGAATGGTTCGTCCATCAGAATCACTTCCGGGTCCGCGGCAAGCGCACGGGCCAGGCCCACGCGCTGCTGCATGCCACCGGACAGCTCGGCCGGGTAGCGCTGTGTCCAATCGCTCAAGCCCACCTTGGCCAGTGCCGCTTGCGCGACCTTCAGGCGCTCGGCCTTGGGAACGCCCTGCACTTCCAGGCCAAAGGCGGTGTTCTCCAGCACCGTGCGGTTCGGCAACAGGGCCACGCTCTGGAACACCATGCCGATCTCCCGGGCCCGCACGCTACGCAACTGCTGCGCGTTGAGACTCGACAGGTCGCGCCCCTTGACCATCACCTGGCCGGCGCTGGGGGTGATCAATTTGTTGAGCAGCCTGATCAGGGTGGATTTGCCGCTGCCGGACAAGCCCATGATGCAAAAGATCTCACCACGGCGAACCTCGAGGTTGACGTCAGACACGCCGACGACGCAACTGTAGTCCTGGAGTATCTGCTTCTTGCCATGGCCCTTCTCGACAACCGCCTGCATGGCCGCCGCCGAGTTGTCGCCGAAGATCTTCCATACCGACTGGCAGCTCACCAGTACTTCATTAGCGTCTGAACGTGGAGTAGTCATAGCAATCCCATTGAAACTTTGCATAACACAAGGCTCTTTCAAGTTCGGCAGCATTTAAAAAGGCAAATACGGCCTGATCAGTTCTTCTTGTTGTTTTCCCAACGCGCCATCAGGTCCTTGTGCCTGGCCGTCCAGGCATCGACGGCTTCGCCGACGGACTTGCCATCACGAATGTCGCCGTTGATGGCACGGATGTCGGCAATCGGGATATAGATACTGGCAATGGCTTCCCGGGCCTGGGGATTCTTCTCGGAAAAGCCTTTCTGGCCGATCCAGTAGTAGGTTTGCGACGGTGGGAATACCCCCTTGGAATCGGTGAGGTATTTGACATCGAACTTCAGGGACATCCAGGACGGATCCCACAGGGTGACGGCGATCCACTCCTTGCGGTCGATTGCCGACTTCAGGGCGGCGGTCATGGCGGCAGAACTGCCTTCCACCAGTTGCAGCTTGAGGCCGTAGTCCCTGATCGCATTGTTGGTGTCACGCATCAGGCCCGCCCCCGGTTCGATACCGATGATCTTGCCGCCGAACTTGTCGGCGTTGGCATTCAGTTCCTCGATCGAGTCGATGCTGACGTACTTGGGAACGGCTATGCCCTGGTAGAGGCCGTCGGAAATCGGCGAAACCCGCTCGAGCTTGTTCTTGCTCTTGTTCCAGTAGTCCTGGGTCAGGTAGTTGACCTGCGACACCAGTATCTGGACATCGCCCTTGCCCAGGGCGGCATAGGCGATGCCCCACTCGGAAAACTCGGTCAACTTGACGGTGTAGCCCTGCTCTTCCAGCACCTTCTTGGTGATCAGTGCCATCGGCGACATGTCCTCCCAGGCCATCGACCCCATCGTGATGGTTTTTTCTTCGGCCTGCACCGGGAGAATGACGGTAGCCATCATCAGCAAAGCAATGAACGCTTTCCAGATTGTCTTCATGGTATTTCCTCTACGAAGGTTGAGTGTTCGCCTTCTCAGGCATGCTGCGGGTGTTGTTATGGTTGTTGCCGCAAAAGCGATGTCGCTGGTGTGTTTCAACTACAGAGGTGGCAGGCTATTGATTGATCGGGTCTCACTCGCGCCCCGCGCGCCACTCGCGCAGCTTCAGGTCGGCCTTGGCGCCGATGCTCAGCAATGGCTGGGGTGGGAGCTTTTTCGGTGAGTCGTATTTCGACAGGATGTCCACCAGGGGGGACTTCAAGCCCATGGCCGCTTCCGCCGCCGCGATCCCGGCGGCACTGGACTTGGAGGCGCCCAGTCCATTGCAGGCACAGGCGGAAATCAGCCCGGGCTCGATCTCGCCAAACAGCGGCACGCTGTTCCAGGTCAGGGCCATCGGCCCGCCCCAGCGATATTGCATCTTCAGGCCGAGCAGCCCCGGGAAACGATCGGCGAACTTGCCATCGTGGACCCGACCAGCGCTTTGCACGTGCCCGTCATTGATCTCGATGCCGGCGTGATAGGAATAGCGCGAGCGGATCAGGATTCGATCGCCATCCGCCCCGCTCACCCGCCGGACCGTGGTGCCCATGGGCAACGCCGGGGTGGCCGCCCAATCGCGCTTGCCGGCCAGACGCCGGGGGTCGAATGGTTCGGTCATCGATGCATAGGTGAACACATGCAGCAGTTGGCTGGGGAACAGTCCGAAGCTCTGGGCATGCCCGTTGGTAGCCAGGATGATGCGCTGGGCACTGACGGAGCCCTCACGCGTCTTGAGCAACCAGCCGCCAGCCTGCTTCTGGAACGACAGCACCGCGCAGTTTTCATACAGGCTCACCGGGCTCCGCAGGCTGTCCGCAACCGCGCGGATATAGGCCGCCGGCTGCACCATGACCGTCCCGGGCATGTACAAGCCCGAGGTATAGAGCCTGCTGCCGGTGACCGCGTAGATGCCCTGGGCATCGAGGATCTCGTGCGACTCCCCCAGGCCCTTGAGTTGCTGGGCGTAGGTGCGGATGTGGGCATCGCCCTTTGCACTGATGGCGACGCTGTAGCGCCCGCAGGGGTCGAGGATCTCCCGGCCCCAGCCGTATTGCTCCGCCATGTCCGTGGCCAGGCCAATCGCCGAGCGATACAGGGTGATGTCACGGCGAGCCCGCTCGGTCGAGGTATCGCCAAAGTCCTCGGCGCTGACTTCGTGCGGCAGGTCGATGATGAACCCGGAGTTGCGTCCGGTCGCCCCCTCGCCAACCACCCCGGCCTCCAGCACCGCCACCCGCAGGTTGGCATCGAGCTGGGAAAGGCGACGTGCGGCCGACAGGCCGGCAAAGCCGGCACCGATGATCGCCACGTCGACCGTCACCGCGCTGCTGAGTGCCGGCCTGGCCTGGCGCGCAGGCAGCAGGCCGACCCAGGCGGAGAGGCTGTCGTTTCTTGGAAATTTCTTGGCCACGTACATGCGCTTGCTCCCACTCCTCAGGCGAGGTCCGACTCGAACGCGATCAACGGTTCCAGTGCGGCCTTGAGGGCACCGTTCCTGTCCTCGCCCAGGCGTGCCAGCGGACGACGCGGCTCGCCGGCGCCGTAGCCGGCCAGGGCCGCACCGGCGTAGACCGACTGCACGTAGTCGCCTTGCCAGATCAGCGACATGACCGGCTCCAGGACTCGCCAGATGTCACGTGCGCGGCTCCAGTCCTGCTCCCGGGCGGCCTTGACCACTGCGACGCAGGTTTTCGGTGCCATGTTCGCGCCTCCCCAGATCAACCCGGCGGCACCGGCGAACAGCGCATACGGCACCAGCGGGTCGGCGCCGTTCATGGTCGGCAGGCCGGTACGGATCAGCGAAGCCTGGGCGGCCAGGTCACCGCTGCTGTCCTTGACCGAGGCGAAGTTCGGAATTCGGCTCAGTTGCTCGAACAGCGAGGGCGTGACTTCCACCCCGACCGCCTGCGGAACGTTGTAGCCAATGATCGGCAGGCCACCGTCGGAAACGGCGGCATAGAAATCGATGATGCCCTGGTCGTCAGTCGGGCCTTCGAAGAACGGTGGCAGCACCATCACCCCGTCCGCGCCGCAGTCGGCGGCATGCCGGGTGCGCTCCAGCACGTCTTCCACCAACAAGGCGGAAGTCTGCACGATGACCCGGGCCCGGCCGTTGATGGCCTTGGCGCCTACCGCCACCAGCGCCTTGGACTCTTCCTGGCTCAGGTAGACGTGCATGCCGGTACCCGAACTCAGCACGAAGCCGTTCACGCCGGCGGCGAGGTAGCGTTCGATCAGGCTCTCGAAACGGGCATGGTCGACCTTGCCCTGGGTGGTGAACGGGGTGGTGATCGCCAGGTTGAGGCCGGAGAAAGCGAATGCGGACATGAAATCAAACCTCTTCTTCGTCGCTGGAGAGATCCAGCCAGATAGTTTTCAGTTGGGTGTACTGGTCATGGGCGTGGACCGAGTTGTCGCGCCCACCGAAACCGGACTGCTTGTAGCCGCCAAACGGCGTGGTGATATCGCCCTCGCCAAAGGCGTTCACAGTGACGTTGCCAGCCTTGAGGGCACGGGCCACCCGCAGCGCACGCTTGGCGTTACTGGTGAACACCGAGGCCGACAGCCCGTACTCGGTGTCATTGGCGATGGCCACGGCTTCCTTCAGGCTGCCGACGGTGATCACGCTGAGAACCGGACCGAAGATTTCGTCGCGGGCTGGCCTGGCGTCATTGCCCGAGACCTCGAGGATGGTCGGGTGCACGTACCGGCCAAGGCTGGTTTCACCGCCATGGAGGACTTTCCCGCCGTCACCGAGGTAGGAGCTGACCTTGCGGAAATGCTCGGGGGAAACCAGTGGGCCAATACGGTTGGCCGGGTCGAGCGGTTCACCGACGTGCCACTCGCTCGCCAGGGCCTGGATACGTTCCAGCAGGGGTGCTTTCACCGCTTCATGGACGATCAGGCGCGAGATGGCCGAGCAGTTTTCGCCCATGTTCCAGAACGAGCCGTTGACGATGTGCGCGGCCACGCCGTCGAAGTCGCTGATGTCGTCGAGCACGATGCAGGGGTTCTTCCCGCCCATTTCGAGCGTGACCTCCTTGAGGTTGCTCTCGGCCGAGTACTTGAGGAAACGCCGACCGGTGTCGGTCGACCCGGTGAATGACAGGGCATCGATGTCCGGATGCCGCCCGATGGGCTCGCCGACCTCGGCACCGGAGCCGGTCACGACGTTGAACACGCCAGCCGGAATACCGGCTTCGAGGGCTAGTTGAGCCACGCGCAACGTGGTGAGCGAGGTTTCCTCGGCCGGCTTGACCACCAGGCAGCAGCCGGCCGCCAACGCCGGGCCGATCTTCCAGGCCAGCATCAGCAGCGGGAAGTTCCAGGGCAGGACCAGCCCCACCACGCCCACCGGTTCACGCACGACCAGCGCCAAGTGCGCGTCGGAGGCCGGCGAAACCTGGTCGTAGAGCTTGTCGATGGCCTCGGCGTGCCACTTCAGGCAGTTGATGGTCTCGGGGACGTCGACTGTCACGCAATCGAGGATGGTCTTGCCGCTGTCCAGGCTCTCCATCACGGCCAGCTCGACCGAATGCTCCTCGATCAACGCCGCCAGGCGCAGGATCGCCTGCTTGCGTGCCGCCGGGTGCTGCTTCGACCAGCGGCCGTCGTCAAAGGCCTCACGCGCTGCCGCCACCGCCACGTCCACGTCCGCGGTGGCGCAGGCCGCTACCTGCGCCAGGGCCTCGCCATTGGCGGGATTGGAGGTGGAGAAAGTTGCACCGGAAAGGGCCGCCCGTTGTTCGCCGGCAATGATCGCTTTCGTCGGGAAAACGATATTACGCGCAATGGATTGATACTCTTCCAGGCTTTTAAGTTGCGTCACAGTATTGCCTCCCAATGGGCACACTTTTATATGAAGCCGTGTTTTTGGGCATGAACAGGCCGGCCACAGCTTCACGCTAGTTCGATGAGTGGCAGCCAAACAATAAAGACGGAGCTACTATCAAAAAGTACAAGGCACTTATTTGATGTGAGTGATCAGCACGCGAGTTTTATTGTTGTTTGCCTACAGCTATAACAGCCCAAGGCATGTCCGCATGGTTTAGGTAAGAGACTGCCATTCACCTCGAAAAGTGCTTGTCAGCTTTCGAGGTGAAGGATAGAGCGAGGGGAAAAATCGGGAAAACGACTTTTACGGCGAGCTATTGATGAGCTGGGCTCATGACTCGTGGGGCTCCACGTGCACCGCGAACTGTTCGGTGAGCCAGTCACGCAGCTTGCAGCAGCTCGGGTCACGGCCCTTGTCCTCCTTGAAACTGAGGTAATGCAGGGTTTCCCGGTGCACCAGTTGCTCCTGGACCGGACGCACCAGCAGTCCCTGCTCGATCAGCGGTGCGACCAGGTAATGCCAGCCCAGCGCGACGCCCTGGTGACTCAGGGCCAGCTGGATGATCAGGTTGTAGTCGTTGGCATTGAAGAAATGCGGGGCATGGCTGGGCCGTGCCTTGAAGTCGATACCGTGGTAGGCGAACCAGACATCCCAGTCGACGTGCTCGGCCACCTGGGAGCGGCCATAGGGGCTGAGGTTCAGCAAGGCGGTGTCGCGAAAATCCTGCAGGGTCTGCAACTCGGGATGCCGTTCCAGGTACTGCGGCGTGCACACCGGGTAGATCACATCGCACATCAACGGCTGGCTGTGATAACCATCGTGGCCCATCATCAACTTGCAGATGATCATGTCCGGGTGGACGCCGGTCTCCAGGGACAGGAAGTTCTGCGTGACCACCAGGTTCAGGTCGATCTCCGGATGGGCCTGGAAGAAATCCGGCAGCCTGGGCGCCAGCCAGAAATTGGCAAAGGCATGCGAGCAGCACAACGTGACCACATGCTTGGAACTAGCATTGCTGCGGATGCGCTCGGCGGCCTGGCCGATATTGGTGAAGGACAACTGCACCACGTCAAAAAAGATCGAGCCGGCTGAAGTCAGCTCCACCGCGCGCCCTGCGCGGGTGAAGAGTTCGGCGCCGAGGTGCTCTTCGAGCTCGCGGATCTGCCGGCTGATGGCGCCTTGCGTCACGCAAAGGGCCTCGGCCGCCCGGGTGAAATTCTGATACCGGGCTGCCGCCACAAACGCCTTGACCGCTCGCAACGAGGGCAGCTTGATGAGGCTTTGATCGGGGTCGGTCGCTTTAACCATTACGGAATCTCATCAATAGCTTGTAGAAAATGTCGGTTCTTCTGCCGACCGCTTGTCCCTAGACTTCGCACGAAAGAAGTGAACAAATCATCCGGTCCCTGCACTAGCAGATTATCCGATTTACCTATAGAGCGGGCGAAAACCGCCTGGGTAACTTTCCCCTTTCGATAGCAAAGCTGCCCCATACAAAAACAATCCCGGGAGTCTATTAAAGACATGCAAGCGAAAACTGCAGTATTAGACCTGATCAAACAACGCAAGGCGCAACATGGACTCCCTGGATCCGTGTATTCGGATGTCGATGTCTATCGCCAGGATCTCGAACAGATCTGGCACCGCGAGTGGATCTTCGCCGGGCATACCTTCGAGCTGGAAAAGACCGGCCAGTACCTGACCCTGCAGATCGGCGATTACCCCATCGTCGTGGTACGCGGCAAGGACGGTGCCGTTCGCGCCTTTCACAACGCCTGCCGGCATCGCGGTTCCAAGGTCTGCAGCGAAGACAAGGGCAAGGTGGCCAAGCTCGTCTGCCCCTACCACAAATGGACCTTCGAGCTGGACGGCAAGCTACTGTACGCCGGCAACATGGGCCCGGACTTCAACCTTGCCGAGCATGACCTGATCCCGGCGCATTGCGAAATCGTGCACAGCTACATCTATGTCTGCGTGGCGAAAGTCGCACCGGACTTCGAGAAATTCCGCAGTGCCGTCTCCCCCTTCATCGGTCCACACTACCTGGAAGACTGCAAGGTTGCCTTCGAGGCCACCCTGGTGGAAAAAGGCAACTGGAAACTGGTGTTTGAAAACAACCGTGAGTGCTATCACTGCGACGGCACTCACCCGGAGCTGTTGAGCTCCTACACCGAACTGGCCTCGGTGCGTGGCGGTGGCGAGGAAGACCCGGCACTGGCTGAGTACTGTGATACCTGCGAGGCCGCAGGCCTGGCCAGCCGTCAGGTGATGGACCCGGCCGGCCAGTTTCGCATGACCCGTATCCCGCTCAACCCGGGGGCCAGCAGCTACACCCTGGACGGCCAGCCTGCCGTGGTCGGACGCCGCCTGGACCGTAGCGGCGTGGACAACATCGGTGCCCTGCTCTACTTCAACTACCCCTCGACCTGGAACCACTTCCTGGGCGACCACGCCTTGAGTTTCCGCGTGCTGCCGGTCGGCCCGGGTGAAACGGTGGTCACCACCAAATGGCTGGTGCCCAAGGACGCCCAGGAGGGCGTGGACTATGACATCGAACGCCTGACCAAGGTCTGGATGGCCACCAACGACCAGGACCGCCGGCTGGTCGAGGGCGCCCAGGTCGGCGTGACCTCCCCGGCCTACACGCCAGGTCCCTACTCACCGCTGATCGAAACCGGCGTCAACCAGTTCGTCGATTGGTACTGCGAACTGCTGACCCGGCGCATCAGCGAGTCATTGCCCATCGCGGTCGGCTGAGCGCAACCCGGTCGGAGGACTCACGCTTCCGGCCGGGCCTGGAAACAGCCAGCCAGTTGCAGAATAACCCTCCTGGAGAACGCTGTTTCGAGCAAGGACCTGATGCACTTTCCGAGCGATAAGCTACCCCGCGACATGATCTCCAACGGATCAGCTTTTTACATGAACCCTTGTCTTCAGGGCATGAACTAGCGGGACCCGGCTACATGAGTAGAAAGCCGACAAACAAAGTGGCGTTAATATCAAAAAGCCATACTCCTTACTTGATATGTATCTCATACAACGACTGCAATCTGGATAGACTCTGATCGGACTTGATTTCACTTAGCCATCATGCAGCCTTACAGGAGTCATTTGAGCACGAACGTGCCAATCCATAACGCACGGCTGCGGCAGGATCCATTGAGCTCGTGCAAGGGCAATAGATATCAAAGAGCCACTAATTGTAAGTACCCGGAAATACGGCTTCCGAGTTTGTCGAACAGTTCAAACATCTGATCATCGAGAGCGAATATCGATTGACTGACTAGTCACCATTGACTATACCGTCTTCCAGGGACGGAACCCGGTCATCGACGATTTCAGAAAAGATCGTTGCGAGTTGAAGTAATTCCCGCCCCTTCTGGTACAGCAGTACGCGAAAGGACACCGGGCATTTCGCGTTGTCATGGAAGGACAGACGCCTTGAGCATTCTCGATACGAGCATCAAACCCTCAGCCGAGGACACAGCCGATCGTTTCACCGTACGCCATCTCGGCGACTGGCTGGTGTTCTGCCTGATTCTCTACATCAGCAGTGAACTGGACCGCATGCTGGGCCTCTGGCTCCTGCTGATCCCTTTGCTCACGGCCCCTGCGCTGGTCGCTTCCGGGAGCTTCGTCGTCGGTTTCGTGGCCAACCTCTGGACACGCCGCTGGAAACGCCTGGTCTCGGTTGTCGTCGCCCCGGTCATCACCGTCGGCCTGCTGACCGCCTCGTACCACTATGGCGTGGATGCCGGCTGGGTGAGCTTCCAGCTGAAACGGCATGTCTATCTGGAGATGATCCGCAGCCTGCCGCAGTCATCCGCCAAGTATCACGAGTGGAGCTGGGGTTCGACCGGCGGCGATGCCGGCACGAACGTGGCCTACACCCTGGTCTACGATGAAACGGACAAGCCGCTGACGCAGCCCAAGAACGACAAGCGCTGGCAGGCTGATGCCTCGGTACAACCCTACGGACACCACTTCTTCCTGGTGACCGAACTGCGTTGAAGGCCATTACGGCCCGGTTGGGATGATCCTCAACCAGGGCCACCGAGCCTGATAGCTTTTTGCTTTCAGCTCGAACAGGTGAGGATCAGGGTGTTCAGGGTTGATACGCAGAATGCCCTGCTCCACGTCAGTCAGCCCATACGGCGCATAGAGCTCGCCGGTGGCAACCTCCAACCCGATGCACGTCCCGGCAACCAGGTAGCGATCGATCCCCTCCCGGGTTGAATGCAGTTGGGAGTAGCAGCGGCCAAACCGTTCCTTGTACCAGAGGTGGACCCGGGCCTGGTTCTTCGCCTCGATGTTGACCCCAAGATCCTTGAAAAGTCGCTCGACCGAGCGAATGACCGCATCCTCGGCTTCCCAGGACAGGTCCTCGTCGAAGTAGAAAATGTCATAGTCCTTTATTCCCCAGTCGGCCGGCAGTTTCGCCTGCTGATTCCACACCGCCTGAAACAGGCAGCCTGCGGCGAGCATGCACTGCCCCAGCCCCAGCGAAGGCAAGCGTGAGGTGATCTCGGCGTTTATCGGGTTGGCCATGGCCAGGCTGATCAGGCGTTCGACAGTCAGTGTCATGAGGGAGTCCCTTGGGATCGATCCTCTACCTTAACCGAGTGTCCGTGAAAGTTCGGTGTTCACGCTGAACTGTTCGGCGATGTCGACTGCCTTGCGCTGACTGCCTTGTACCGAACCTTCACGGCTCCAGAGAAACGGGAAGAAGTTGAAACATCGGTCCGCGCCCAGCGCCTGCGTGTCCTCGACCCAACCGTCCCAGCGCAGGCTCTCGTAGAACGCCGTGAGCTGGTCACTCAGGGCCCAGCCCAGAAAATCCGTGTAGCCGATCTCCAGCGGCTCCCAGGCCAGGGTATCCGGCGCCCAGTAATACATCGCGCCGCGATCATCGCCCAGCGCCCCGCCATTGATCGAAAAGAAACCGCCTGCGGCATCGTCGGCCACCAGCAGGTGCCCTTCGGCGCGCTGGTCGTTCCAGTCGACGAGGTTTCGCGAGAGTTCAGCGGCCCCGGAACCGAGTATGCGCAACCAACCGTGATCGATCAGCAGACCGCCCGTCTCGTAGGCCATCGCTCCCAATGTCGAGCGGGTGGTCACCTGCAAGTGGCTCAGGACCCGGGCGTTTTCGCTGGATGCCGGCAGCAACCGATAGGGCCGTGTTGCACCTGCCAGCATTTCGCGAATGATCGGCATCGCCGGGTCATCGCGCTCGATCAGTTCATCCAGGTGTTTCATCGACCAATCCTTGGGAAAAAGAATGGGCCCAATGGTACCGGGGAGCTGCTTGCGCGACCATGGTAAACGAGCCATCCGGCACGCCTGCCAACCGTCTCTGGACAGCCCAGTCAGATTTGAAGAAAATCCCGCGCCCTGGCGGAGGCCGAGCCCGGTCACGCCCTCATGGAAGAAGCAGGCATCTTGGACACAATGGATACCCAGGCCGGACCGATCCCGGCCAAACGCATGGATCGATTTACCGCCCGCCACTTTTGTGCCTGGCTGTTGTTTGGCGTAATGCTCTACATCAGTCCTGAACTGGACCGTTTGTTCAATCTCTGGATCATGGTAGTCCCACTGTTTCTCATCCCGGCGCTGATTGCCTCAGGCAGTTTTATCCTGGGATTGCTGATCAATCTGTGGACTCGTCGCTGGCGCCGGCTGGTTTGTGTCGTCACCGCGCCTGCGATGACCTTCGGACTGTTCGCCGTGCTATGGCACTATCAAATAGGTGCCGACTGGATCTACTTTCAGTTCAAGCGCCACGAGTACGAGGAGCAGTTGCGCAACCTGCCTGGCCCACATCCGCGTTACAACGAGTGGGACTGGGGTGCTACAGGTAGTGCTATATCCGCAAGTTCTTCATACACCCTCGTTTACGATGAAACGGACACGCCTCTTGAACAGTTCAAGAGGCGAAGATCATGGGCAGCGGATCTTTCGGCAAAGGCCTACGGACAGCATTTCTTTCTGGTGAGCGAGTGGTATTAGTAGCACTGCAGCCAAAGTGCCCAACGGCCTCGAACACCAGCTTATCATGGCTCAGGGGCGTGCCACGCAAACGCGATACCTGATTCGCCGATCGAATTCATCTGTCGGGTCCTGCTGACTTTCAATCAACTCAAGGAACCCGGAACGCTCCAGACCGGCCAGGTCCTCAAGCGTCCACCCTGCGGGAAAATCGCTGGAAACCTCCTTGCCCTGGTGCTCGATCCAGTGGTAGACCCCGAAGGGCAGATAGCCCAGCCACTCCGACTGGTAGGTGATCTCGTCCACTGCGCTGGCCGCCACCAGTGCCTCGATCCTGCCTTTGATGATGCCCTGCCTGTCACTCATGCCGTTCTCGCTGCTCCACGCAAGGCCAATAGCGCCAGCACCGCGACCCAGGCCACCGAAACCCCGTAGTTGAGTCGCTGGTACAGGCCAAACAGGTGCCCTTCGGCAAAGGCCTTGCCCATCATCGCCACCGTGGCGATCGACAGGATGACACAGATCGCCGAGAACACGGCGAAACCGGACGAGGACAGCAGTCGCTTGCCAAGGAATACCCAGAGCAACGCCGCCAGCGTCAGCGAGATGAACATCAGCAGGCCCGACAGGTTGTGGATCTGCTGCGAAAGTGACGGTTCGGCCGGCACGCACCCCTGGTCGCAGGAGAAGTAGCCGGTAGCCAGGCTCGCCAGGCCATGCACGAAGATCAGCGCGGCGCTCAGCAGTGCCAGTCGCGAATCCCTGAACCGCCTGGCGACACCCAGGGCAAAGAGCAGGAACCAAAGCCCCAGTGGGAAGTTGTTCAGCCAGGCGGAGAAGCCGTGAGTCGGTGCACCCTCGGCGCCCAGTTGGCTCATGGCCAGTTCCAGATGGCTGTAGCCCGGATACGCCAACGCGGTCAGGGCAACACCCAGGAACAGCCAGAAAGGAATCAATACGCCCAATCCCAGCAAGGCACGATCGGTGGTTTTCACGATGCGGCACTCCCTTGTCTTGTAGTGGTCAATCCGGGCTCCATGCTAGGGAACACCCTCCTCGCGCGTTACCGATTTTTTTGCAAGGCAGCTTGCGCATGCGTCATGATGCCGCCCCCTTGCCCCATGGATGGCCCGCAATGACCCGACGTCTGCCCAGCACCTCTGCGCTGCTCGCCCTGGAAGCTGCGGCACGCCACCAGAGCTTCGCCAAGGCCGCGCAGGAGCTGTCGCTGAGCGAAGGCGCAATCAGCCGACAGATCGCCAAGCTGGAAGACTTTCTCGGGGTACGGCTGTTTCACCGCGTGGGCAACCGCGTCGAGCTGTCCGCTCCGGGCGCCAGCTACGCGACACGCATGCGCACCGCCCTGGCCGACATCGAACGCCATACCCGCCAGTTGATGAGTGACACGCAAGGTACGAGCACACTGGAAATCGGCGTGATCCCGACGCTTGCCAGCCGCTGGCTGATCCCCCGGCTCGCGCGGTTTCGCGAGCGCCATCCCGACATCGAGGTCAACCTGCGCGAAAGAACGCAGCCCTTCTCGCTTGAGGAAAGCGGCCTGCACGCGGCGATCAACTATGAACATCCGATCTGGCAGCCAATGAAGGTCCAGCCGTTGTTCGAGGAGCCGGTGGTCGCCGTCTGCCATCCGCGCCTGGCCGATAGCGCGGCGCGGGACATGCCGCTGCTGCACAAGCATGAAAGCCCCTATGGCTGGAGCCGCTATGCACAGTTGGCCGAGCTCGACCTGCCCAATGGCTCGACAGGCCCCACCTATGACCGCTACGCCCTGCTCATCGAAGCCGCCAAGGCCGGCATTGGCATGGCCCTGGTGCCGCGCCGCTACGTCGAACAGGAGTTGAGCGACGGCCGACTCAGTGCGCCCTGGCCGACATTCGCGCAACTGAGCGAGCGTTATGTGCTGGTCACTCGCGCGACGGCAGAGCCGTCCCGGGCACTTGCACAGTTCGCCCACTGGTTGCTCGATGAGGCTGCCAGCCACCCGCCGGCCTGACTCGCGCGCTTTGGCGCAGGCCCTGTTTCGATATCAAAACGTCTCAAATGATCCCTATTTTGCGCAAACGAGTTGAACACCTCGGCAAATTCGACACAATGTCCCTATGAATGTGCGAACGTGAGGAACTTCAATGCAACACTCGCCACATGACGAGAAACTGCTCAAGGCGCTGGCCGATGCCATCGTCGTCCATCCGCGGGCAACCCTCAAGGAGCTGGCCGAAGCCGCCGGCGTGAGCAAGGCGACGCTGCACCGCTTCTGCGGCACCCGTGACAACCTGGTCAATATGCTCGAAGGCTATGGTGAGCAGATCCTCAACCAGGTCATCGCACAGGCGGACCTGCTGCATGCCGAGCCCCTGTCGGCCTTGCGCCACCTCATCACCGAGCACCTCAAGCACCGCGAGATGCTGATTTTCCTGCTGTTCCAGTACCGCCCCGATACCTTCGACCCCGACAACGAGGCCAACCGCCGCTGGACGGCCTATGCCGATGCCCTCGACGCGTTCTTCCTGCGCGGCCAGCAGGCCGGTGTGCTGCGCATCGACATCAGCGCCGCGGTGTTCACGGAGATGTTCCTGAGCATGGTCTACGGCATCGTCGATGCCGAGCGCCGTGGACGGGCGGCCAGCGCCACGTCGATACAGACCCTGGAGCAACTGTTTCTCCACGGTGCCGCGACGACCAACGCCTGACAGGCTGCAGACGGCACAAAAAAAGCCCCGGCACACCTGGTGCCGGGGCAGCGTGATTGAACACGTCAACCAAAGGAGTCGTCACCAGGGCCGGGTGTCAGCCCTTTGCAGGCCAACCGCCCCCCAGGGCCCGGAACAGATCGACCAGCGCCAACTGCCGTTGGGTACTGGCCTGAATGAAGGCGGCTTCGTTCACATAGCGGCTGCGCTGTGCGTCCAGATAGCGCAGGTGACTGTCGATCCCGCCTTCGTAGCGGGCCTTGGCCAAGGCCAGGGTCGCCTGGCTGGTATCGGCCAGGCCCTTGCGTGCCGCCTCCTCGCGCCGCAGGGTATCGGTGGCGACCAGGGCGTCCGCCACCTCACGGAAGGCACTCTGGATCGTCCCTTCGTAAGCCGCCACGGCGGAATCCTTGCGCACTTCAGCCAACGTCAGGCCGGCCCGGTTGCGTCCGCCGTCGAACAGCGGCAGCGACAGTTGCGGCACGAAGCTCCAGCTGCGCGATCCGCCATCGAACAGGCCGGACATCTGCGCACTGGACGTGCCGAAGCTGCCGGTCAGGCTGATGCGCGGAAAGAACGCCGCACGTGCCGCGCCGATATCGGCATTGCGGGCCCGCAGGCGATGCTCGGCAGCCAGGATGTCCGGGCGTTGCTCGATCAGTGTCGAAGGCGCTCCGGGGGCGATGTCCTGCAACACCACCGGTCCGCCCGCCTGCCCGTCAGCAATGGCCTTGAGCGCCTCGGCACTGCCCGACAGCAGCACCAGCGCGTTGTAGGCCTGGCGGTGCTCACGCGAGATACTTTCCAGTTCGGCGCGAGACTGCTCCACCAGCCCCAGCGCTTCCTGGTGATCGAGCGCCGTGGCACTGCCGGCCGAACGCCGCTGGGCGACCAGCGCCAGCGAGTTCTCGCGACTGGCCAGGGTCTGCCGGGTCAATGCCAGGCGGCGTGCGGCACCGTCGAGATTGAGGTAGGCCTGGCTGACTTCGGCGATCAGCGCAATCCGTGCGGCTCGCCCGGTTTCCTCGCTCGCCAGGTACTGTTCGAGGGCGGCATCGCTCAGGCTTTTCACCCGGCCAAACAGATCGACTTCATACTCCGGCAACGACAGACCGACCTGATAGGTGCTGCTCACGCCTTCACGGCCGCTGCTCGACAGGTCCGCCGGCAGGTGCTGGCGATTGCCGGAGGCGCCGGCATTCAATCCCGGCAGCCGATCGGCGCGCTGGATGCCGTACTGCGCCCGCGCCTGCTCGATGTCCAGCAGCGTCTGGCGCAACGAGCGGTTGTGCTCCAGGGCACCACTCACCAGCTGCCGCAGGGTCGGGTCGACGATGAACGCCTGCCAATCCAACTGGGCCGCCTGCGGCCCCTGGCGGCCCTGGACATCGTCCCATTGGGCCGCGACCGGCGCATCCGGACGCTGATAGGTCGGGGCCAGGGAGCAACCGCCCAAGGCAATCACCAACGCCAGAGGGAGAAAAAGATTACGCATCACCATCACTCCAGGACCTCGACAGAACGTTCGACAGGGGCCACCTTGGGCTTGCGCTTGAGCAACGACAGCACCCAGACGAAGCAGATCGGCACGAACACCACGCCCAGCAAGGTGGCACTGAGCATGCCGCCAATCACCCCGGTGCCGATGGCGCGCTGGCTGGCGGCGCCGGCGCCGGTCGCGATCGCCAGCGGAACCACGCCGAGGATGAAGGCCAGCGAGGTCATCACGATTGGCCGGAAGCGCAGCCGGGCCGCCTCGATGGCCGCATCCCGCAGGCTGTGGCCCTTCTCCCACAGTTCCTTGGCGAACTCGACGATCAGGATGGCGTTCTTCGCCGCCAGGCCGATGATGGTGATCAGGCCGACCTTGAAGTACACATCGTTGGGCAGGCCGACCACGATCACTGCCAGCACCGCGCCCAGGGCACCGATCGGCACGATCAGCATCACCGTCAGCGGGATCGCCCAGCTCTCGTAGAGCGCCACCAGCAGCAGGAACACCACCACGATCGCCAGGCCGAACAGGCCCGCCGCCTGGCCGCTGGAGACCTTCTCCTGATAGGAAAGGCCGGTCCAGGCATAGCCGATGCCCTGTGGCAGCTCGGCCGCCAGGCGCTCCATTTCGGCCATCGCCTGGCCGCTGCTGTAGCCCGGCGTCGCATCCCCGGTGATACGGATCGAGGGGTAGCCGTTGTAGCGAACCAGCTGCACCGGGCCTTCTTCCCAATTTGTGGTCGCAAAGGCGCTGAATGGCACCTGCTGGCCGGAAGCGTTGGGCGCATAGAGCTGCAGCACGCTTTCCGGGGTCATGCGTTCACCCTGCTCGGCCTGCACCACCACGCGTTGCTGGCGACCGGCGTTGGTGAAATCGTTGATCACCGCCGAGCCGAATGCGGTGGACAGGGTGCTGTTGATCGTCTCGAAACTCACACCCAGGGTGCGGGCCTTTTCCCGGTCGATGCGTACCCGCAACTGCGGCGCCTCGGCCAGGCCTTCCATCATCGCGTAGAGGATCGCCGGACTGCCCTTGGCCTTTTCCAGCAGTTGGTCACGGGCTGCCAGCAATGCCTCGCGGCCCAGGCCGCCGCGGTCCATCAGGCGCAGGGCAAAGCCACCGGAGTTGCCCAGGCCGTCGATCGGCGGTGGTGTCACCGCCGTGATGGTGCCATCGCCATAACCGGCGAACTGGGCATTGACCGCTGCGGTTTCGGCGTCTGCCGATTGTTCCGGGCCACGTTTGGACCAGTCCTTGAAGGTCGGGAACGCCAGCGCAGCGTTCTCGCCCTGGCCGGAGAAGCTGAAGCCGCTGATGATAAAGGAATTGGCAACCGCCTCACGGGACATCAGGAAGCGTTCCAGGGTCTGGCTGGTGTGATCGGTACGGGCCCGGCTCGCGCCTGGCGGCAGTTGCACGTCGACGATCGCATAGCCCTGGTCCTCCACCGGCACGAAGGCTTCCGGCAGGCGCAGGTAGACATAGCCCAGCATCGCCAGGATCCCGGCATACAGCAGCATATAGCGGCCAGCCCGTGCCACCAGCGCACTGTTCATGCCCGAGTAACGCTCGGTCAGGCGGGCGAAACCGCGGTTGAAGGCGCCGAAGAAACCGCGCTTTTCATGGTGCCCAGCGGCTACTGGCTTGAGCAGCGTGGCGCACAGCGCCGGAGTGAAGGTCAGTGCAAGGAACCCAGAGAACAGGATCGACACCGCCAGCGACAACGAGAACTGCTGGTAGATCACCCCCACCGAGCCGGACATGAAGGCCAGCGGCAGGAACACCGCCGACAGGACCAGGGTGATGCCGATGATCGCCCCCGACACCTGCCCCATCGCCTTGATGGTCGCCTCCACGGGCGACAGCCCCTCCTCGGCCATCAGCCGCTCGACGTTTTCCACCACCACGATGGCGTCGTCCACCAGGATACCGATAGCCAGGACCATGCCGAACATGGTCATCATGTTCACCGAGAAGCCCAGCAGCTTCATCACCGTCAGCGTACCGAGCAGGCAGACCGGCACCACGATCGACGGGATCAGCGTGTAGCGGATGTTCTGCAGGAACAGGAACATCACCAGGAACACCAGCACCATGGCCTCGATCAGCGTGTGGATCACCTTCTCGATGGCCACGTCGACGAATCGCGAGGTGTCGTAGGGCACCGCGTACTCGACACCCTCGGGGAAGAACGCGGACAGTTCAGTCAGGCGCTCCTTCACCAACGCGGCGGTCTTGATTGCATTGGCCCCGGGCGCCAGTTGCACGGCCCCGGCAACGGCCGGCTGACCACTGAGCCGCGAGGACAGGTTGTAGCTTTCGCTGCCGATCGCCAGGCGCGCGACATCGGCCAGCCGTACGCTGGAACCGTCCGGGTTGGCCCGCAGGACAATACCGCCGAATGCCGCCGGATTGTCCAGGGTGCCCTGGACGGCGAGGGTCGCGGTCAGTTCCTGCTCGCTGGCGCCGGGCGTGCTGCCGAAGCTGCCCGCTGGCACCTGTACGTTCTGCCCACGGATCGCGTTGTTCACGTCATCGATGGAAAGGCCATAGCCCACCAGCTTCTGCGGATCGACCCAGACCCGCATGGCCGCTTCCGAGGAGAAGAATTGCAGCTTGCCGACACCCGGCACCCGCCGCAGTTCGGGGTTGATGTTGCGCGCGGCATAGTCGGCCAGCAGGGTGGTGTCACCGCGGGTGCCGTTCTTGCTGGTCAGCGCATAGATCAGCAGGAACCCCGAACTGGCCTGCTCCACTTGCAGCCCCTGGGTCAGCACGGCCTGGGGCATGCGCGCTTCGGCCTTCTTCAGGCGGTTCTGCACATCGACCTGGGCCAGCTCCGGATTGGTCCCGGGCTCGAACGTCACCTGGACTTCGGCAACGCCGTTGGAGTTGTTGGTCGACTCGTAGTACAGCAGTCCCTTGGCGCCGTTGAGCGACTCTTCGATGATGCTGGTCACCGACTCCACCAGCACCTTGGCCGACGCCCCGGGATAGGTGGCGGTGATGGAAACCTGCGGTGGTGCGACGCTGGGATACTGGGCCACCGGCAAAGCCGGGATCACCAGCAGGCCGGCCAGGGAAATGAACAGTGCCACGACCCAGGCGAAGTTCGGTCGATTGATGAAAAACCTGGACATATCGTTACCCTCGCCTCACTGCGCCGCGGCCTGGGGCGCGGCGATCATCACCGGCATGCCCGGGGCCAGGCCGGCCGGGCTGCCGACGATGACCTGGTCACCCGGCTGCAGGCCCTCGGTGATCTGCCAGCGGGCGCCCTGCATGGCGCCGGTCTGCACGCTGCGCGCTTCGGCCACTTCGCCGAGGCCGACGACCATGACCCGCGCCTGACCATCGCTGCCGCGCTGCACGGCGCGTTGCGGTATCAGGATTGCACGATTGTCGGTGCCATGCGCCGTGCGCACGCGTACGTACATGCCGGGCAGGAGCATGCCGTCGGTATTGGCGAAACGCCCCCGCAGGCTGACCTGGCCGGTGCTGCGGTCGACCGCGGCATCACTGAACATCAGCGTGCCCTGGCGCTCGGCCTCACTGCCTTCGACACGGGCGCTGAGCACCTTGTCGTCACCGCCAGCCAGTACCCCGTCCTTGAGCGCCTGGCGCAGACGCATCGCGTCGGCAGCCGACTGGGTGAAGTCGACATAGACCGGGTCGAGCTGCTGGATACGCGCCATCAAGGTGGCGTCGCCCTGCCCGACCAGTGCCCCTTCGGTCACCAGCGCCCGACCGATGCGTCCGGAGATCGGCGCGGTGACCGTCGCATAGCCGAGGTTCAGCTGTGCCGTCTGCACATCGGCCTGGGCCGAACGAATGGCCGCCTGGGCATTGCGCAGGTCGGCACTGGCACTGTCGAAATCCTGCTGGCTGACCGCTTCGATCTTGACCAGCGGCTCATAGCGCTTGACCCGCGCCTGGGCTTCCTGCGCCACCGACCTGGCCCGTGCCAGGTCGCCCTCGGCCCGCGCCAGGGCGGCCTTGAAGGGCGCCGGGTCGATCTGGAACAGCACTTCGCCGGCCTTGACGTCGGCACCCTCTTCGAAACGCTTGTGCTGGACGATGCCGGCGACACGGGCGCGCACTTCGGCGACCCGTACCGGCTCGACCCGGCCCGGCAGTTCAGCGACCAGGGCCAGCGGTTCGGCCACCGCCTTCACTACTTCGACCGGATAGGCCGTGCTGGCAGCGCCCTGCTGCTCGCCAGCCTGGCCACAGGCTGCCAACGCGACGGCCACGGCCAGCAGTCCAGCCATCCTTGTTACACGTGTCTTGCTCATGATTCACCAGAGCCTTGATTGAAGTTGGATCAAAGGCTACATTTAAATCCATTATGAGTCAATTTTGTCTCACAAAGGACTTCAATGCCTCTAGAACCCCATTCAATCAGCCGCACGACACCTGCGGCCGAGACCTGTCGCGGACCGTCCGTATCCGGCGAGCACGCCTTGCTCAGTACCCTTTGCGCCATGGTGGCCCGGCACCCCAGGGCCACCATGGCCGAGTTGGCCGGGCTCGCCGGTGTGAGCAGGGCCAGCCTGCACCGTTTCTATGGCACCCGGGAAAAGCTCGATGAGCAGTTGGAGCAACACGCGCTACAGGTGCTGGAACGCATCATGGGTGTTGTCGACCTGGCGACGGCACCTGCCCTGGCGGTGCTACACCGGCTATGGCAGGAGCACTTGGCCCATCAGGAACTGATGGCTTTCCTGATCCCGCGTTATCCGCTGAACACCGTGGCCACCGAGCAGGGCCAGGCCAGTTGGCGGTTCTATCGCGACGGACTCGATGCGCTGTTTCTGCGGGGCCAACAGCAAGGCACGTTGCGTATCGATGTCACGGCACCGCTGCTGACCGAGCTGTTCATCACGCTGCTGTATGGAACGATGGAAGCCCGACAACGCGGGCGAATTGCCGACGGCTGCACAGGGGTGATGGAGGAAATGTTTCTGCACGGGGCCCAACGTCGCCCCCTGGGTGATGGACACCCGCAGCCTTGCACTGCCAAGGTGTGAAGCCACTTGCGGCCTTGCATGAAGCCAGATGAAACAAGGCCCCGAAGATCGGGGCCCGTCAGGTCAGAACACCAGCTTGTAACCGATGGTGAACAGCATCAGCGCCAGGAATGGCCGCAACAATCCATCGGAGACCCGGCCCGCCAGGTGGCTGCCGAGGTAGATGCCCGGTAGCGATCCCATCAGCAGGAACCCCAGCAGTTCCCAGTTCATGTTGCCCATGCTCGCATGCCCCAGCCCCGCAACCAGTGTCAGCGGCACCGCATGGGCGATCTCGGTGCCGACCAGGCGCCGGGTCGGCAGGAACGGATAGAGGATGAACAAGGCGACCGTGCCCAGGGCTCCAGCGCCGATGGACGTCAGCGCAACCATGGTGCCCAGGATCAGGCCGGTCAGCACCGTCAGGCCATTGAGTTTGGATGGACTGATTCGCGAGTGGTCGACGCCCCGGCGATGGGCGAAACCCAGCAATGCCTTCTTGAACAGCACCGCCAGCGCGGTCAGCAGCAGCACCACGCCGAGCGCCTGCTTGATGATGCGGTTCAACGCATCGGGTGCCTCATGCAGGCTGCTGAGAAACCACAGGGTCAGCAGGACGGCGGGCACACTGCCCAGGGTCAGCCAGCCGGTGATCTTCCAGTCGATATTGTTGTTGCGCTTGTGCACCAGCACACCACCGGACTTGGTGATGGCCGCATACAGCAGATCCGTACCCACGGCCGTGGCCGGGTTGATGCCGAACCACAACAGGATCGGCGTCATCAGCGAACCGCCGCCGACGCCGGTCATACCGACGATGAAGCCAACCACCAGGCCTGCTACGACAAAACCGAAATTACCGACATCCATTAGCAAACCCTGGGCGAGACGACCAAAACAGGCGCGCAGCATAACGGTTAATCTTATGACCGTTTATAAAAATAAGGTCTATCGTTATAACCAGAGTGCTAGCTTCACGCACAATTTCGCTGCTGCAACAGCGGGTTTTACCCTGTTCTGAACGGATGGATTCGCACTCAGCGACCAGGCTGCCACTGCGGATACCGCACCACGCCTTCGTACTGCAGCCACGGCACATCATGGGAGACCCAGATGTGCTGCTGGGGAATCACCCCCGGATCCTCGTCAAGCGTCGCCACCCGCACGATCACCACCGGCATGTTCAGCCGCTCGGCCATCAGGTGCGAGCCACAGTGCGAGCAGAAATGACGCAGCTTGCCAGACGAGGACTCATAGGCGCTCAACGCCTGCTGCCCCCTCGTCCAGCGAAAGTGCTCGCGCCTGACCCCGGCTGTACTGGCGAAGGCCGCCGCGTGCGTCTTGCGACAGGTCTGGCAATGGCAATGCCCGATCGGCATGTCGAGCACATCGACTTCATAGGTAACGGTCCCACACGCACAACTGCCCTTCATGCCCACATCCTGCTCCGGTTGACTCAGGGCATCCTACACGGCCCACGAAACAGGCGTCAGCTCACGCGCGACATCAGTCCAGGCGAATGCAGTGATAGGCTTCGGTGCGATAGGGAAAGGCGATGGTCTCCCGCCCCCGCAGGTCCGGGTGGGTCTCGATCAGCTTCTGCAACTGCTCGACCACCCGGGCCTTGCCGGCGTCGGGCAAGGCGGCGATGAAGCTGACCGAGAGGAAACGTTCGATGATCACTTCCTGCGGCGGACCTATGTGGCTGTACTCGAAACGGCTCAGCTCGGGTGCCGAGAAGTGCCGGCTGTTGTCGAAGGGCAAGCGCCAGGCGCCGGTATGAAAACGCGGGGTGTCCCCTTCAAGGGGCGTAATGATCCGGGTGATCTGCGCCACCCAGTCCACCGACTCGTCGCGCACGTTCCATACCAGCCCCAGTCGGCCACCGGGCCTGAGCACCCGATGCATCTCGGCCAGCGACGACTGATGGGCAAACCAGTGAAAGGCCTGGGCACACGTCAGTGCATCCGCGCTGCCGGTGTCCAGTGGCATGGCATCGGCGGTGCCCGACAGCGCGCGAACCTGCGGCAAGCGGGCGACCAGCTCGGCGCGCATGGCCTCCACCGGTTCGATCGCCGTCACCGTGGCCCCGGTCGTCGTGAGCAAACGAGTGAACTTGCCGGTGCCGGCGCCCAGGTCGACCACCTGGGCTGCGGGACCGGCGCCCAGGGTGTCGCGCAACCACGGCAGCAACTCGGCGGGATAATCGGGACGCCCATGGGCGTAGGTCTTGGCTTCGGCGCTGAAGCCGACTTGTGCAGCCTGGTGAACACCCGACATGGCAGCGATCTCCGTGGGTCAATACCGCAGGATACTCCCCGGATCAGTCATCCAGGTCCTTGGGCGCAGCCGCGGCCTTGCCCGGTTTTTCCGCCTTGCCCGGCTTGGCGCCCTTCCCTGGCTTGGTCTCGGCAGCTTCCGCGGCGGGTGCCGGCGGCGTCGGCGCGACGGTTTCCTTCTCGGAGGCCGGCAAGGCATCGACCGCCTTGAAGACGTCGGCGATCGGCATTGGGCCGTCATGTTCGAGGGTCTTCTGCTGGCCGTCCTTGCCCACCAGGATCACCGTGGACTTGCCCTCCGGCGTAACCCCCAGTTTCAGGCCACGAATCAGCGCCATGGTGGTCGGCTGCTCCATGAACTTGTCGGCGCGCTTGCCCACGGTCTGGGCCACCTCGTAGAGCACCAGCTGGCGCTCGTCGAACGCTTTCCTGTTGGCCGGATCGTCGAGGGCCTTCTTCAGCCCGACCAGGGTCGGGTCCGCGGTGCTCGGTGCAATCACCACCAGCGCACGGGATTTGCCGTAGTCCTGTGCCAGCGGAGAGTCGACGTCGGCGGCCAGCAGCGGACCGGACGCGAAGATCGACAGGGCGGCGAAGGTCAAAGACCGGACGAACATACACACCTCCTTTGAATATTCATGGGGTAATGATTGCGCATCGTAGGAAAAGATCCACACAGGGCCGAGTTATTTCTCAAAATTCAAGTAACGGGATCTTTCCTCCAGCAGGATATCGAACAGTGCCTGAGCCGCCGTCGACAGCTCATGACCCGGCTTGGTCAAGACACCAATGGCCCGTTCGACCACCGGCTCATGTAGCGTGATACAGCGCGCACCCAGCTCGCGCATCTGCCCGACGCACAGCGCCGGCACCGCACTCACCCCCAGGCCGCTGGCGACCATCCGCCCCACCGTCGCCAGTTGGTGGCTCTCGAACTCCACCGGCAGGGTCATGCCACGCGCACGCAGGTGTTCCTCGAGCATCACCCGCACGTTGGACGGCCGTTGCAGGGTGATGAAAGGCTCGCGCAGCAAGGTGTCCCAATCGATCTCGCTGGCCTCGGCCAGCGCTGAATCCGCTGGCACCACCGCGACGAAGCGATCCCTGTACAACGGCGTGAAACGCAGCGACGAATTCTGCAGCGGCTCGAAGGCCACCCCCAGTTCCACCTGGCGATCGCCGACCATCTCCAATACCTGCTCGTTGATCACATCGTTCACCGCGACGTTGACCTGAGGGTAGCGTGCACGAAAGATCTTTAGGATCGGCGGCAGCAGGTTGCCGGCGAACGAAGGCATCGCCGCCAGGGTCACCCGGCCGCGCTGCAGGCTGAAACGCTGGCGCAATTCATCCTCGGCATTATCCCAGTCGGCGATCAGGCGCCGGGCCAGCGGCACCAGCGCCTCGCCCTCCGGGGTCAAGGCGACGTTACGGGTGTTGCGGCTGAACAGGCGGCCGCCCAATCCATCCTCCAGCGCCTTGATGGTCAGGCTCAGGGCCGATTGCGACAGGAACAGGCGCTCACCCGCCACGGCGAAGCTCAGGCTCTGGGCAACGGCGAGAAACGCCCTAAGCTGTTTGACGGTCATCGGTATTTCTCATGGCAGCGGGCATTTATTGAGTTTTCCCAATCAATCAAACCTAAAAATCAACTTAACAAATATATTTCCCGGAGCAACACTCTGTCCAAAGGTCGTGAAGACCAACGAACAACAAAAGAGGATCATGCATATGGCAGGTTTCGATAAACGCGTGGCGTCCTACGAAGAGGCCCTCGCCGGCCTCGAAGACGGCATGACCGTACTCTCCGGCGGCTTCGGCCTGTGCGGTATCCCGGAAAACCTGATCGCCGAGATCAAGCGCCGGGGCACCCGCGACCTCACCGTGGTTTCCAACAACTGCGGCGTCGATGGCTTCGGCCTCGGCGTACTGCTCGAAGACCGGCAGATTCGCAAGGTGGTCGCCTCCTACGTCGGTGAGAACGCCCTGTTCGAGAAGCAACTGCTGAGCGGCGAAATCGAAGTGGTCCTGACTCCACAAGGCACCCTGGCCGAGAAGATGCGCGCCGGCGGCGCGGGCATTCCAGCCTTCTTCACCGCCACCGGCGTTGGCACCCCGGTGGCCGAAGGCAAGGAAACCCGCGAATTCAACGGCCGTCCGTACCTGATGGAAGAATCCATCACCGGCGACTTCGCCATCGTCAAGGGCTGGAAAGCCGACCACTTCGGCAACGTCATCTACCGCCATACCGCACAGAACTTCAACCCGCTGGCGGCCACCGCCGGCAAGATCACCGTGGTCGAGGTCGAGGAAATCGTCGAACCGGGCGAACTGGACCCGGCGCAGATCCACACCCCTGGCATCTACGTCGACCGGATCATCTGCGGCACGTTCGAGAAGCGCATCGAACAGCGCACCGTGCGCAAGTAATCCCCGGCCCCCTCGACTTACGGAGAACAAGAACATGGCACTTTCCCGCGAACAAATGGCCCAGCGCGTCGCCCGCGAGCTGCAGGACGGCTTCTACGTCAACCTCGGCATCGGCATCCCGACCCTGGTCGCCAACTACATCCCGGCCGGCATGGAAGTCATGCTGCAGTCGGAAAACGGCCTGCTCGGCATGGGCGCCTTCCCGACCGAGGACGCGGTCGACGCTGACATGATCAACGCCGGCAAGCAGACCGTCACCGCACGCATCGGCGCGTCGATCTTCTCCTCCGCCGAATCCTTCGCGATGATCCGCGGCGGCCACATCGACCTGACCGTACTCGGCGCCTTCGAGGTCGACGTCCAGGGCAACATCGCCTCCTGGATGATCCCCGGCAAGCTGGTCAAGGGCATGGGCGGTGCGATGGACCTGGTGGCCGGTGCCGAGAACATCATCGTCACCATGACCCACGCCTCCAAGGATGGCGAGTCGAAGCTGCTGTCCAAGTGCAGCCTGCCGCTGACCGGGGCCAACTGCATCAAGCGCGTGCTGACCGACCTGGCCTACCTGGAAATCGAAAATGGCGCTTTTGTCCTCAAGGAACGCGCACCTGGCGTCAGCGTCGAAGAGATTGTCAGCAAGACCGCGGGTAAACTGATCGTTCCCGACCATGTGCCTGAAATGCAGTTTTCCTGATGAGGAATGAAGCGATGCAAGACGTAGTGATCGTTGCCGCCACCCGTACGGCGATCGGCAGCTTCCAGGGTGCGCTGGCCAACGTCAGCGCCGTGGACCTCGGCGCGGCGGTGATCCGCCAGTTGCTGAGCCAGACCGGCCTGGATGGCGCGCAGGTCGATGAAGTGATCATGGGCCAGGTGCTCACCGCCGGTGCCGGCCAGAACCCGGCACGCCAGGCCGCGATCAAGGCCGGCCTGCCCCACGCCGTACCGGCCATGACCCTGAACAAGGTCTGCGGCTCGGGCCTCAAGGCCCTGCATCTGGCAGCCCAGGCGATTCGCTGCGGCGATGCCGAGGTGATCATCGCCGGTGGCCAGGAGAACATGAGCCTGTCCAACTACGTGCTACCCGGTGCCCGCACCGGCCTGCGCATGGGGCACGCGCAGATGGTCGACACCATGATCAGCGACGGCCTGTGGGACGCGTTCAACGACTACCACATGGGCATCACCGCCGAAAACCTGGTGGCCAAGTACGACATCAGCCGTGAAGCGCAGGACGCCTTTGCCGCCGCCTCGCAACAGAAGGCCGTGGCCGCCATCGAGGCCGGGCGCTTCGTCGACGAGATCACGCCGATCCTGATTCCCCAGCGCAAGGGCGACCCGCTGGCCTTCGCCACCGACGAACAACCCCGTGCCGGCACCACGGCCGAAGGGTTGGCCAAGCTCAAGCCGGCGTTCAAGAAGGACGGTTCGGTCACGGCCGGCAACGCCTCGTCGCTGAACGACGGCGCCGCTGCCGTGATCCTGATGAGCGCCACCAAGGCCAAGGCCCTGGGCCTGCCGGTGCTGGCGAAGATCGCGGCCTATGCCAACGCGGGCGTCGACCCGGCCATCATGGGCATCGGCCCGGTCGGCGCGACCCGGCGCTGCCTGGAAAAAGCCGGCTGGAGCCTGGGCCAACTGGACCTGATCGAAGCCAACGAAGCCTTTGCCGCACAGGCCCTGTCGGTCGGCAAGGAGCTGGGCTGGGACGCGAGCAAGGTCAACGTCAACGGTGGCGCCATCGCCCTCGGCCATCCGATTGGCGCCTCGGGTTGCCGGGTACTGGTGACCCTGCTGCACGAGATGATCAAGCGTGATGCGAAAAAGGGCCTGGCGACCCTGTGCATCGGCGGCGGTCAGGGCGTAGCCCTGGCGATCGAGCGCTGACAGACGATCGAGGGCCTGCTCCCACCAACCGTGGCGAGCGGGCTTGCCCGCGCTGGGGCGCAGAGCGCCCCCAAACCAGCCACCGCGGTGCATCAGGAGCAATGGGGAACCCGGGTTTACGACTGCTTCGCAGCCGAACGCGGGCAAGCCCGCTCGCCACAACCGCAAGCGGTACCACTGGGCAATCGGGTAGTCCTCATGGCAGGCAGACCCACTAAATTGCAATAGCTCCCGTCCCAAGCAGCCCATGGCCTGATGTGGCGAGCAGGCTTGCCTGCGCTGGGGCGCAGAGCGCCCCCAAACCAGCCGACGCGGTGCATCAGGAGCAATGGGGAACCCGGGTTTACGACTGCTTCGCAGCCGAACGCGGGCAAGCCCGCTCGCCACACGTGACATAGCGCGAACGAGGCGCTCTTGCATCGTTTCAATCCCGCCCCGTCGGGAACATCACTGCACAGCATATCAAGGTGGTAATACACAGCAAAAATACCCTGCCTCCCAATAACGTTTGCGCTGCTAGCGTGAACCAGATCCATCACAGCAGAGGAGCGCAATGGATTGCCTCCCCACCCCAACTCTCATCGCCTGCGTACAGGTCGATACTCCGAACCCGGCCGAGCCTATCTCGTTACGGCAGTGGTACATGGGCGAAGGCCTCTTTTCAGCGACTGGATATTGGGACGCTTGCTGGTTGCCGAAATGAAAAGGACTCATGAACTCGGCCTCGTGACATCACTGGCCTGGGTAATCATGCCAGACCACTTCCACTGGCTGTTCCAACTGCACCACACGCCCCTCGCCCAAGTTGTCGGCTGCGTCAAATCCTGCAGCACATTGGCCATCAATCGAGCCACGGAAAAGCATGGTCGCTTCTGGCAAAGCGGCTATCACGACAGGGCCATTCGAGATGGTGAAGACCTGCGGGGTGCAGCCAGGTACATCATCGCCAACCCTTTGCGGGCTGGCCTGGTCGAACGAGTGGGCGACTATCCGTTGTGGGATGCGGCCTGGCTTTGAGTTTCTTCGGGCACAATGGCGACTTGGGATGGGACAACTTGACTGGGCTGAGTAACCGGGTTTGTTGTGGCGAGCAGGCTTGCCTGCGCTGGGGCGCAGAGCGCCCCCAAACCAGCCAACGCGGTGCATCAGGAGCAATGGGGAACCCGGGTTTACGACTGCTTCGCAGCCGAACGCGGGCAAGCCCGCTCGCCACAACCACAAGCGGTACCACCGGGCAATCGGGTAGTCCTCATGGCAGGCAGCCCCACCAAATCACAATAGCCCCCGTCCCAAGCAGCACCACGGCCCAATGTGGCGAGCGGGCTTGCCCGCGCTGGGGCGCAGAGCGCCCCAAACCACCCAACACGGTGCATCAGGAGGAATGGGGAACCCGGGTTTACGACTGCTTCGCAGCCGAACGCGGGCAAGCCCGCTCGCCACAACCGCAAGCGGTACCACCGGGCAATCGGGTAGTCCTCATCGCAGGCAGCGCCACTAAATTGCAATAGCCCCTTCCCAAGCAGCACCACAGCCCGATGTGGCGAGGGAGGGGCCTCCGAGTGCTATCCTCGACACATGTGTCCATGCACTTGAGCGCGCCCCGCATGATTCTTGTCCTGCTGCCCCACAGCGACTACGACCCCACCGAAAGCAGCGTGCCCTGGCAGTACCTGCACCGTGCTGGCATCGAGGTACGCTTCGCCACGCCCACCGGCGCCGTGGCGCACGCCGATCCACGCCTGGTCGAACAGGGCTTCGGCCCACTCAATCCGCTGCTGATGACCCGCAAGCCCGACCTGGAGAGCTATCGGGCAATGCTGAGCGATCCACATTTCCAGCACCCCATGGCCTATGCCGACGTCGATCCCACGCAATTCGCTGGCCTGCTGGACGCCGACGCGGCAAAACGGATCGCCCTGCACTTCTTCAAGGCCGGCAAGCCGATCGCGTCGGTCTGCCACGGCCCGTTGCTGTTCGCCCGCACCCTCGATCCCGAAACCGGACGTTCGGTGCTCTACGGCCGCAAGGTCACCGGATTGTTGTCCGTGACCATGGAACTGGCCGCCTGGATGATCACCGCCCCCTGGCTCGGGCGTTACTACCGGACCTACCCGCAGACCGTCGAGGCGGAGATCAAGGCCACACTGGCCAGTCCCGGGGATTTCATCGCTGGGCCGCCGGCGTTGCTGCGTGATTCCGCCAGCAGGCCCGAGCGTGGTTTCACCGTCCGCGACGGCAACCTGTTGACTGCGCGCTGGCCCGGCGACTGCCATCGCCTGGCCGCCGAATGGCTGAGGATGCTCAAGGAAGCACCCACCTCCTGAGTTCAAGGAACCGTGCGGCCGGCCGAAGGTCTTTATTCACCTGAACTCGGTCTCCAGCAAGGAAAGCTCATGAAGCGCATCGCCGTCGTCGCCACCCTCGGCCTACTCAGTGCCTGCCATCTGCAGCCAGCCCGTACCGGCGGCAGTTCGCAGGCGTTGTTCGGCGACATGCTCAAGCAGCCGCCACTGGCCGACTCGATCCTGCGCGATGGCGACCAGCTCAGCTACCAGGCCCAGGTGGCTTCCAGCAAATCCGCCAGCACCCCGGAGATCGCGCAGATCCAGGCCGCCTGCAATGGCACGGAGGCCAGCCTGCTGTTCGTCGAATCGCCCGGGAAACTGGCCGCCGATGGCCAGCCCGAACGCGTCACGGTCATGAGCCGCCTGCTACCTGCCGTCGCTGTCAACCTGCGGCAGAACCCCGGCTTCGTCGAGGCCTGCGCCAACACCCCGCGGCCAGACTGGCGCCTGGCAGGTGAAGCCGAAGGCCAGCGCCAACTGCTGATCGACCGCGCCAGCCTGAAAGACGTGGGCGGTGCCTGGCAGTTCTGGGGAGCGGTCGACGAGCCTTCGGTCCTGACCCAGCAGCAGAAAAGGATGCCCTACGCGCAAACGCGCATGCGCCTGCAGGCCAACTGCAGCAGCCAGACCTATCGCGTCCGGGCCGAATTCGGCCTCAATCAGAACAACGTGGTGACCTTTGGCAAAACCGACAGTGCGCCTCAGGACCAGCCCTTCGGCAGCGCGCCGGCCACCACCCGCACCCTGCTGAAAGCCGTCTGCGTGGCCGATGCAGGCACCGCACTGGAGCGCCTGCCCATTGCCGTGCCACGCAGCAAGACCGCCCAGCAACTGACGCCCGCGCAGGTACCGGCAACGGTCATCGCGGCAATCAACGCCCTGGATCTGCCACCTGCCACCACGCTCCTGCGTCGCCAGGTCATGGAGCGCAACAGCGCCCATACCAGCCTGCGCTATGAGTCGTCCTTCGAAACCGATCCCCAGAGCGGGCAGATGCGCCAGCGCGAGAAGAGCCAGTACTCGAGCAGCGACAGGATCACCTTCCGCGGCTTGTTCAGCCTGACCTTCCAGACGCAGTACCAGGACAAGGGCCTGACGATTTCGCAGGCCAGCAATGTCGAACAATTGAGTTTCAGCGGTGACTGGAAGCAGATGCCCATCGGCGCAACGCTCGGATTCAGTTCCCAGAGCCGCAACCGCGATACCTCCAGGCCGGATCGCCTGGTGTCGCGCCAGGAGAGCTGTGTGGTCAAGCGCGAGCTGCCGGCGAGCAAGATCAACTCCAGCCTGGGCGGTATGGCCAGGGAACTGGAGTGCACCAGCACCAGCGAGCAGTTGATCACCACGTCGACAGTGTTCTACCTGCAGGACCCGGGCTACTTCTTCACCAGCAAGAGTGCGACTCGGGGCCTGTACAAGGACGACACGAGCATGCGGCTGGTCCAGGTCGAATGAAGCCTGGCCCCCTGGCGAATCTGCACGCTAGCGGTTCTCCAGGATCCGCCTGCTGATAAAACTGAATGCCAGCACCACGAAGATCAACACGCCAGTCGCGACCTGCTGCCAGTAGAAGTTCCAGCCGATCAGCAGCAGGCCGTTGGCGATGACGTTGATGAACAATACTCCCAGCAGCGTACCCGGGATGTTGGCCCGCCCCTGCCGGTTGAGGGTGGTTCCGATGAACACCGCCCCAATCGCATTGAGCAGGAAGGCGTTGCCGGACAAGGGTACATAGGCGTTGACCGTCGAGCTCAGCACTACCCCGGCCAGCCCGCAGGCGAGCGCCGTGGCCAGCACCACGCGGGTCACGATGCGCCGCACCGACAACCCCGAGTAGTACGCCAGCAGCGGTTGGGTCCCCTGGGCCAGCAACTCACGCCCCAGCCGCCCGCGCGCCAGCAACAGGCCATACCCCCACGCCAAGCCCAGCGCGATCCAGAGCGGTACCGCCACGCCAAGCAGGCTCGACTCGACCAGCCCCGGTTTGAACCCCTGGGGGATGTAGATCGGCTGCCCGCCGTCAGACAGTAACTGTTGGGCGCTGGTGCCGATGAACAGCGTGCCCAGGGTTGCCAGGAACGGGCTGATCCGCAGCCCGGCGATCAGCCCGGCATTGAATAACCCGACCAGCAGGCCGCCCCCCAGCGCCGCTGGCAACGCGACCGCCAGACCATGGCCGGCATTGAGCAATACCACGAAACTCAAGCTGGCGAAGTCCAGGCCGTGCCGACTGACAGGTCGATCCCGCCCGCAGCCACCGCATAGGTCATGCCGATGGCGACAATCGCCAGCAGGACAAAATTGTTCAGCACCAGGCTGCGCAGGTTGCCCGCGCTGAGAAAACCTGGCGCCTGCCAGGCAAAGAACAGGACAATCGCCAGGAACACCAGGGGCAAGGTGAAAGGCAGCAGCGACCGCACCGCCACATCCTGACGTGCAAGCAATCGACTCATGCGCCCTCCCCTCGACTCAGTGCGCTGGAAGCTGCCACCACCAGCAGGATCAGCACGCCTTGAACGCCGTTGACCCAGAAACTGGCGATGTTCAGCAGTTGAAAGCCATTGATCAGGAAGCCGATCAGCAGCGTCGCCAGCAAGGTACCGGGAATGCTCGCCACCAGCCGTCGGGAGAACACCACCCCGAGAAAGGCGATCGCCACCACCGACAGCAGCATGTCACCGGAACCGGTGGTGCTGCCACTGAAGAAGGCCGCCGAACACAGGGCCGCCACCGCGGCACACAGTCCCGACAGCAGGTAGCTGGACAACACGTGACCGGCCACTGCAATACCCGCCGCCTGAGCGGCCTGCGGATACTCGCCCACGGCATGCAGGCGAAGCCCATAGGCCGTGTGCTGGATCAATAGCGTCAACAAGCCCGCCATCACCAGCAGCACCCAGGCCAGTGCGGGCACGCCCAGCCAACTGCCGCTGCTGAGCAGGTCCAGCAACGGCGAGTCGGTCGGCACCACGGTGTTTTCCGTCAGCACCAGCTCCAGGCCGGCCAGCACGTTCATGCTCGCCAGCGTTGCCAACAATGGCGGCAAGCGCAGCAGCACCACCGCCAGGCCATTGGACAGGCCGACGAACAGCCCACAGGCCAGGGTCAGCGGCAGGCTGAGCCACAATTCCAGACCGGCATTGTTCAGCCGGCTGAACAGCGCCGCGCACAAGCCGAGGTTGGCTGCCAGCGACAGGTCCAGGCCGCCGGCGACGACGTTCGAGCCACCCCCGATGATCACGCAGGTCAGGCCAAAGGCGAGCACTCCGAGAATCGCCGACTGGCTGAAGACATTGGCAAGATTGCCCAGCGACAGGAAATTCGGCGCCATCAGCGCGAAGCCCAGCAGAATGACCAGGAACACCCCCACGGAGCCGCGTCGCAGCAGCAACACCCAGAGGCGTCGGGACAGGCCGTCGCCCGCTGCCTGCCATTGAAGCTGATCAGACGGCGACATCCGCCACCTCCCTGTTCACGATGACCTCATCGGGCTGCCCGGCACCGGTGGCGCAAGCCAGCAGGCGATCGCTGTCGACGTCACCGGCGCGAAACTCGCCAGCGATTTCACCCCGATGCAGCACCAGGATACGGTCGCTGATGCCGATCAACTCCGGCAGGTCCGAAGACAGCACCAGCACGGCCGCGCCTTCCTGCACCAGACGACCGACCAGGCGATAGATTTCCACCTTCGCCCCGACATCCACACCCACGCAAGGCTCATCGAGCAGGTACACGGCCGAACGTCGACTCAACCATTTGCCCAGGGCAACCTTCTGCTGGTTGCCTCCGCTGAGCTGGCTGACCGCCGCCTGGGGGCCGGGGGTCTTGATCGCCAGCTCGTCGATCAATCGGACACTCTCGGCCTGCTCCAGGCCACGGCTCAGCAGCCCCCAGCGACTGAAGCGACGAAGCCCGGCCAGGGTCAGGTTCTCCAGCACCGAGAGCAGCGGAGAAACGCCATGGCTACGGCGTTCTTCAGGCACCAGGGCGATACCGGCAGCGATCGCCTGCGCCGGCGAATGCAGGCGCAGCGGACGGCCTTCGAGTTCGATGCTGCCGCTGTCGGGGCGAATCACGCCGAACAGGGTCTTGAGCAGTTCCTTGGCCCCGGAGCCGACCAGGCCGGTCAGGCCGACGATCTCGCCGCGGCGCAACTGCAGGTCGATCTGCCGGTAATGCCGGGCCAGGCTCAGGGAGCGTACCTGCAACAGCGGCTCACCCGGTACGACCGGGACCTTGGGGTACATCTCCCGCACCTCGCGGTTGACCATCAATCGGGCTATCTGCGCACTGGTGGTGCGGCGCGGCTCGACCACGGCCACATCCCGCCCATTGCGCAACACCGTGACCTCGTCGCACAGGCTGTCGATTTCCTGCAGGTAGTGCGAGATGTAGAGAATCGACAAGCCCTGCTCGCGCAAGCGCTTGACGATGCGCATCAGCTGGTCGACCTCGCGCTTGACCAACGCTACGCTGGGCTCGTCGAACACCAGGATCTTCGGTTGGCGCACCAGGGCCCGGGTGATCTGCAGCACCTGCCGCTGGGCGCTGTTGAGCTCGCCCACCAGCGCTCCGGCCGGCAGTTGCAGATCGAAGTACTCCGCCAGCAGCCGTTCGGCCTCGCGCTGCTGACGCCGGCGATCGAGCAGCGGACCACGACACAGCTCATGGCCGAAGAACAGCGCCTCGCCGACGGTGAAACGGGTCGGCAGCAAACGTTCCTGGTGAATGAACTGCACGCCCAGGGCTTCCGCCTGGCGGGGTGACAGCGCGGCATGACGCTGGCCGTCAATGCCCAACCAGCCCGAGTCGGCCCTGTGGATGCCGGCCAGGATCTTGATCAGCGTCGACTTGCCGGCACCGTTCTCGCCGACCAGACCGTGAATGGTGCCGCGCCGGACCTTCAGGCTGGCGTCATCCAGCGCCAGGGTCGCGCCGAATCGCTTGCGCAGATGCTCCAGGTGCAATGCCGGGACGGCTGTCATCAGTCACCCCGCAATTGCTGGACCTGGGCCAGGTTGCCAGCGGTGGTCAGCAACGTGGCGACATGGGTTTCCCTGGGCAGGTCATGCTGCCCGGCCAGGTAGCGGGCGACGTTCTGCACGGCGGTCTTGCCGATCAGCGCCGGCTGCTGTGCCACCACGGCGCCGACCGGCGAATGGGGCTGACCCAGCAGCTCCAGCACCTCGGGAGTACCGTCGACGCCGTAGGTCTTGATCTCGGTGCGTTTGGCATCGATCAGGGCCTTGCTTGCCCCCAGTTGCGGGATGTCCCAGGCCGACCAGATGGCCGTGACGCTGCCGGCCGGGTACTTGTTGAGCAAGGCCGACACCTGGGAATAGGCGTCCTGCACGGTGTTGGGGATCACATCGCGCAGTTCCGGCTCGATGATCTCCAGTTGCGGATGATCCTTGAGCGCCAGCTTCAGCTGGTCGTAGCGGATCGCGCAGACAGGGACGCCATAGAAGCCGTTGAACACCAGGATGCGGCCCTTGCCACCGGCGTCCTTGATCAGTTGGTCGGCCAGGGCCTTGCCGGTGGCGACGTTGTCCGAGGTCGTGTTGTTGAGGCTGTACTGCGACGGTGCATCGATGGTGAACAGCGGGATACCGGCCTTGCTGATGCGCTTGAGCCAGGGGTCGATCACGCTCAGGGTGCCGAGGGTCTGGATCACCGCATCGGGCTTCTGGGTGACCACGGTTTGCAGTTGGGTCACCAGGTTCTTGTCGTTACGCCCGGCATCGAGGGTAATCGGCGTACCGCCCAGCCGCTTGATCTCATCGACCTGCGCCTGGAAAGCCTTGATGTCGAAGTAGTGACTGGTGCCGGTCATGCTCACGGCGATGCGCTTGCCGGCCAGGGAGGGTACGGCATCGTCGCCTTCAGCGGCCTGGGCAAGGGAGGCCTGGCCGAGCAGCAAGGCTGCGCCAAGCCAGACAAAACGGGAAAGTGAAGAACGGGTGGAAGGCATACAGGGCTCCGCTGAGCAGCCGATGAAAGGGTTCACCGGTTCATAAGCACGCCCCGTGCCATAGATTTTTATCTATGAATATCAAGTAGATACAAAACAAACCTGATCCAGAATCTGTTATCCATTCGACAGATCTGTCGGATCACTGTTGCCCACGCAACAGTGAAGCTCAGCCCCTGGGCTGCCGCGCGAGCATCACCTCCAGCTCGGCCGTGTGCACGAAGCACAGCTTGTTGCCTTCCGGGTCACGGCAGTAGGCGCCGTAGTAGTCGGCGCCATAATGAGGTCGCAGGCCCGGTGCGCCCTCGTCCCCCGCCCCCAGCGCCAGGGCTCGATGCCAGGCCGCCTTTACGGCACCCTGCGACAGCGCGGCAAAGCTGACCTGCACGCCATTGCCCCAGGTCGCCGGCAGACCGTTGAACGGCTCCTGCACGAAGAAGTGCGGCCATTCCCAGCCCGGCATCCGCCAACCGGCACCGGGCGGGCCGCTGTCCGCTTCGTCGGGCATGCGCACCAGGCCAAGCTCGGCCAGCACCGCCTCGTAGAAGGCAATCATGCGCGGCAAGTCCCGCGCCCCCAATTGGATATGGCTGAACATGACGATCCTCCCTGATGGCTACCGCTCTGTCAGTCGAGCTTGAACGCCTCGTCCAGTGGTACACGGTAGCCGTTGGCCAGGCGATTGGTCTCGTTGGCCATGCCGACCACCGCCTGCAATTCGCCGAACATCGCGTCGGTCATCCCTGCCTTGCGCGCCGCCGCCGTGTGCGAGGCGATGCAGTACGGGCAATTGTTGGTGACGCTGACGGCCACGTAGATCAGTTCCTTGGTCAGCGAGTCCAGGGCACCAGGCGCCATGATCTCCTTGAGGCTGTCCCAGGTCCGGCGCAGGGTCGGCGGGTGAGCGGCCAGGCACTTCCAGAAATTGTTGACCTGCGCAACCTGGCGGGTCTGCATGATGTCATCGTAAACGGCGCGTACTTCAGGGCTGGCGTCTTCGTATTCAGTCAGGTGCTGGGACGACATGGAGCTTCCTCGCAATGGAATGGATTACCGCGTCAGGCCGCCTACGTTACGCCTTCTGCCCACGCAAGCGAAAGCTCCCCGGACTCTCCCCCGTCCACTGCTTGAAGGCCCGGTGAAACGCGCTCGGCTCGCGAAAACCGACATCCTGGGCGATCTCGGCGATGCTCATGCGAGTGTTGCGCAGGCGTTCGAAGGCAATCGCGCGACGCACCTCGTCCTTGATTTGCTGGTAGGAAAAACCCTCGCGCTGCAACGCCCGGCGCAGGCTGGCCAGGTGGATGTCGAATTCGTCGGCCAGTTGCTCCAGGGTCGGCCAATGGTCATAACCGCATGAACGCAACCGCTGGTGCACGCGAGCACTGAAGCCCTCGCGATTGCGAAAGCGGATGAACACCGACTGCGGTGCATCACGCAAAAACGCATAGAGCGACTTGCGATCGGCCAGCACGGGCAGACGCAGGTACTCGCGTTCGAACTCGATCTCGGTCACCGGTGCATCGAATTCCACGTAGGCTCCCCACAACAGGTGCTCGTCGCCATGGGGCGGTCGGGCATGGGCGAAGCGCGCCCGGCTGATGGGGATGCGCCGGCCGGCCAGCCAGCACATCAGGCCGACGATCAGGATCAGGAAGGTTTCGGTGACCACGGCCTGCAGGTACGGGTCGCGGGTATCGGTGCTCATCACCACGGCAACCCGCTTGCCGCGCACCTGCACCTGGGCGTGGATGTCACGCAGGAACAGCGCGAAGTACTCCAGCGACAAGCCCAGCGCCTTGCCCACCGTGGGTGCCTGGATCAGTCCGCGGCAGATCAGGGCAAAACTGCCGATGGGCATGCCGTGAGAGTCGAAACCGAAGAATTCGTCGCCCAGCTCGCGAATCACCGCCAGCCAGAGCTGTGCCAGCTGCCGGGGCGCCACCCGTTCCCCCAGTTCCTCCACCGAGCCCTCACGGAAGCCGGCGGCCTGCAGCAGCTCGGCAACCCGCTGCGGCTGATCGAGAAAACGCACCAGCAGGGCCTTGACGAAGTACGACGATACCGAATGTTTTTCTTTCATGAATCCCAGGCTGCGTATGGCAAAAAAGAACAGATTTACTGAGCGGTTTCGGCATAGTTCCAAGCAATGGCCGGTCCTAGACTTGTCGACCAGATGAGCCCTGCGCCAGGTGATACGCCCGACACGGACTAAGCTTGCTCACCGGCTGCCACAACGACAAAACAGGAGTGCCCCATGTCAAAGCCCGAAGTGTATATCGTCAGCGCCGTCCGGACAGCCATCGGCACCTTCGGCGGCGCCCTGAAGGACGTCCCCCTGAGCGACCTGGCGACCACCGCCGTCAAGGCCGCCCTGCAGCGTTGCGACCTTGACCCGGCCTTGGTCGGCCATGTGGTGATGGGCAACGTGATCCCCACCGACACCCAGGATGCCTACCTCTCCCGCGTCGCCGCCATGAATGCCGGCATTCCCAAGGAAACACCGGCCTATAACGTCAATCGCCTGTGCGGCTCGGGCCTGCAATCGATCGTCTCGGCCGCCCAGACCCTGCTGCTCGGTGATGCCGAGGTGGCCATCGGCGCCGGTGCCGAATCCATGAGCCGCGGTCCCTACCTGCTGCCTGCCGCCCGTTGGGGCGCGCGCATGGGCAACGTGCAGGCCATCGACTACATGCTCGGCATTCTCCACGACCCATTCCACGGCATTCACATGGGCATCACCGCCGAGAACATCGCCGAACGCAATGGCATCACCCGCCAGATGCAGGACGACCTGGCCCTGGAAGAACAGGTACGGGCCCGGCGTGCCATCGACGAAGGTCGTTTCACCGGGCAAATCACCCCGGTGGAGGTGCGCAGCCGCAAGGGTACCGAGCTGTTCAGCGTCGACGAGCACCCACGCAGCACTTCGCTGGAGCAATTGGCGCAGATGCGCACCGCCTTCAAGAAGGACGGTACCGTGACCGCCGGCAACGCCTCGGGCCTCAATGACGGCGCAGCCGCCGTGCTGATGGCGAGCGCCTCGGCCGTGCAGGCCAATGGTCTCAAGCCGCTGGCCCGCCTGGTCGCCTACGCCCATGCCGGAGTCGAGCCGGAACTGATGGGCCTGGGCCCGATCCCGGCTACCCGCCTGGCGCTCAAGCGCGCCGGGCTGACCATCGCCGACCTCGACGTGATCGAATCCAACGTCGCCTTCGCCGCGCAGGCCTGCGCCGTCAGCCAGGAGCTGGACCTCGACCCGGCCAAGGTCAACCCGAACGGCTCGGGCATTTCCCTCGGCCACCCGGTCGGGGCGACCGGCACCATCATCGCCACCAAGCTGATCCACGAGTTGCATCGCACCAGTGGGCGCTATGGCCTGGCCACCATGTGTATCGGCGGCGGGCAAGGCATCGCCGTCATCTTCGAACGGGTTTAAGGACTATTTTCATGAGTATCCAACGTATCGCCGTGATCGGCGCCGGCATCATGGGCAACGGCATCGCGCAGGTCTGCGCGGTGGCCGGCCTGCAGGTCAGCCTGATCGACGTTTCCCAGGCCGCCCTCGACAAGGGCCTGGCGACTCTCACCGGCAACCTCGATCGCCAGGTGCGCAAGGCCGTGATCAGCGCCGATGACAAGCAGGCCGCCCTCGGTCGCATCAGCCTGAGCACCGACTATGCGGTGCTGGCCGGTGTCGAGCTGGTGATCGAGGCCGCCACGGAAAACCTCGAGCTGAAAAAGCGTATCCTCAAGCAGGTCGCCGAAGTGGTTGGTGCCCAGTGCATCATCGCCACCAACACCTCGTCGCTGTCGATCACCGAGCTGGCCGCCGCGATCAGCCGGCCGGAGCGTTTCATCGGCCTGCACTTCTTCAACCCGGTGCCGGTGATGGGCCTGCTGGAGGTCATTCGCGGCCTGCAGACCAGCGACGCGACCCACGCCAGTGCCCTGGCCCTGGCCACGCAGATCGGCAAGACCGCCGTGACCGCCCGCAACCGCCCGGGTTTCGTGGTCAACCGCATCCTCTGCCCGATGATCAACGAAGCGATCTTCGTTCTCCAGGAAGACCTGGCGAGCGCCGAGGACATCGACGCCGGCATGCAGCTGGGCTGCAACCAGCCGATCGGCCCACTGGCCCTGGCCGACCTGATCGGCCTGGATACCCTGCTGGCGATCATGGAAAGCCTGCACTCGGGCTTCGACGAACCGAAGTACCGGCCAGCACAGTTGCTCAGGGAGATGGTCGCGGCCGGCTACCTGGGCCGCAAGAGCGGTCGCGGCTTCTACTCGTACGAAGGCTGATCGAGCATGGCCCGGGCAGCCCTCGCCATCGCGCCGCAGGCCGCGGAACAGAAGCCTTCACGCCACCTGGAAACCCGCACCAAGGCCGTGGCGCTGTTTGCCCGGCGCGGGTTCGCCCAGGTCGGCCTGCGCGAGCTGGCAGCGCACCTGGGCATCCAGCCCGGCTCGATCTACAACCATATCGAGAGCAAGCAGGCGCTGCTGTTCGAACTGATCGAAAGCCTGCACCTGGACCTGCTCGAGATTGTCGCCGCGCCATCGGCGCGGACCTCGCGCTCAGCGGAAAAACGCCTGGACGCGCTGATAAGCGCCCATCTGGACCTGCACCGCGACAAGGCCGATTTCTTCCGCGTCGCGGAGCATGAGTTCCATTGCCTGGACGACGCGCAGCAGGCGGCGGTGCTGGAGTTGCGTCGACGCTACGAGGGCCACCTGGTCAAGCTGCTCACGCCGCTGGGCCTCTCCCCTGACGAATCCCTGGCCCGCACTACCGTGCGCACCTTCCTGTGCCTGCTCAACAACCTGCCGGCCTGGACCGACGACGCCGGCCTGGAGCCCCAGGGACATCGGCTGCTGATGCATGGCATTGCATTGGGGGCGGTGAAAGGCGCGCTGGCCAGCGCCTCTGGTTGAAAGACACCGGCTGCGGCTCACACCCTCAGAGACAGGTCGCGACAGCCGCCAGCCGTCTGGCACCGATCGGCTTGGTCACGGTCGCGTAGTAGTCCACCACGGTACCGTCGGCCTCGCGGCGGACATCGACGAAGTACTCGGAGCCACGGGTATAGACGGTCGAACCGCCCTTGTAGCCCGGTTGCAGGTAGGCCGCGGCGTCGACATCGAAGACCTTCTCGTCCTGCCAGGAGAACTGGATGCACTGGGCGACGATGTTGTCGGCCTTGGTCGAGGTGAAGCTCTTGGTCGGCCCGGTGGTGCGGGTCTGATTCATGCCAGGGCCCATGCACCCTGCCAACGCCACTGCCGCCACCGCCCCGATTAACATCCGCATGACCGTTCTCTGCTCCAAAAAAGAAGCGACTTTAGCACTGAGTCCATGCAATACGAACCGGATTCGCACGACCTGGCACCGATCATGACCACACGGATCCGGCTTGCAACCACAGCGCCTTGAGCCAGACTATCCAGAGGCCTGTTCGTACACGCAAAAATGCAGACAAGACCTGCAGTTATCCCGGTTGTAAGCGATAAATTTGCACTGTTACGATCAACCATCGTTCGCTTGCGAACGCACCTAAAAAGACAATAAAAGCAGGGAGTTAGTAATGACTGCTCGGGTTTCATCCTCCGCTGCGACGGATTTTGACGACACCTCGGCCGATGTTCTGGCGCAGGTGCGCAACCACATCGGTCACCTCACCCTCAACCGCCCCGCCGGCCTCAATGCCCTGACCCTGGACATGATCCGCCAGTTGCAAGGCCATCTCGACGCCTGGGCCGAAGACCCGCAGATCCATGCCGTGACCCTGCGCGGTGCCGGCGATCGTGCGTTCTGCGCCGGCGGCGATATCCGCTCGCTATACGACAGCTACAAGGGCGGCGGCAAGCTGCACGAAGACTTCTTCGTCGAGGAATACGCCCTCGACCTGTGCATCCATCACTACCGCAAACCGGTGTTGGCACTGATGGACGGCTTCGTTCTCGGTGGCGGCATGGGCCTGGTGCAAGGTGCCGACCTGCGGGTGGTCACCGAGCGCAGCCGGCTGGCCATGCCGGAGGTGGGCATCGGCTACTTCCCGGATGTCGGCGGCAGCTACTTCCTGTCACGCATTCCTGGTGAAGTCGGTCTCTACCTGGGCGTGAGCGGCAATCAGATCCGCGCCGCCGACGCCCTCTACTGCGGCCTGGCCGACTGGTACCTGCACAGCGACAAGCTGGCCCTGCTGGATCAGCGCCTGGACCAGATGGAGTGGCACGACACGCCACTCAAGGACCTGCAGAGCCTGCTGGCCAAGTTCGCCGTGCAGACCCTGCCGGATGCCCCGCTGGACAAGCTGCGCCCGGCCATCGACCACTTCTTCGCCCTGCCCGACGTGTCGAGCATCATCGAACAGATGCGCGCAGTGACCGTCGCCGACAGCCATGAGTGGGCCTGGGACGTCGCCAACCTGCTGGAGACCCGTTCGCCGCTGGCGATGTCCGTGACCCTGGAGATGCTGCGTCGCGGTCGCCACATGAGCCTGGAGGACTGCTTTGCCATGGAGTTGCACCTGGACCGCCAATGGTTCGAGCACGGCGATCTGATGGAGGGCGTACGTGCCCTGCTGATCGACAAGGACAAGGCCCCGCACTGGAACCCTCCGACCTTGCGCGCACTGCAACCCGAACAGGTCGCACGGTTTTTCCATGGCCTGGATGAGAGCGAAAACTAAGTCATGCACGATATCGAATTGAGCGAAGAACAAGTCATGATCCGCGACATGGCCCGGGATTTCGCCCGCGGCGAAATCGCACCCTATGCCCAGGCCTGGGAAAAGGCCGGCTGGATCGATGACGAACTGGTCCGCAAGATGGGCGAGCTGGGCCTGCTCGGCATGGTGGTCCCGGAAGAATGGGGCGGCACCTATGTCGACTACGTGGCCTATGCCCTGGCCGTCGAGGAAATCTCGGCCGGCGATGGTGCGACCGGTGCGCTGATGAGCATTCACAACTCGGTCGGCTGCGGTCCGATCCTCAATTACGGCTCCCAGGCGCAGAAGGAAGCCTGGCTGGAGAAACTCGCCAGCGGCGAGGCCATCGGCTGCTTCTGCCTGACCGAGCCACAGGCCGGCTCCGAAGCCCACAACCTGCGCACCCGGGCCGAACTCAAGGACGGCCAGTGGGTGATCAACGGCGCCAAGCAGTTCGTCAGCAACGGCAAGCGCGCGAGCCTGGCAATCGTCTTTGCCGTGACCGACCCGGACCTGGGCAAGAAAGGCCTCTCGGCTTTCCTGGTACCGACCGACACCCCGGGCTTCATCGTCGATCGCACCGAACACAAGATGGGCATTCGCGCCTCCGACACCTGCGCGGTCACCCTGAACCAGTGCATCGTGCCCGAAGCCAACCTGCTGGGTGAGCGTGGCAAGGGCCTGGCGATCGCGCTGTCGAACCTGGAAGGCGGGCGTATCGGCATCGCCGCCCAGGCACTGGGAATCGCCCGCGCCGCCTTCGAAGCGGCACTGGCCTATGCCCGTGACCGGGTGCAGTTCGGCAAGCCGATCCTGGAGCACCAGAGCATCGCCAACCTGCTGGCCGACATGCACACCCGGATCAATGCCACACGACTGCTGATCCTCCATGCCGCGCGGCTGCGCAGTGCAGGCCAGCCCTGCCTGTCGGAGGCATCGCAGGCCAAGCTGTTCGCCTCGGAAATGGCCGAGAAGGTCTGCTCATCGGCGATGCAGATCCATGGTGGGTACGGTTATCTGGAGGATTACCCGGTGGAGCGCTACTACCGGGATGCGCGGATCACGCAGATCTACGAAGGCTCGAGCGAGATTCAGCGGATGCTGATTGCACGGGAGCTCAGGCATTACCTGGTATAACCCCTGTGCCTGTGGGAGCAGAGACTGTGGGAGCAGGATTTATCCGCGAAGCTTTTGGCGGCCTTGAGATCGGTTCGCGGATAAATCCGGCTCCCACAAAGACTGCGCCCCCAGCCTCTGCTTCTACATGCCTGCCCCTGTAGCCAGGCGCTGACGGAGCAGGCTCAACGATCTTTGAACTGCGCCTCGCGCTTGGCCACGAACGCCGCCATGCCTTCCTTCTGATCCTCGGTGGCAAACGCCGCATGAAACACCCGGCGCTCGAAACGCACGCCCTCGGACAGGCTGACCTCGAACGCCCGGTTGACGCTCTCCTTGACCATCATGCTGATCGGAATCGACTTGCCGGCGATCAGGGTCGCCACCTTCAACGCCTCGTCGAGCAATTCATCGACCGGCACGATCCGCGCCACCAGGCCACAACGCTCGGCTTCCACCGCATCGATGAAGCGCCCGGTCAGGCACAGGTCCATGGCCTTGGCCTTGCCCACGGCGCGAGTCAGGCGCTGGGTGCCGCCCATGCCCGGCAGCACGCCGAGGTTGATCTCCGGCTGGCCGAACTTGGCGTTGTCGGCGGCCAGGATGAAGTCGCACATCAACGCCAGTTCACAACCGCCACCCAGGGCAAAACCGGACACCGCGGCGATGATCGGCTTGCGTCGGTTGGCCACCCGGTCGCTGTCGCTGAACAGATCGTCGAGGTAGATCTTCGGATAGGTCAGCTCGGCCATTTCCTTGATATCGGCGCCGGCGGCAAAGGCCTTCTTCGAACCGGTCAGCACGATGCAGCCGATCTCCGGATCGGCCTCCAGGCGGTCCAGCGCCTGGTTGAGTTCACCGATGATCTGCGCGTTCAGGGCATTGAGCGCCTGCGGGCGGTTCAGGGTGATCAGGCCGACGCGGCCCTTGATGTCCAGCAGAATGGTTTCGTAGCTCATCGTTAATGTCCTTGCTCACAGGTTGCGCGAAATGACCATGCGCTGAATGTCACTGGTGCCTTCATAGATCTGGCAGACCCGCACGTCGCGGTAGATCCGCTCCAGCGGGAAGTCGTTCAGATAGCCATAGCCGCCAAGGGTTTGCAATGCCGAGGAACAGACCTTCTCGGCCATTTCCGAGGCGAACAGCTTGGCCATGGACGCCTCCACCAACGCCGGCCGGCCGCTATCGCGCAGGGCTGCGGCGTAGTGCACCATCTGCCGCGCCACGGCGATCTGGGTGGCCATGTCCGCCAGGCGGAACGCCACGGCCTGGTGCTCGACCAGGGGCTTGCCGAAACTCTCGCGCTCACGCGCATAGTCACGGGCCGCCTCGAACGCCGCCCGGGCCATGCCGACCGATTGCGCAGCGATGCCGACCCGGCCACCTTCCAGGTTCGCCAGGGCGATGCGGTAGCCCTCGCCCTCCTCGCCCAGCCGGTTGGCCACCGGCACCTTCACATCCTCGAAGAGGATCTGGCAGGTGTCCGAGGCGTGCTGGCCGAGCTTGTCCTCGACCCGCGCGACCTTGTAGCCCGGCGAGTCGGTCGGCACGATGAACGCACTGATCCCACGCTTGCCAGCACTCGGGTCGGTCACGGCAAAGACGATCACCACCCCGGCGTTCTGCCCGGAGGTGATGAACTGCTTGCAGCCGTTGATCAGGTAATGGTCGCCTTCGAGCCGGGCGCGGGTCTTCAGGCCGCTGGCATCGGAACCGGCCTGGGGCTCGGTGAGCGCGAAGGCACCCAGCATCTGGCCACTGGCGAGGGCCGGCAGGAAACGCTGCTTCTGCTCATCGTTGCCGAAGTTCAGGATCGGCACGCAGCCCACCGAGTTGTGCACGCTCATGATGGTCGAGCAGGCGCCATCGCCGGCAGCGATCTCTTCCAGGGCCATGGCATAGGCCAGGTAGCCGGTGTCGCAACCACCCCACGCTTCCGGCACCAGCATGCCGAAGAAGCCCAGCTCGGCCATCTCGCCGATGGCCTCCCGGGGGAAGCGGTGTTCACGATCCCACTCGGCAGCGAACGGTTTCAGCCGTTCCTGGGCAAAATCCCGGGCCGCGTCGCTGATCTGTTGTTGCTCTTGATTCGGTAGCATGGGAACTCCTTACAGGCACTCGACCGCGATCGCCGTGGCCTCGCCACCGCCGATGCAGATCGCCGCGATACCGCGCTTGAGCTGCTGCTGGCGCAGCGCCGACAACAGGGTCACCAGGATACGCGCGCCGGAAGCGCCGATCGGGTGACCGAGGGCGCAGGCGCCGCCATTGACGTTGACCTTCTCGTGAGGGATCTGCAGCTTGTCCATGGTCACCAGGGTAACCACGGCGAAGGCCTCGTTGATCTCGAAACGGTCGACCTGGTCCAGCGACCAGCCGGTCTTCTTCAGCAGGTTGTGGATCGCGCCCACCGGTGCCACCGGGAACAGGCTCGGGGTGTCGGCGAATGCCGCATGCCCATGGATCACCGCCAACGGCTTGAGGCCACGCTTCTCGGCCTCGGAACGGCGCATCAGCACCAGGGCCGCCGCACCATCGGAAATCGAGCTGGAGTTGGCCGCAGTGACGCTCCCCCCCTGGCGGAACGCCGGCTTGAGCGAGGCAATCTTGTCCAGCTTGGCCTTGGGTGGCTGCTCGTCATCGCTGATCAGTCGCTGTTCCTTGCCAACCGTTACCTCCAGCGGCACGATCTCGTCCCGGAAGCGGCCTTCGCTGATGGCCTGCTGTGCACGCGTCAGGGACGCGACCGCGAAGGCATCCTGGGTTTCGCGGCTGAAGCCGTTGCTCTCGGCGCAGTCCTCGGCGAAGGTCCCCATCAACCGGCCCTTGTCATAGGCGTCTTCCAGGCCGTCGAGGAACATGTGGTCGAGCACCTGCCCATGCCCCATGCGATAGCCACTGCGGGCACGGTCCAGCAGGTACGGGGCGTTGGACATGCTTTCCATGCCGCCGGCCACCACCACCTCGGCACTGCCGGCCAGCAGCCGATCGTGGGCGATGATGGTCGCTTCCATGCCCGAACCGCACATCTTGTTCAGGGTGGTGCAACGGGTGCCCTTGTCCAGCCCGGCACCCAGTGCCGCCTGGCGGGCGGGAGCCTGGCCGAGACCGGCGGGCAGTACACAGCCGAACAGCACTTCGTCCACCGCATCCGCCGCCACCCCGGCGCGCTCGACCGCCGCACGGATGGAGGCGGCGCCCAGCTGCGGCGCGGTCAGGCTCTTGAGGTCGCCCTGGAAGCCGCCCATGGGGGTACGCACGGCGCTGACGATGACAACGGGATCCTGGATAGTCATGGTTATTCCTCCTACTTGGCAGCCATGCGCAAGGCACCGTCGAGACGGATCACCTCGCCGTTGAGCATGCTGTTTTCAATGATGTGCCGGACCAGTGCGGCGTATTCGGACGGTTTGCCCAGGCGCGGCGGAAACGGTACACCGGCGGACAACGACTCGCGGACTTCCGGGGTCATGCCGGCCATCATCGGTGTTTCGAAAATGCCCGGGGCAATGGTCATCACGCGAATGCCGAAGCGCGCCAGCTCACGGGCGGCCGGCAGGGTCAGGCTGACGATCGCGCCCTTGGAGGCGGCATAGGCCGCCTGGCCGATCTGGCCGTCGTAGGCAGCCACCGATGCGGTGTTGATGATCACCCCGCGCTCGCCGCCGGCGTCCGCCTCGGTCTCGGCCATGGCCGCGGCGGCCAGGCGCAGCAGGTTGAAGCTGCCGATCAGGTTGACGTTGATCACCTGGCTGAAGCTGTCCAGCAGGTGCGGGCCATTCTTGCCGAGGATCTTCTCACCACGCACGATGCCGGCGCAGTTGACCAGCCCGTGCAGGCCACCGAAGGCGCCGACCGCCGCCTGTACCGCCGCCTGTGCCTGATCCTGCCGGGTGATATCGGCGACCGCGCTGCGGGCATTGGCTCCCAGTTTCTGCGCCTGGGCGGCGACGGCCTCGGCATTGAGGTCCACCAGCATCACCCGGGCACCGGCCGCCACCAGCATCTCGGCAGTCGCCGCACCGAGGCCGGAAGCCCCGCCGCTGACCAGGAAAGCCTTGTCTTGTATGTTCATTGCCTTGTCCTTCTTGGATATTTCGTTCTGAATGGCGAGGTTCTTGTGGGAGCGGGCTTGCCCGCGAAGCCTTGAGTGGCCTCGCGGGACTCTTCGCGGGCAAGCCCGCTCCCACAAAAGCCCCCACCAGAGCCTTTCGCGAATGTTCTGTCAGGCCCCTGCCTGGGCCTTGGCGATTTCCTGGTTGCGCAGGATGAAACGCTGCAACTTGCCGCTCGGGGTCTTGGGTAGTTCGTCGACGAATTCGATTTCCCGTGGGTAGGCATGAGCCGCCAGGCGCTTGCGCACATGCAGGCGCAGTTCCTCGGCCAGTTGCGGCTCGGCGCGGTACTGCGCATTGAGCACCACGAACGCCTTCACCAACTCGGTGCGCTCCGGATCGGGCTTGCCGACCACCGCCGCCTCCACCACTGCCGGGTGCTCGACCAGGGCGCTCTCCACGTCGAACGGGCCGACCCGGTAGCCGGACGTGGTGATCACGTCGTCACTGCGGCCGACGAAGCTGATGCTGCCGTCGGGGTTCAGCTCGACCGTGTCGCCACTGAGGTAGTACGGGCCGACGAAGGCCTTGGTCTCGAAACCCTTGTAGCCATTGAACCAGCACATCGGCGACTGGGTGCGGTCCAGGGCAAGAATGCCTGGCTGACCGACACCCAACTCCTGATGATCGTCATCGAGCACCACGATGCGATGACCAGGCGAGGCAAACCCCGCCGAGCCCACGTGCACCGGATGCTGCAGGCCATGGTGGTTGCACAGGACCATGCCCAGTTCGGTCTGGCCATAATGATCAAGAATAGTGACGTCGAGGTTTTCCGCGAACCAGCGGATCACCTCGGGGTTCAGCGGCTCGCCGGCGCTGCTGACCGCTCGCAGGCGGCCACGGATCCGGCTGGAAAACGCCTCGCCGGCGGCAATCAGCAGGCGGTAGGCCGTCGGCGAGCCGGTCAGGTTGGTGATGCCGTACTTCTCGATCACCCGGCAGGTGCTTTCCACGGTGAACGGACCGTCGTAGAAGGTGATCGGGTGGCCCAGGCCCAGCGGCCCGGTGATACCGAAATAGAGACCGTAGGCCCAGCCCGGATCGGCGACGTTCCAGAAGGCATCTTCGGGACGCAGGTCGACCGCATCGCGGGTGTAGCTCTGGAAGGCGATAATTGCCTTGAGCGGCACTTCCAGGGGTTTGGCGGGGCCGGTGGTGCCCGAGGTGAACATCAGCAGGAACGGGTCTTCGCCGTTCAACATCACCGGCTCGCAAGCCGCGGGATAGTTGTCCAGTTCGGCCCAGAAGCTGAAATCCCCGCGCACGATCCCCTGCCCCTTGGCACCGGCGACCGTGACGATGGTCGGGCAGTCGGCGACCTCGTCGAGCTTGCTGCGGTTGGCGGCGTCGGTGACCACCACCTTGGCCGCCGAGCTGTTCAGCCGGTGTTCGATGGCCTTGGGCCCGAACGCGGTGAACAGCGGCTGGTAGACCGCACCGATACGCCAGGTGGCGAACAGCGTCACCAGCAACTCGACATTGCGTGGCAGCAACCCGGCGACCTTGTCGCCCCGTCCCACGCCCTGGGCCCGCAGGAAATTGGCGAAGCGCCCGGCCTGCTCCTGCAATTGGCTGAAGGTATGGGTGGCGCTGCTGCCGTCGCGGCCCTCCCAGAACAGTGCGATCCGCCCCGGCAAGGCATGCCGGTCACAGCATTCGACGCAGGCATTGAGTGCCGTCAGAGAGCCCTTCAGGCTCATGTCGGCCACGTGTTGATAATTGAAATTCTCGGTGGCAGTCAGGTAGTCGCGCATCCCAGCAATCTCCCGGTCTTGTTATTAGAGGAAACCGTAGAAAAATCGAGGAAATAGTCGCCCCGTCAGAGACTTGGGACAATGGTCAAAGCCTTCAACCTGATTGACTGGTTTGGCCAATATGGAGGGATTGTCCAGCTCCTGGCTTAACCCATTGAGAGGCTATAGCACTGAAACTCCGGGCGCACCGCAACCTTTGTGGCGAGCGGGCTTGTCGGACACTGGTGACAAAGACGATCAAAATGTGGCAGTTCCCATCACCTGGTTGCACCACGGACCAATGTGGCGAGCAGGCTTGCCTGCGCTGGGGCGCGGAGCGCCCCCAGAACCGGCCAACGGATCGTGTCCCTAGAAGTGGTGTAACTGAACCAACCGAAGGCGCCCTGCGGGCGAAAGAGGTGGGTCATCGTGGTTCTTGGCTAACGTTGAGTTTGCGGACTTAACCTTCACCAGGAAACCACGATGACCAAGCCCACTATCGCATTGACCGAGTTGGTTGAGAAAGGGGCAGACGCTGATCTGCTCAAGCAAATGATCCAGTTTGTTGCCCAGCGCATGATGGAGTTCGACGTCGAGGGCTTGTGCGGCGCCGGTTTCGACGTCAAAAGCCCTGACCGAACAAACAGCCGCAACGGCTACCGCGATCGCCTCTGGCAAACTCGCGCTGGCGACGTTGACCTGAAGATCCCCAAGCTGCGCCAGGGCAGCTATTTTCCCGGTTTTCTCGAACCACGACGCACCGCCGAAAAGGCCATGGCAGCCGTGATCCAGGAAGCCTATATCCAGGGCGTTTCGACGCGCTCGGTCGACGAACTGGTCAAGGCCATGGGCATGTCCGGCATCTCGAAAAGCCAAGTATCCAGGCTCGCTGGCGAGATCGATGAGCGCGTCCACGCCTTCCTTGATCGACCGCTTGAGGGCGATTGGCCCTACCTGTGGATTGACGCTACCTACGTCAAGGTGCGGGAGGCCGGGCGCATCGTCTCGGTCGCCGTCATAATCGCTGTGGCCGTGAACACCAACGGCGGGCGCGAGGTGCTGGGTATGCGGGTTGGCCCGTCGGAAGCCGAACCGTTCTGGACGGACTTCCTGAGAAGCCTGATGCGACGCGGGCTGCGGGGTGTGAAACTGGTGATCTCTGACGCTCACGAAGGGCTCAAGGCCGCTGTTTCCAAGGTTTTCCACGCGACCTGGCAACGCTGTCGCGTTCACTTCATGCGCAATGCCATGGCCCATGTCGGCAAGGGCCAGCGCACCATGGTAGCGGCCTTGCTGCGCACGGTGTTTGCCCAGGACAGTCGAACCGAATGCCATCAGCAATGGCGGCTGGTGGCTGAACAACTTCGTGAGAAATACCCCAAGATCGCCACGCTCATGGACGGTTGCGAAGATGAAGTGCTGGCGCACATGGCCTTCCCGAAGGCACATCGACAGCAGTTGCACAGCACTAACCCGCTAGAACGGCTAAACGCTGAGATCAAGCGGCGTACCGAAGTGGTGGGCATCTTCCCCAACGATCCGGCGATTACACGGTTGGTTGGGGCGATGCTGCTGGAGCAGAACGACGAGTGGTGCCTGCAACGGCGCTATATGCAGTTGGAGGCCTTCGAGGCGGTCAGCGATAATCCGCAGGCCAAGCTGTCGGCCGTGATCAACTAAACGGCAAACTCAGTGGCCAGAGCCATGATGAGTTACACCACGTCCTGGGACACGATCGGCCAACGCGGTGCATCAGGAGAAATTGGGGAACCCGGGGTTGCGGCTGCCTCGCAGCCGAGTGCGGCAGTGCGGCGTCCCGACAAGCCCGCTCGCCTCAAGAGCTGTGGGTGTTTGCCGGACACCGGTGACAAAGACGATCAAAATGTGGCAGTTCCCATCACCTGGTTGCACCACGGACCAATGTGGCGAGCAGGCTTGCCTGCGCTGGGGCGCGGAGCGCCCCCAGAACCGGCCAACGCGGTGCATCAGGAGAAATTGGGGAACCCGGGGTTGCGGCTGCCTCGCAGCCGAGTGCGGCAGTGCGGCGTCCCGACAAGCCCGCTCGCCACAAAGGCTGCGGTGCCCCCCCTTTCGTTTTTACCGGGGACTAGGAGCATGGGAACGATCAGAAATGAATGGGATTATTGGCTTTCGTTGAGAATCAGGCTGCGATAATGCCCCGGATTCGAACCCGACCATTTGCGAAAGGCCTTGTAGAACGAGCTGACATCGGCGAACCCCAGCCGCGTGGCGATCTCGGCGAAGCTGATCGCCGGCTCGGCCAGCCAGGCGATCGCCAGCTCCTTGCGCACGCTGTCCTTGAGCCCCTGGTAGGTCTGCCCCTCCTCCGCCAGCCGCCGCCGCAGGGTCGATGCCGACATGCACAACTGCAGCGCCAGGCCCTCGGTTTCCGGCCACTGCTGGGCCGGCAACTGCCGCAGGTCGTGCCGGATCCGACTGGAAAAGCTTTGGGCATCGCGATACTTGACCAGGATGTTGGCCGGCGCATGCCCGAGAAAACGCTGCAACTCCTGGGGGCTGCGCTTGATCGGCAGGTCCAGGCAATCGGCCGCGAGGATCATCCGTGTCCGTGGTCGGGCAAAGCGCAGGTTCTCGGAAAACATCACCCGGTAGTCATCGCAGTAGTCGGGTGCCTCACAACGCAGCTCGATAGCCAGGATCGGAATCCGCCGCCCCGCCAGCCAACAGGCCACACCGTGGACGATCATCCAGTAGGTGAAATAGGTGAACGGTCGTCGGGCCTCGTCTTCAGGCTCTGCAAGGACGATTTCGGCCAGGCTCTGCTGGGTCACCAGTTGCGCCGGCAGCCGCTCGAAGATCAGCGAGAGGAATTCCAGCACCGCTTCCAGCCCGGCCCTCACCGTCGGCTGCGCCATGCCGGTCCGGCACAGGTAGGCAAAACTGCCGGCCCGCAGCCTGCGCGGGTCCATGCCGAAGAACTCGTCATCGTTGCGCCGCGCGAGCAGACGCCACAGGCGCGCATAGTCACTGGCCGGTACCCGGGCCTCGGGCCGGTGCAATAGAGCCGGGTCGATTCCGACCTTGCCCAGGACCTCTTCGGTGGCCACGCCCGGGGCGCAACTCTGCAGCAGTGCCTCACGCACCAGATGGATGGAGATGGTGTCTTTTTCCGACATTGGCCGTTGCCCGAGCCTTGTGCTGTTCCTTGTGACGGCCATCTTAGGCAGCGCCAAGCAAAAAGCCAGCCTGCTGCGTCGATAAAGCCAGTTTCAACATCGGCAACTGCATTTTGATATTATCCCCCGCCAACAACGGAGCGGTTTTTCAAGGAGCCTTGGCGGTATGGTCGCGGTAGCAGTGTCGAATACAACACCCGGGACTTGCCGATGAGTTGCTGGGAAATTTTAGGACTACCATCAGACGCCGATACCCGTAGAATCAAGCGTCAATACGCCACCTTACTCAAACAGACCCGCCCGGATGATGACCCGGAGGGTTTCCAGCGGTTGCGCGAAGCCTATGAACAGGCACTGGACTGGAGCAGCCCGATGGCTGAGCTCGAGTTTTCAGCAGCGCCAACCGTTTTCGTCGAAACCACCCCATGCACCAGAGAAACCGGTCTGCCCCGCAAAGACCCAGGCCCCAGCGCAGCACAGCAGGCAGCCAGCGAACTGCTCGACGGCATCACTGCGCAACTGCTGGATGAACGTTTTGCCCGGGCGGCCCTCTATTGCTGCCAGGCGGAGTTCGAAGAGCAACTGTTACAACTTTGCCTGGAGCCCTCGCCTCAGAGCCGGGCGCTGATCCAATGGGCCCTGAAGCAGTTTCAGTGGCTTAGTCCATGGCAGGAGGGTGTACTGCCTACTCAGGCCTTGCAACAACTGCAGCATAAACTGTTCGTCGACGTACGACAGACACTGCTCCAGACTCTGGCGTTGGGTGACCTGAACAGCTTTCGCCAGATGTATGAGCAATTCAGACAATCGTCCTGGATGCAATCACTGGAGCGGCGCAGACAGTACGGACGGCTGTTGGCTGACGTACTTCTGGAGTCAGCTTTCTGGTCATCGGAACTGTTCGCCGAGTTATCGCGACTGGAGAACTGGGAAGACGACGCCAGATACGTGGTCAACCCCGAGAGCTACTGGCAAAGCCTGCTCAAACGCAGCCGAACCGAGGCTTTCGTGGAAGAGCAGAAGCGTCTGGCGGCTCTTGATGACCGTACACCGGAATCAAGGGCCGCACGATTGCTGTTCGGTGCTCTGGCGTCCAGTGAACGCATCGTGCACGCCCGCAGAATGCGCAAGCAGGACTGGATCGCCTGCCAACATCTCAGCGAAGTCGTCTACAACCAATACCCGCAACTGCGCAAGAGCATGCCTGAGGGCGATCCTTTCTTCTGGCGCCCCCTGGAAAGTGCACTGACGGATTGGCCGATGTACATGGCCGCAGTCGTGTCCGGGGCAACTTGCGCCATTGCCCAGTTCGGTCTTTCGATGGCGGATGCCGCCGCAGTCTTGTCCGGAACTCTCTTCTGGAGCGGCATGTTCGCTGGCTGCACCTGGCTGTTTCTGAAGTTGTGGCGAGCACTGATTGACCCTGCTTCAGGCTTGGAGCAACACCTGACCACGCGTTTATCCAATTGGCTAAGCCCTCGCCGTCCTGCCCCCTTGCTACTAAGGGAAATCGTACCGTGCTGGTTGCTGGGTTGCGCGGTGGCATTCTCCGGAGGATTGGCCGCACTGCTCGCCTACACAGGCTGCTTGCTGGCCATTGGCGGACTGCAGCGGGTTCGCGAGCATTTTCTATGGCCAGCCCGTGCCTATCGATCCATGCCCTCGTCAGTGCTGACCCGCTCGGCACTGTTCGCAGGCGCAGTTCTGCTCCTGATAGTGGGCATGATCGCCTATGGCAACCATATCCGACTGGGCCGGGACCAGGGCCTGCAGCCATGGCCTGAGCGGCTATGCACGCGCTCCCCCGACCTGCCCGAATGCAGAGCGTCCTCGAGTCGGGTGCAGTGGTACGCAGAGCAGCGCAAACAGGAGCCAGGCCAATGAATCGCAAGGCACGGATGTACTTGCTGATCGGCCTGGTAGTAGCCATGCTGGCTAATCTCTCAACAGCCAAGTACTCAGTACTGGATGCTGTCTGGAACTGGCTAGGAATCCTGCCAAGCACTGAAAACGACCAGGCAGCAGCCATGAAGCCCTTGGTCGACTGCCTGCGCAGCGTAGATGTCGAATGGCGAAACGCGTATACACGCTACCAGAAGATCACTTCTACCCAGCAGAGCAGCGATCACGACGGTAGACTGGTCGCTATTGACACCCAGGGACAACGGAACAAGATGATGTTCGCAGGCCAACGCTCGCGCATTATCGCCTGCCTGCCAGACGAAGGCGATCGCCAGGCGCTGGCAAGGATGCTGCCAGGGTTTTCCCGGTACCTGACAGCCTGGATCAGGGTCAGTGAAGTGACCGAGACCTTCAACTTTTACAGCTACCTGCTTGCGCCGCCCCTGACAGCCGAGGAGAAGGAGCACCTGGACCCAACCTTCCGCCCTCTGGCCGAGGACTTCCTCAAGGAGTCCGACCAGTTGCGCCGCGAGATCGTCGCCCAAGACCTGAGGATTCGTCAGGTACAACTACGACAGATAGAGGCTCGCTTCGGGCAGGACCAGCATTGGCACCTGTTGAACTTCATGCTCCAGGCCAGGCTGAACCTTGATCAATTGACAAAAGCCAGTGCCGAGCACAACCTGACACCCACGCTGTTGAGCGGTCTTATCGAGAATGTGAAAGCGGCCCATGCTGCCGGAACCAGCTACATGCAGGCACATCCTGCCACCAGCAGCGACAAGTCGGTCCAAGGCATCTGGGAGCACCTCCACACACCCGCTACAGATTACTTCAAGGCGTTGGATAGCCTCAGGGACGATTGGACAGCGCAACGCGACTCGTTGTATCTGGACGATGATCTGGAAAAAATCCAGACCACCTACGATGCCTTGCTCATTCGCTACAATCAGGAGGTCCGTGGCCGCTACTGATGCCCACGCCAGCACGCCCGTCAGACCGCCACAGACTTCATCGCCCGTGACCTATAGTCAAATGACCGGCCACGATGACCGGTCATTGCCACCTGACAAGGGAGAACCGTCATGAGCGTCAAAGCGATACCGGAGGGTTTCCACAGCATCACCCCCTACCTCGGCGTCAGCCAGGCCGCAGCAGCCATCGACTTCTACAAGAAAGCCTTCGGCGCCACGGAAGTCATGCGCCTGGCGATGCCCGATGGCAGCATCGGCCATGCCGAACTGCGTATCGGCGATTCACCACTGATGCTGGGCACACCCTGCGAAGATGGACCGTTCGTCAGTCCGCAGGGCCACACTTCAGTCGGCATTCACCTGTACGTCTCGGACGTCGACAAGCAGTTCGAAACCGCCACGGCCGCTGGTGCCACGGTGATCAAGGAGGTCCAGGACCAGTTCTACGGCGACCGCAGTTGCACGCTCGCAGACCCATTTGGCCATGTCTGGTTCCTGGCCAGCCACAAGGAGGACGTGCCACAGGCCGAACTCGAGGCACGACTCGCTGCGTTGTACGAGCAGCCTCAAGGCTGAAGCATCGGTCTCATCCGCGACCAGCAACACACTTCATGAACGAGCGCACCACGCTTTGCGCCTTGCCCCTGGCGCTGTGGGTCTTAGGATGTCGGCAACAATAACGAGGAGTCACTTCCATGTTCGCCGGATTCGAGAAAGACCAGCGCCACGTCAACGGTGTGGACATCGCCTACCGCATTGGCGGCAGTGGGCCAGGCCTGTTGCTGTTGCACGGCCACCCACAGACACACGTTATCTGGCACAAGGTCGCGGGCGAGCTTGCCAAGCATTTCACCGTGGTCGCCGCCGACCTGCGCGGCTACGGTGACAGCAGCCGGCCAGCGGCCGACGAGCAGCACCTGAACTACTCCAAGCGCGAAATGGGCCGCGACGGCGTCGAGCTGATGCGCGCCCTGGGCTTCACGCAGTTCTCGATCCTGGCCCACGACCGTGGTGCCCGCGTCGCCCATCGCCTGGCACTCGACCATCCCGAAACGGTGCAGCGCATGGTCCTGCTGGATATCGCGCCGACCCTGTCGATGTACGCCCAGACCAATGAAGCCTTCGCCCGCGCCTACTGGCACTGGTTCTTCCTGATCCGCCCGGCACCGCTGCCGGAGAGCCTGATCGAGGCCAACCCGGAACAGTACCTGCGCAGCGTCATGGGCAGCCGCAGCGCCGGGCTCAAGCCATTCACCGACGAAGCCTTCGCTGAATACATCCGCTGTCTCAGTCTGCCTGGCAGCGCACGTGGCGTCTGCGAGGACTATCGCGCCAGCGCCGGCATCGACCTGGAACACGATCGCGCCGATCTCGCTGCCGGGCGCAAGCTGAACCTGCCACTGCTGGCCCTGTGGGGCGCCGAGGGTACGGTCGGCCGCTGCTTCGACCCACTGCACGAATGGCGGCAGGTCGCCACCGATGTACGCGGCAAGGCACTGCCGGGCGGTCATTACCTGGCCGAGGAAATTCCGCAGGAACTGCTGGACGAAGTCTTGCCGTTCCTGCGCTGAAGTACCGGCCACCACCGATTTGAAACACCCCTTCCCCATGGGCCGCCGTGACGGCCCATGACGGGATCGGCTTGCCTGAAACTCTGGAGATAATAAAAATGACAATCAGAAAACTGCTGGGAACCCTGTATATCCAGGTCGTCATCGCCATCGTGCTGGGAGTGCTGATCGGCAACCACTGGCCGCAGACCGGTGTCGAGCTCAAGCCCCTGGGTGATGGTTTCATCAAGCTGATCAAGATGATCATCGGCCCGATCATCTTCTGCACCGTAGTCTCCGGCATCACCAACATGCACGACGTGAAACAGGTCGGGCGGGTCGGTGGCAAGGCGCTGCTGTACTTCGAGATCGTCTCCACCCTGGCCCTGGCCATCGGCCTGCTGGCCGCCCACGCCCTGCACCCGGGCTCGGGCTTCAACGTCGACGTGAAGACCCTCGACTCCTCGGCCATCGCCAGTTTCGTTGGCCAGGCCCAGCACGGCGAAGGCGTGACCGGCTTCCTGCTGCACGTGATCCCCACCACCTTCTTCGATGCCTTCACCCAGGGCGAGATCCTGCCGGTGCTGTTCGTCTCGCTGCTGTTCGGCCTGGCGCTGGTGATGGCCGGTGAGAAAGCCCGGCCGCTGGTGGGCGTGATCCACCAGGCCAGCGAAGTGTTCTTCCGCATCGTCGGCATGATCGCCCGGGTCGCCCCCGTGGGTGCCTTCGGCGCGATGGCCTTCACCATCGGCAAGTACGGCCTGGGCTCGCTGCTGCCGCTGATGAAGCTGGTGGGCACCTTCTACCTGACCGCGCTGATCTTCATCACCTGCGTGCTGGGCAGCATCGCCCGCTATGCCGGCTTCAGCATCCTGCGCCTGCTGGGCTACATCAAGTCGGAGCTGCTGATCGTACTCGGCACCAGCTCATCGGAATCGGCCCTGCCGCAACTGATCCAGAAACTGGAGAACCTCGGCTGCTCCAAGGGCGTGGTGGGCATCGTGGTACCAACCGGCTACACCTTCAACCTCGATGGCACCAACATCTACATGACCCTTGCGGTGCTGTTCCTGGCCCAGGCAACCAACATCGACCTGACGCTGGAGCAGCAACTGACCCTGCTGGCGGTGACCATGCTCACCTCCAAGGGCGCCGGTGCGGTGGTCGGTGCGGGTTTCGTTGCGCTGGCCGCCAGCCTCGCCGTGGTGCCGACCGTGCCGGTGGCGGCCATGGTGCTGATCCTCGGCGTAGACCGGTTCATGGCCGAGTGCCGCTCACTGACCAACATCATCGGCAACGCCGTCGCCACCCTGGTGGTGGCCGCCTGGGAAGGCCAGCTCGACCGCGAGAAAATGGCGCCGATCGCCCTCGGGCACGAGCGCAAGGCCCTAGCCAGCCAGCCCGCCGAGTAAGGCTCATGGCCTCGCACCGTCCTCGTAGGAGCCGGCCGGGCGGCTCCTACAGTGACCGCGCCAGGTTCTTACCTTGTGGGAGCCGGATTCATCCGCGAAGCTTTTAGCGATTTCAGTGACCTCTTCGCGGATAAATCCGGCTCCCACAAGTCCGACTCCTACAGTGAATCCGACTCCTGCAGTGAGTCCGGTTCCTGGTGGTCCTGCTCCCCGGCACCACGACCAACGATGCTATTCTGGCGGCTTCTGCCGCCAGTGTTCGTTGCCTTGCCCATGAACCCAAAGAAAGACACCGTGCCCCTGCCCGAAGACCTGCGCGTGTTCCTGACCGTCATCCGCAAGACCGGCTTCGCGGCCGCAGCCGATGAGCTGGGGCTGTCGCCCGCCTACGTCAGCAAGCGCATCCAGATTCTCGAAACCACCCTCGCCACTCGCCTGCTGCACCGTACCAGTCGCCGTATCGCCCTGACCGAGGACGGCGAGCGGGTGCAACGCTGGGCCGTGCGCATCCTCGAGGACTTCCAGCAGCTCAGCGACGAGCTGTCCGAAGCCCATGACAGCCCCAGCGGCCGCCTGCACCTGTGCAGCAGCTTCGGCTTCGGTCGCAACCATGTGGCACCGGCCCTGTCGCTGCTGGCCGAGCGTTATCCGGCACTGGAGATCCGCCTGGACCTGTTCGATCGCGTGGTCGACATCGTCAGCGAGGGTTTCGACCTGGAAATCCGGGTCGGCGATGATATCCCCGGGCAACACATCGGTCGGCGCCTGGTCAGCAACCGTCGGGTCCTGTGCGCCGCTCCCGCCTACCTGGAACGGCGAGGCATCCCGCAACAGTTGAGCGACCTGGAGCACCATGATTGTCTGGTGCTCAAGGAGCGCGACAACGCCTTCGGCATCTGGAACCTGGAATGCGACGGTCGCCAGGACAGCGTGCGCGTACGCGGGCCGCTGTCCTCCAACAGCGGTGAAATCGTGCTGCAGTGGGCACTGGACGGCCGCGGCATCCTGCTGCGCTCGCTGTGGGACGTCAAACCACTGCTGGAGCAGGGTCGACTGGTACAGGTGCTGCACGAGCACACCCAGAGCGCGAATGTCTGGGCGGTGTATCCGACACGGCTGGCCTACTCCGGAAAACTGCGGGCGTGCGTGGAGTTCCTGCAGGAACACTTCCGGCAATTGTCGCTCTGACAACCGGCGCCAGCCATCGCCCTGGCGCTGTCCCCGAAATGCCACGCAGCTGCCGAAAAAAATCTTCAGCCCTTTCAGGTGCCCTCTACTCTCATGCCATTGCCAGTGATGGCAGGCCGTGATCGGCCACAGTTCCACACCACAAGGAAGTTGCATGATGAAAAGCACCAGAGCGTCCATCGCCGGCCTGGCGGCTGCCTTCGGCCTGTCGTTTTGTGCCGCCGCCCAGGCAGACCAAGGCAGCGAAACCGTCGCCCGCCTCTACCAGCTCTACAACGATACCCGACAGGATTGTGGCGGCCCCTCCAAGCCGGCGTTCCTCTGTTCCGGGGTCCTGTTTCGTGCCACCTGGCCCTCCACCGACTACCAGTTCTACAGCATCAGCCCCAAGAGCCAGGCCAGCGGCGGCGTCTCCGCCTCGTACCTGCGCAAGGATGCGAAGTACCGCAAGCTGGCCTACGGCCTCACCAGCGGCTTCATCTTCGACACCATCTTCGGCAACCCCCGGGATCACCAGGACTACGCGGTGCTGTGCTCGTTCGCCATCGATGCCGCCACCGACGATCGCCAGCAGGCCGGCTGCACCGACTCACGACGCACGCCCGCCAACGTGGAGAAGTACTGCCACGAAATCGGTGTGACCACCGCCGAGCAATGGGGAGCCAACTACCGCCAGAACGGCGGCGATCATTCGCGTCAATGTGCCTTCGACGTCCGCGATGAACGCAACAGCGCCGCCGGCCCGGCCTTCTACCAGAGCATTCGTGCGATGGCACAGATCGCCACCGAGTCCTTCGGCACCCAGAACGAGCTGCGCCTGGCCAAATGGGAGGAAAAGCCACCGCTTTCGCCTTCGATTCTCGCGCTGTTCTACACCGAGGACAGCGGACTGGAAGGCGCCCGCCTGAACCAGATCCAGTGGTACCGGGCGACCCAGCGCTACCTGCCGCTGATCAACATGAAGCTGCCGCAAACGCCGCAGCAGGATGCCACCTTCCTCTACGACAGTAAGAAACAGGTGATCTACCCCACCAGCGAGCGCAACAGCTGCGAGCGTTATGTACAGAGTGCGGTGTGGGTGGAGCGCGACGATCCGGGCTTCGGCAAGAAGATCATGACGCTTGAGGTGACGCCGACCGACTGCGGCCGGAACATCCGGGACAACCAGACCAACAACTTCTTCAATGAACTGGCCGCGGCGCAGTACCTGAACCCGAACTGGAAGAACAACCCGGACAACCGTGACAGCACGGTCGGCAGCATGCGCCGGCAACTGGTCTGTCACTTCAACATCGCCCGCAACAAGCCGCAGTGGAACCTGGAGCCCTCGCGGCCCTACACCTCCAACGAAGACTCTATCGCCAAGTCCTGCAACAACACCTGAGTCGCCTGGATGGGTGATCGCCTCCTGAACCTGGGGGCGGTCACCCCAAGCCTCACTTCAGCCAGGGATTGGCCTGCAGGTGCGAGCGCTCGAACGCCTCGATCTGCTCGCGGCGCTGCAAGGTGCTGCCGATGGCATCGAGCCCGAGCAACAAGGCGGACTTGCGCAGTTCATCGATCTGGAAATCGATCACGCTGCCGTCCTGCAGGCGGATCTGCTGGGCCGGCAGGTCAATCGAGATCTCGGCGCTCTGCGGCTGGCTGACCACCCGCCCCAGATGCTGCGCCGTCGCCTCGTCGAGGGTAATCAGCAACACGCCGTTGCGCTGGCAGTTGTCGTAGAAAATCCCGGCAAAGCTGCTGCCGATCAGCGCCCGGATGCCCACCTGCTTCAGGCCCCACACCGCATGTTCACGACTGGAGCCGCAACCGAAGTTCGGCCCGACCACCATGAAGCTCGCCCCCTGCCAGGCCGGTTGATTCAGCACGAACTCGGGATTGGGCTCGCCCGAAGGCAGCAAACGCAGGTCGAAGAACAAGCCACGGTCCAGGCCGTTGCGGTCGATGCCCTTGAGAAACTGCTTGGGCATGATCACGTCGGTGTCGATATTGGCAGCCAGCATCGGCGCGGCCTTGCCGGTGACCTGGGAAAACGGTTGCAGGCTCATGGGCGTTGCTCCAGGGAACGGATATCGGTCAGGCGCCCGGCAATCGCCGCGGCCGCCACCATCGCCGGGCTCATCAGGTGCGTCCGGGCACCGGCGCCCTGGCGACCTTCGAAGTTGCGGTTGGTGCTGGAAGCACAACGGTCGCCCGCCGCCAGCACATCGTCGTTCATCGCCAGGCACATCGAGCAGCCGGACTGGCGCCATTCGAACCCGGCCGCGATGAACACGGCAGCCAGCCCTTCGGCTTCGGCCTGGTCGCGAACCTGGGTCGATCCGGGCACGATCATCGCCCGTACATGCCTGGCAACCTGCCGCCCCTGCACCACTCGGGCCGCGTCACGCAAGTCCTCGATGCGGGCATTGGTACAAGAGCCGATGAACGCATGACTGATGGTGATCTCGTTCAACGGCATGCCGGCTTCCAGGCCCATGTAGCTCAGGGCCCGGCGCATGTCCTGGCGCAGGATCGGATCATCGAGGCTGTCCGGGTCCGGTACCCGCGCGCCGATGGGCGCCGCCTGGTCCGGGCTGGTGCCCCAGGTGACCATCGGTTCCAAGGTCGTGGCGTCGAGGTGTACTTCGCGGTCGAACCGCGCGCCGGCATCGCTCTTGAGCTCGCGCCAGCGGGCAACGGCCTGGTCCCACAACTCGCCCCGAGGGGCTCGCGGCTTGTCCTTCAGGTAGGCGAAAACCTTCTCGTCCGGGGCCATGAAGGCTCCGCGGGCACCGGCCTCCACGGCCATGTTGCAGATGGTCATGCGCGCCTCGACGCTCAACGCATCGATGGTCGAACCGCAGAACTCGATGGCATAGCCAGTCGCACCGGAGGCGCCGATCTCACCGATCAGCGCCATGATCACGTCCTTGGAGGTCAAGCCTTTAGGCAACTCGCCATCGACGGTCACGCGCAGGGTCTTCAGGCGCTTGTAGACCAGTGTCTGGGAGGCCAGCAGATGCTCGATCTCGGAGGTGCCGATGCCGAAGCCGAAGGCGCCCAGGGCGCCATAGGTGGTGGTGTGACTATCACCGGCGGCGACCACCATGCCCGGCAGGATGAAGCCCTGCTCCGGGGCGACCACGTGCTCGATGCCCTGGCGCTTGTCGAGCACATCGAACAGCTCGATGCCGAAATCGGCGCAGTTCTCGCCCAGGTAGGACACCTGCCGGGCGCCACCGGCATCCGGCATGGCGGCGATGCGCCGGGGTGCGGTGGGGTTCACATGATCGACCACGGCCAATGCCGTCTCCGGCCGCCACACCTTGCGCCCGGCTTCACGCAGGCCACTGAAGGCCTGTGGGCTGGTGTATTCATTGATGACCTGGCGGTCGACGTACAGCAGGACATGGCCCTGGTCATCGAGGCGGCACACCGTATGGGAATCGATGTGCTTGTCGTAGAGGGTTCTTGTTGGAGTCATGGTGGCGCTCGCAGGAATGAAGGTACGCGAGGCCGTCGGATCACGGTCAGGGGCCGACAGGCTTCATGTCCATCATAGGGAGCCTGGGTGGGGCATCAATGGCGCGAGGGTGATGGCGAGGAACATGGATCGTGTTCGATCGGCGCCTGTGTTGCACAAGCGCCGCGCAAGGCCGCGAGGTGGGGCAGCGACCTGCCCCTTGCGGACATCAGTCGGTGCCGTACTTCGGTGACCGTGGCCCGTACAGCAGCCCGGTATTGCGGCCTACGGACAGCAGGCGTCGACTGGTCAGGCCGGCAATCGGATGCCCGGCATCGGTGGAGCTGTTGATGATCTGCTTGACCGCCGCCGTAATCAGCATGCCGACCAGGCCGCCCTGGTTATTGTTGTTGCCCTCTTCGCTCGATGCGGTCGCGCTGCCGGTCCACAGGGTGGTACCGGACTTGAGGTCGACCAGCTTGGCGTTCGCGGTAACGATGGTGTTGCTGCTCAATACCATGTACTTGGTGCCATAGTCGGTCACGGTGATGTACATCGCCGCGTCCGCACCGAAGATGTCATGCAGCTTGGCTGGCGAGGTGTTGTGAATGTCATCGGCGGTGGTCAGGCCGTTCTGCTTGAACGTCTCGTCCACCAGGGCCACCGGCATCACATAGTAGCCTGCCTCGGCCAGCGGGAAGGTCACCTGGGACAGCAGGCTGTAGGAACCCTTGATGTCCGGCGACTGGTTCAGCGGCGGCAACACCAGGATGGTTCGCGGACGCGCCTGCTTGTAGGCCGAATAGTCGAGGCTCTTGACCTGGTGGGCACAGCCGCCCAGCAGGCTCAGCACGATCAGCCCGGTCACGATCCCCCAAAAGCGCAGGTTCATGGCTTGCTTCCTTTCTGTGCGTTACTCAACAGGAAATCCATATAGGTGCCCGACTCGGGAAACAGCGCCTTTTCGGTCTGGAACTGCTGCACCATCTGGTCGTCCTTGCCCAGGCTGCCATACAGCAGGCCCAGGTGAGCGTGATAGCCCGGCGGTGCCGCACGATTGGTCGCCTTGATCTTTTGCAGGTCGGCTTCCAGCGCAGCGACCTGCGCTTCCTTGGATTCGCCCTTGAAATACTCGTAGACCTGCGGCTCGTAGCCTTCCCACTGATAAAGCGTCTTGGGTTGTTGGGCACACCCCACCAACACCGTACCACCGAGCACTAGCGCGCCGAAACGCAGCGAACTGAACACGTTACCCATCACCACTGAAACTCCCTGTTATCGAATACGTTAGTGCTGACCCGGTTTCCACGCACCGCTGTCGATGGCATCGACCATCTTGTTCACGGCTTCGCGCATGGCCAAGTCGAGGACCTTGCCGTTGAGGGTCGAGTCGTAGCTGGCGGTACCACCAAAACCGACGATCTCACGGTTGGACAAGGCGTACTCACCCGCACCCTGGGTGGAATAGACCACCTCGGAGGTCACGATATTGACGATGTTCAACGCGACCTTGGCATAGGCCACCTGGGTCTTGCCACGACCGAGGATACCGAACAGCTGCTGGTCGCCGGTTTCCTTGCGCCCGAACTCGGTGACATCGCCGGTGACGACATAGTCCGCGCCCTTGAGCTTCTGGGCCTGGGACTTGATGGTCGCCTCCTGCTGGATCTCGGCCATGTTGTCGCGGTCCAGCACGCTGAAGCGGTTGGTCTGCTGCAGGTGGGTGATCAGGATGGTCTTGGCCTGGCCGCCCAAACGGTCGACGCCATCGGAAAAGATCCCGCGCATGTAGCTGGAACGGTTGTCGAACTTGCCGACGGCAATCGGTGTACGCGCGCCGACATAGGGCCGACTGACGCTTTCGACCTGCTGCACCGGCAACGCCCGGGAGGTCTCCTGGGCCGCACAACCGGCAAGGGTGGCCAGCACGATTGCCGCCATCCCTGACATCATCACCTGCGGCATTTTCTTCACGCAGTACTCTCCTTTAAAAAACGGACTGGGGGGGAAATCTGGAAACGAATGGGTCGAGGTGTTCTTCAAGTACAAGGCATCAGGCCCGAGCCGTCATTTTCGCTCGAGCCACTGAAGGAGGCGTTTCATAGGGGGGGGTAACGCAGAGCGGCATGGCCGCGAGGAACCTCATCCCGAGGATAAACCTGTATGTACGATCCCTCGATACAGTTAATATCAATTTAATGGCAACCATCATAATTCGACGACTTTTGAGCGTCAAGAAACTGATACATGCATGAGATCCCGATGACCTTGTTTCAAGCCCTCGGGATCAGGTATTGCTCAACCTCTTACATTTCGGTAAGTGCAGCCGTAGTCGACAGTAGGATGTTCTTCAACTGGTCGCTCAATTCAAGTTTGGAAATCTTTTCCTTGAGCACGGACCACTGCGCTTTGCCAGCCGGACCACCAGCCCCGGTTACCACATCTACCGCAGTCCCGGACATCCCCTGAGTTGCACCAGCCAGCATTTCCAATACCAGTCGGGCGGAGCCATGTTCGTCCCAGGCTGCCTTGGAAGCCGGGTCCTTGGCCAGATCACGCTGGGTATCGGCATAGTCGCCGATCAGTTTCTTGGTATCGTCCTTTGTGGTATTGGCGACAATTCCCAGCGAGGTCAGCCCACCTGCGCCCCCTAATGTTGCGCCAATCAGACCCGCGGCAATATCAGCAGCGACACGATTATTTCCACCCGCAGCCCAGCTCTCGGTCACCTGCTTGTAATTGAGTTCAGCAGCCGCTATGTCCTCTTTGCCCTTTGTATTCTTGGCATCATCCAGCAAGTTCTTGGCCTGCTTTTCCGCCTGCTCAGCCACCTTACCCACTATGTCCTTAGTCAGGCCGATTGAGCTCTTCAGAAGCTCGATCCGCTCCTGCAGCGCCTTCTCGTCCGGCTTATCCAAAGGTTCATTCGCATGCGCGGTATCGCGATTGAGCCCCACCAGATCATAAGCGCCGGCGGCATCCCGGACGATGATGGTACCTTCACTTACGGCACTACGAGTCTTGCTACTGTTCGACTCTCCCAGTGCCAAGGGCATTCCAGTACTGATCCCGCCGTCAAAGCCTTTCACGCTGCCATAAGAACCGGACAGAGCAACAGAGGTGCTATGGCTGTCGATTTCACTCTTGTTCTTGATATCGCTGACAATCAGACGATCCGTGACGATAAGGTTCTTGTCCACACTGGCATCACTGGCAATGACCGCGCCTTCCAGCGTCGTGTTATTACCAACATTGATGTTGTATCCACCTTTGCCGGCAAACAGTCCACTCTGGTCCTTGACCGCACGATAATCTCGATCCAAACCGCCATTTGAGAGTTCAAGACTTGCACTACCACTGGCACCGGCCGTTGCGCCATAACAGAACGGAGGAATACACAGGCTGGCACCAAAACCGATATTGGTATTCTTGCTCTCAAACTTATCGGTATCTTGCCTTGAGGCAATATTGAGATTGCCGTCGATTGTCGCGTCAATCGTCTGAGCCTTGACCTGAGCTCCAGCCAGGGTCGTATCCTTGCCGCTATGCAGCAGGAGGTCACCCGTCTCCAGCGTACTGTTGACTTGGGTCACTGACTTGCCCTTGCCGTCCACCAAGCCCAGCTTGGCTCCCAGATCAAGCGTGAAGCCGTTCTGTGCCCCCAGGTTGAAACTGACGCCTATGGAGGTCTCATTGGTATGGGAGTCGCTGGACTGACGAACCGTATTCTGAGCGCTCTCCAACGTAATGTTGTTTTTCGCCTCCAATACCGTCGAGTTCGCCTTCAACGAGCTGCCCACCACATGAATATCACCCGCCGAACCGGTCATGGCGCCAGTCGAAACGACTGCCAGGTTCTGTCCCGCCATGATCGAACTGGCCTTCGCTGTCTGGGTCTCTTTCTCGGAGGTCTTGCGACTGCTGCTACTGGCCAGTTCCGAACCGATCTTGATCAACGTCGTGTCACCGCCAGCTGTCTTATTTTTATAGGCGTTGATCGCATCACCAAAACCGGCTGATGTATCGGTTGAAAGGGATTTCGCACCGACAAGCTGTGAAAATTTATTCTGCAACTCCTGCTCTGTCTTCCAAAGGGTGGTCCCTGAGTCGGTCAGCGACAAGGCAAGCTGCGCCTGCTTGACCGCTCGCAAGCGCGGGTCGTCGATGGACTCGATCGACTTGATCGTCTCGGGCAAGTTGTAGAGCGCCGTCACCGCGTTCACAACCACTCCACCCATGACCCGCTTCACCCCAAGACTGGAAGTCTTGTCAGTCATCTCCTCATTGGAGTTCTCCATCCCAGCGACAATGTTCACATTGGAACCGGTCAGGCTCATGTCCTTGCTACTGACCAGATTACTGGCTACGACGTTCAGCTCACGACCCGCGGTGAGGCTCACATTCCCCAGGGCAGAGCCAACGGTGCTGCCCGTCAACGTGGTACCGGACGTTTGACCATCATGGCTACCACTGTTGATGAACAGTTTCTGCTTACCCGTGATGTCATCGATCCCCAACTTGTTGGCCGTCAGAATGCCGGTCAGGTCACGGTTCTTTTCCTTATGCGCCTGCTCACTGGTGAACGTGTTTTGCGCCGCATTGATCGTCAGGTCACGACCCGCTTGAACCGTCAGGTCCTGCATGCTGGCCAGTGCCGACCCCGTCACCGTGGCATCGCGCTTGGCAACCACGTCCACAGTGTCACCCGAAATCAGACTGCCGGATGCCTTGGTCTGCGCCGCCGCCATATGGTCCGAAACCTTGCTTGCCTTGAGACCAAGCCAACTGCTCTTGCTCTGGCTGCGATCATGCTGGCTGCTACTTGCATCGGTGGCTGCAACAATCTGTACATCGTTGCCTGCTGTCAGCTTGACAGCTCCTTCGCCGGAAACGACCTTGCTACCCTTGACCAGCAGATCATTACCCGCCACCAGCGTGGCCTTGCTGGCACCACTCACGGCACTGGCGACGTTGGTACTGCGCGACTCCTCATCCAACTGACTCTTCTTGCCCGACGAGCTTTTCGAGGTCTTGCTGTAGAAGCTGTAGTCCTCGTTGGTCGCCGTCTGCAACGTCAGATTCGCGCCAGCAGACAGGTAGGCCTCTTTCTGTGCGCTCACCTGGCTGGACACCAGGCCCAAATCCTTGCCGGCATTGAGTGTCACATTACCGCCCGCTGTAACCTGGGTGGAAACCTGCTGGCTGTGGTTCTCGTCCCCTCGGTACTTCTTGTTCCAACCACTGTAGGTACTGGCGTTCGCTGCGGACTCCAATGTCAGATCACCCGTTGCCGACATCGTCGCATCGCGCTTGGCGTCGATCTGGCTGGCGACTACCGACAGATCGCGCCCCGCGACCACGGACACATCACGCCCGGAGGTCAGGCTTGAACTCAGTTGAGTCACCTGGCCGCTGGTGTAGTTGTCATAGCGAACATTGCTGGTCTGTTCGGCCGAAGTGATCTTGACGTCTCGCCCTGCAGTGACGCTGGTGTCACGCCCACTCTGCAGCACACTGCCCTGGTTGAGCAGATCCCGCCCGGCATTGACGCCCAGGTCATTGCTCGCTTCAATCCGCGCGGCGCTGTCGGCGAAGTCCTTGCGATTGCTGATCAGGCCGTCATAGCTCTGGTGAGTGGTCACCGTTCGCTCATTGAGCACGTCGCCCTTGACGGCGGTGACACTCACATCGCGACCGGCAATGATCCCGCCGGCCTTGTTGCTGAGATTATTGGTCGCCAGGGCGTCGAGGCGATTGCCTGCTTCGAGCAGGCCGCTGTTCACCAGGTCGTTGCTGGCCGTGGCCTTGAGGTTGCTGCTGGCGCGCAGGGTGCCGGCATTGCTCAGGTCCTGGCCGGCAACCAGGGTCACGTCGCTACCCTGAATCAGCGCACCGTTGTCGGCCAGGCGGTTGTTGGCACTGGCCAGGTACAACACCGGGACCAGCACTTGCTCGCCATTGATCGTCTGGTTCTCCATCCACACGATGTCATGGGTCAGGGCCGCAACCTGCTCCGAAGTCAGGCTCACGCCCAATTGCAGGTTCAATTCCTGCTTGCTGGCGACAGCGTTGTTCATCAGGTACTTGAACATCGCATCATCGGAAGTCTGGCCATCGATGTAGCGCTGGCCGGTACGCGCAGTCACCGCCTGCTGGATCAGTTTCTGTTCGTAGAACCCATCGCCCAGGCGCTTGGCGCTGGCGTCAGGGTCGTATCCAAGATTTGACAGCAGGTAATCCGAGCTCATGAACTGCTTGAGATCGGTGAGCGCCGGATTGGTTTCAATCAGGTACTTCTGCGGGTTGGATTTGCCCGAAGTGTCCGGCAGACCTGGAACGTGCACCAGACCGGAGGCCGAACCGTTCGAACTGGTGCCCTGCCCGCTCAGGCGGAACAGCCCATTCTGCCCGGCTGGAAGGGTAAAGCCAGGCAACGCGACCGGGTTGATCTGATGCTGCGCCAGGTCTGGCGGCAACTGGGCATTGATGTAGATCGGTGTCGAGTAGGCACTGCCCGAGCCGGTATCCGTTGCCGTGCGACCGGCTGCGACGTACTCGTAGAACGGTCGGATCACACTGTTGTTGATCTTTTCGTTGGCATTGAGCGAAACACTGCCACCAGCCTGGATAATCGCGTCGTAGGACTTGTCACTGATGTTGTTGGTGACCGTGGTCCCGCCCATGTCCACCGTGGCCCAGTGGAAGAATGCGCTCAGGTCCGAAGCATAGGAAGCCGAAGGTGTCGGGTTGTTCCTCGCGTTGAAGTTGGCTGCCGCGGCAGCGGCAGCACCGGTTTCGTTGACGAAGCTCCAGTAGCGGCGCGTAGTCTTGATTTCCTGGGGTTGCAGCCCCTTGTTGTTGATCGTGTTCGCGTCAACCTGCACGTTGCCGGTGGCGGCAATGATGCTGCTGGTATTGTTCAGAACCTGGGTATCGATCGACAGGTCGGCGCCACTGGTCAGGCTCGCCGCTGCGCTGCTTTGGGTGACATTCAAGCGGTCGGTCTCGGTCAACTCCCACAGACCATTGATACGACCACCACCGCGATCATCGCAGCCTGCCGTCGGGATCAGGGTGCACGACAAGCGGGTAATGCCCGTAGCACTCTTTTCATGCTCGGTGTACTCCAGTACATCCATCACGTTGTTGACCGTTGTCGCCGCGACCGTCAGTTTGCCCATGCTCTCGATGTCGCCCGAACGGTTGTCCAGCAGGTCGGCCCGGGTGCCATTGGAATCCCTGGCGATCAACGCTGTGCCCAGGCTGTAGACCTGCGCATAGCGGTTGGTGAAACTGCTGACCAGCAGTTGCATGTCTTCGCCACTGGAGATCAGGCCATGATCGTTGAGCAGGTTGCCCGTCGTGATCACCAGCCCCTTGCCACTACCCAGGGTCCCCAGGTTGTTCACGCCTGAAGCGGTGAGCTTCAGGTTTCCACCAGAGGTCAGCCGACCGGAACTGTTGAACAGCCCATCGATATTGACGGTGGCATCTGCGCCGGCGGCGATACTGCCGGTATCGCCCAGATCGACCTGTATCGCGTGCAGCCCCAGGGTTTGGACTCCACTCAGACGTCCCGAGCCAGCGTAACCACCGTGCAGATCGAGACGGACAGCGCCGTCGGTGCCGATCAGGCCATCGTTGCGCCAGTCATTGCCACTGCCCTGGAAACCGCTACTGGACAAGAGCTGGCCGGTAGCGGTCTGGGTCAAGTGATTGACATTGACGATCAGGTGATTGGCCTGCAGCGAGCTGCTGTTGGTCCAGGTATCGGTCGCCAGCGTCAGGTCACCTTGGGTGACCAGCCGGCCGCCAACATCATTGAGATTGGCCATGGAAATGCCGAAGACACCAGTGTTCGCATGCAACAGGCTGCCCCCCTGGTTCTGGAAGCTCGCCACGTCAAAATCGAGGTCGTTGTTGGCGGTTTCCACAGTACCGCCACGGTTGTCGAACAGGCCACCGATCTTGAAGGAGGTCTTGTCGACAGTACCCAGCGCCCGCAGTTGCCCACCCTGGTTGACCACGCTGGCGGCACCAACGGCCAGCGTAGTCCCACTCTCGACGATCCCCTTGCTGTTATTCAGCTCACCGCTCAGGCTCAGGCCGATCCGTTGGCCGGTCACCTGGCCGCCGGTATCACCACTGTTATCCAGATCATTGCCGCTGACCTGCACCAGATTGGAGGCGTAGAGGCCGCCGTTGCGGTTGTCGATATTGCCGCTACGGGCATCGAGTACCGCATCACCCGACTGAGCGGCGATGCGGCCGCCATTGTTGTCGATACCGCCAAAGGCATTGAGCGCCAGGCGCTGGGCCTGGATGGTGCCGCCCTGGTTGTTGTTGCTCAGGTCGTAACCGTTCTTCAGTACACCGACGATGTGGCTTTCGAAGGCGCCCTTGACGCTGGACAGCAGGCCGCCGCGACTGTCGAGGTTGGCCGCAGTGACGCTCAGGTCACCGTCCTGGGCGATGACCTTGCCGCTCTGGTTGTCGATGTCGCCGGTGACATTGAGAGTGACCGCCCCCTTGCCTTGCAGGGAGCCCTTGCTGTTGCCCAGGCTGTCAGCATTGAGTTGCAGGTCGGCATTGCGGCTGGCGATCAGGCCGCCGGTGCTGTTGTCGACTTTACCGCTGGCCGTGACCAGCAAGGTATCGCTAGCCCCGATGGTGCCATTCTGGCTGTTGTCCAGGCTGCCGGTGAGCAGAGTCAGCAGGTCCTGGCTGTTGATCCCGCCGTTCTGGTTGTTGATCTGCGTGCTGCGCTGGAGCAGCAGCGGGCCTGCGCTGGACAGCTTGCCGTAGTTATTGGTCAGGGTCCCGAGCAGGTCGAGGGTGACACCGGCATTGCCGGTGAAGGTGCCGTGACTGTTGTCCAGGTCGGTACCGGTGAAGCTCAGCGCGTCATCGGCGCTGAGGGTGCCGGCGTTGTTCAGGGCCATCGCCTGCAGGGTCAGGGTGGCCGAGCTGGTGATGGAACCGCCCAGGGTGTTGTCGAGCAGGCCGGTGACCGTCAGCTTCTGGGCAGCGCCGCTGGAGAGGACGCCCTGGTCACTGTTGTCGAGGCTGTCGGCGGTGACGGTCAGGGCCTTCTGGCTGACCACCGCGCCGGCGTGGCTGTTGAGCAGCGCACCACTGAGGGTGGCGGCGACATCACCGCTGCGACTGGAGACAGTGCCGCTGTTGCGGTTGTCCAGACTGGTGCCGTTGACGGTCAGGCCCTGCCAACCGGAGATCACGCCGCTCTGGTTGTTGATCGCGCCGGCGGCGGTGAGGCCGAGGGTGCTCTCGGCCATCACCAGGCCAGTGAGGTTGTCCATCGTACCCAGGATCAGCGTACTGCTGGCCTTGGTGGACACTTCGCCTGCATTGTTATTCAAATGACCGAGGGTGGCAGTCAATTGACCGACGCTGTTGATCAGGCCGCCCTGCCCGTTCAGTACGGTATCGGCGGTCAGGTTCAGGCTGTCGGCGCTGAGGACTCGGCCCTGGTTCTGGTTGTCGAGGGTGCCGGCGGTGACGGTGGTCTGGCGCTTGCCGCTCAGGGTGCCGCCCTGGTTGGTCAGGGTCTGGGCGGTGGTGACGGTCAGGTCGCGGCTGGCGATAACGCTCTTGCCGGTGTTGTTGAAATTCTGCGCCGTGACGCTGACGTCGCCTGCGGTGTTGCGGCTGTTATCAGCATTGACTCCGGCTTCGATGATGCCGTTGTTGGTCAGTTGGCCGCCGCTGTTGAGGGTGATGCGGTCCTTGGCGACGAGGTTGTTCTGGCTGGTCAGGTCGCCCTGGGTGTTCACGTCCAGGGTGGTGCCGGCATAGACCGGACCCTTGGCTTCGAGGCTCTGCGCCTTGACGTTGACCGCGCCCGTCGCCGCCGCGTCGACCATGCTCAGATGGCCATTGGCGTCGAGCTGAATGTCGCCACCGCTGGCAACCATCTTGCCGTCGAGTTTTACCCCGACACCGGCCTCGGTACCCACCAGCTTGATCGCTCCGGCGTACATGCCGCCCAGCGCCGAGGAGTCGATCGCCAGTTGCGGTGCACTGGCAGGATCGGCGGCACGGGCTGTGGCCTTGAGAGTCTTGGCATCGACGTCGTTGGCGCCGGTGATGATCGCCAGGTTCCTGGCCTGGATCTCGGCATTGAGCTTGGCCGAGCGGGTGATGATCTCGAAGCGGTCGATGTTGTTGGCGTTCAGCAGCGCGCCTTCGATGGACACGCTGCCCTGGTCGACCTGGTAGCGACTCACCTGGCCGTTTTCCACGACTGGTTTGCCGGTGGTCAGCGTCGCCTGCGGGGTGTTGATGAAGCCGCAGCCGTTACAGGTGATGCCATAGGGGTTGGCAACAATGACGTGGGCCGACTGCCCCGCCACCTCGGTATAGCCGCGCAACTGGCTCGGACTGCCGCCGTTGACCTCGTTGAGAATGGTGGACGCAGCACGGCCGTTGAGGTTGCTGTTGCCAAGAATGATCCCGCCCAATTGCGTCGACTGGGTACGGTTCGTGGCGTTATTGAGGATGACGCCCTGGCTGCCGACGTTGTAGTCCTGGAATTGGTTGTGCGACAGACCGCTGCCATTGGGGGCGGCGATGTTGACGATGGGCACGCCGTTGCCCGCCTGGCCGAGCGTCGTCCCCGGTGCGCTGACCACGATGCCATCCGCCTGCGCCCATAGCGGCTGCCAGAACATGACGTTCGCCATCAATAACGCAAGGCCGCGTTTGGGAAACCCAAGGAAATGATCGCGGTCTTTTAGGGCTGCAGAAGACTGGCCCACGGGAAAAGTGAACTGGCGAACGTCCATGTCAGGTCTCGGATCCGATGAATCGGTGCAATTGAAAGGCGAGAAATCAGCCGCTGGCCGCAGACGCTGATATCAAAATGCTATCCAAGACAAAACAATGGCGTCAACAAATAGTTACAAAACTATTCAATCCCGATAATGGCTTCAGCGAAAATCCCCGCGTTGACGAATTACTTCAGCGGATTGATTCCCAATAGATTCACCCCGAGCCCCAGTGCCAGCAGCAGCGCCCCACAGGCAACCTGAGTATTCGGCGATGGCGGTTCGCTCAGCACCAGCAACCCGAGCCAGAACCCGCCCAGGTAAGCCACCGTGGTCAGAGAAGCCAGGGCCGCCGACAGATAGAGAAAACCGGTGAACCAGGCCAAGCGATCACCGCTCAGCCGCCGTACCCATTGGTAGCAGCCGCCAGCCAGCGGGAACTGCGAAGACAACTCGGCGTACACCGTAGCCACGCTCATCTGCAGCAGTAGGCTCAGCGGCACGATCCACAACCATGCGGGGCCGATGTTGACGGCCCCGAGGGACATCACCGAGTAGATCCCGACAACCGGGGAAATCGTGGCAAACCCCACGGAAAAGGAAGACCACAGGCTAAGTCCCCGGTCCAGCTCCTGGTGATAGCCATGACTGGCTAGCAGGCTTTCATCCTGCTGGGCGACGGAAGATGAAAGATCACTCATGTCGAACCCCGCTCTGCGCGGGCACGACTAGATGCCGAGTGAAAGGAACAGGCAATGGCATGGCAGGATCCTCGGTTGGATTTGTTATCGAGGTGGGCCGGCTGGGAGCCGGACGGGTTCCTGCGCAGGGTATGACGGCCTTACATCAGAGAAAATTCATATCTCGTGCTGCTGGCATCAGCTTTTATTGAGGTTTTAACTTGATGCCACTCAAGCCTCCCTAGCCGACCCTCATGTTCGACGTCAGGTTCTGCTGCATGAAATCCAGGAATCGACGCTGGAACAGCATCGTATGCTCATGCGCAGCCTGCTCCGCAGCGTCGGCATCACGCGCCGCGATCGCCTCGACGATCTCGCCATGGTCACGGCCCATGCCGGACGAACCGGCAGGACTGAGGAGGAAATCGAAATGCAGGTGCGACAAGCGCTGCCCTTCGCCGAGCAGGCGCTCATAGTGACTCGTCAGGTACGGGTTTTTCCCGGCCCGCGCGATCTCCATGTGCATTTCCTTGTTGCGCTCGGTCATGACCTGGAAATCGCCGCAGGAAATCGAGGCCATGTAGGCAGCCTCGGCGGCCCGGATGCGCTCCAGGTCCTCTTCGGTGCGCTGCAGCGCGGCCAGGCGGGTGACCGCACGCTGCAACAGGTCGAGCGCGGCGATGTAGTTGGGGAACTCTTCGATCTCGAACGGCGTGACGAGGGTCGTCCGGTTCGGCAGGATCGTCACCAGTCCCTCGGTGATCAAGCGCGCCAGGGCATCACGTACCGGTGAGCGGGACAGCCCGAACTGAGTAGCCAGGGACACCTCGTCGAGAGGCGCGCCCGGTTTCAGTTTCAGCGTGAGAATCTGCTTGCGCAACTCCTCATAGATATACCGGCCACCATGGCGGCGGCCACTGCCTTGCTCATCCGAAGCTTGCTTGCTGCTCATCAGGTACCCTTTCTTGTCTGGCCCCGGCTCATTGACGTCGTCCGGGACCGTCAGGGTAGCGCACATGGCCAGAGCTCGGCTATCGGCTGCCCTGGCAAGTTCAGCACCTGGTTGGCCGGACAGACCAGCGTGGACGAAGGCTGCCCGGCCATCACCCGTTACTCCAACTTCGACCTGACCTTCGACACCCAGGGCATGAAGCTCGCCACGCCCGCGACCGGGGATGGCTGCGACAACGAACGGAGTTTTACCTGGGAGCAGTTGCAGCCGGTCCTGAGCGACAAGGGCAAGGCTGCGCTGCCCAGCCTGAAAACACCCTGATCGCTCAGCGGCCCGCGCTGCATCAGCCCTCGTTGTTTTCGCCGATGAAATCCAGCCGATCATTCAGCCACTGGCGGACGATCTCCCGCGCCGCCTGCTGAGCCTCGCCGGCTGACAGGCCGCGCGCGCGCTGCAGCCAGGTGCTGGTTGCCCGGCGCGCAGGCTCGACGGCCGCCAAGACCTGTTGCCGCTGCTTCTGCGGCCAGGTCTTGTCGTCCGTCCAGTCGCGGATGACCTGTTCGGGATCCGCAGCCTGCTTGTCCGCAGCCGTGAGAAAGTCGCGCGGAGCAACCGTCGCTTCCAACAGCATCAGGCGCCAGCCAGCGTAACTGGCAAAGCGAATGGTCCCGCTGTTCTCGCTGGCCGCCTCCAGTACCTTGTCGAAGCCACGAGCCAATTGTTGCCAGGGTCCCTGCTCGAACAGATTGCCCTCGGGAGAGCAGATCGGAGCACCACTGTCGCGGGTGGAGCCATACAACGGCCCAAAGGTGGCGAAGGCATCCTTGCCCTGACGCGAGAAGACGAAACAGTGCACATAGGCACGTTGACTGTCATAGGGTTCATATTCCGATCGTTCGATCAGCATGCGCAGCAGCGTCAGGTCCACCCGGGCACGACTGACCGAAGCGTCCTTCTCGGTATCGGTGTAGACCGACAGCGAAAAACTGTCGTCCGACAGCGCCTTGATCGCCACTCGCCGGCTTTCCTCGGCTTCCTTTTGCGTCACCCCACTGTTGGGTTCGAAACGAGACAGGTAGACCAGCCAGGCAGCGGCCAGGCCATTGTTCGGATAACCCCTCAGACCTTGGGCCGCTTCGGCCGGGTGATAGGGAATGCTGGCAATAAGCGCGTCCAGCGCCACGGTGTCGAGCCGCACCTGCTTGCCCACCTCCAGCACGCGCTGGCTCAGCAGCGGTTGCAGGCAGCCGGCCAGTTGGGTCGGATCGGCCGCACAGGCATTGCGGGTCTGCAGCCAGGCCCGCTGGTCGCTACGCAGGGCCTCGCGCGGCTCCGGGGCCAGCTTGGCCATCGCCTGGCTGTAGTAGTCCCCGAGGGCACTGTCCAGCCCGCTCAGTTCAGGACTGGCACAAATGGCCTTTTCCACTGCCGTGGAGGCCTTCTGGCAATCGAAGGACGCGGCGATGGCGGGCGAACCGGCCCCCAGCAGCAATCCGGAAATTAACAGCATCGAACGGAGGGAGTGTACGTAACGATCCATGGTGCCCCTTGAATGAGTGCCTGCCGAAGGCCCGATTGTGCCAAGAGCACTGATTGCACGTCTATCGATCAGGAAACCATCCGTGCCGTATCGGAAACGACCGAGCGCGACGCACCATGATGTTACTTCCGGTAAAGACCGTGCGCTTTTCTGTAGCACCCCATCGTGCCAAACCCCTCTGCACGGTCTTGCTATCAATACATGGCATGACTATTGATATACGTAACCACAACGATTGTTGAACAATCATAAGTGGAGCGTTTCCCATGTCCCGAGTAAAAGCCTTCACCCTCGCACTGACCCTCAGCGCCGCCGGCGCCGCCCATGCCGCCGACGGCACCCTGCAAGCCGATCGCCTGAGCATCGGCTCGGACCTCACCTACCCGCCCTACACCTACCTGGCCCAGGGCAAGCCGGCCGGCTTCGACCCTGAGTTCATGACCCTGCTCGGCCAGCACCTCAAGCTGACCACCCAGTTCCAGGACACCCGCTTCGCCAACCTGGTGATGGGCGTCAACGCCCGGCGCTTCGACGTGGTCGCCTCGGCGCTGTACGTCACCCCGGAGCGCGCCGCCCAGGTCGACTTCGTGCCCTACCTCAAGAGCGGCGCCTCGCTGATGGTGCGCGCCGATGACAGCTTCCGCCCACAACACCCCGAAGACCTCTGCGGCAAGCGCATCGGCTCGATCAAGGGCGGCTCGTGGATCCCCAAGCTGATGGCACTTTCCAAGAGCCACTGCGAGGCCACTGGCCAGGCACCGATCGACTCGCGTGAATTCCCCACCTCGCCGGAGGCGGCCCAGGCACTGCTGGCCAAGGCCGTCGACGTGCAGTTCGAGGACGCCGCGGTGGCGACGATCACCGCCGACAAACTCAAGGGCCGCGTGGTCATCAGCTCCAGGGAACTGATCTACCCGGTCGTGATCGGCCTGGCCGTGCGCAAGGGTAACGATGCGCTGCTCGGCGAACTGCGCCAGGGGCTGGCCGCCATGAAGAGCAGCGGCGAATACCAGACCCTCCTCGCCCACTACAACCTGGGCGAACCCAGCCCGAGTGAAGTCGCCCAGGCCCTGGGCCAGAATCCCCAAGCGGCAGCACAGTAAGCGGGAGTGTCGAGCATGCAATTCGATTGGCACTACGCCGCCAGCCTGCTGGTCAACGGCGATTTCTGGAAGGCAGTCGGCACCGTGGTGGAGCTGAGTGTCGAGACCTGGTTGCTGGGCATCGTGCTCGGCTTCGTGCTGGCCTTGGCACGACAGTCGGGCAACCGCGTCCTCAACCGGGCAGCGGCCCTGTACATCTGGTTCTTCCGCAGCCTGCCATTGCTGGTGCTGCTGATCTTCGTCTACAACCTGCCGCAGGTGTTTCCGAGCACCAGCGCGCTGCTGTCCAACCCCTATGCCGCGGGCCTGATCGCACTGGTATTGAGCGAAGCGGCGTACATCGCCGAGATCCATCGCGGCGGCCTGCTGGCCGTCGCCAAGGGCCAACTGGAGGCGGGCAAGGCGCTGGGCATCCGCTACACCGGCGTGCAACGACTGATCGTCATCCCACAGGCACTGCGGGTCGCCCTGCCCACCCTGGCCAACGAGTACATCACCATCGTCAAGCTGACCTCACTGGTGTCGGTGATCTCGCTGTCGGAGATCCTGCTGGTGGGTCAGCAGTTGTACACGCAGAACTTCCTGGTCATGGAGACCATGCTGGCGGTGGCCTTCTACTATGTATTGATCGTCACGGTCTTCAGCTATCTGCTCCAACGCCTGGAACAGCATCTGGACGTGACGCGCCGCCAACCCAGGGTGATTGCCGACAGCCCGGCGCAGGTGGCTCCGGCACGCCAGGAGAACACCGCACGCCGCGGCGAGTATGCCCTGCGGGTGACCGGTGCGCGCAAGCACTATGGTCAACTGGAGGTGCTCAAGGGCATCGACCTGAACATCCGCTTCGGGGAGGTGGTATCGATCATCGGTCCATCGGGTTCGGGCAAGACCACCCTGATCCGCACCCTCAACGGCCTGGAGGGGCTCGATCGCGGCCAGGTCGAATTGTGCGGCGCGCCGTTCCTGCGCGGCAGCCACGAAGACGGCGGCAGCCTGGGCACTCGCCTGCACATGGATGGCATCGTCCAGGTGGGCATGGTGTTCCAGGGCTTCAACCTGTTCCCGCACAAGACGGTCCTGGAGAACGTCATGCTCGCACCACGCCACCATGGTCACGCCAACGATGCCGAACTGCGGGCCCTGGGCCTGTCGCTGCTGGCCAAGGTGGGTTTGCGGGAGCACGCCGGCAAGTACCCGCACCAGCTCTCCGGTGGCCAGCAGCAGCGCGTGGCGATCGCCCGGGCACTGGCGATGCGGCCACAGGTGATGCTGTTCGACGAACCGACCTCGGCGCTGGACCCGGAGCTGGTCGGTGACGTGCTGAAGGTGATCGAGGACCTGGCCCGCGAAGGCATGACCATGGTCATCGTCACCCATGAAATGAAGTTCGCCTTCCAGGTTTCCGACCGCGTGGTGTTCATGGAGCGCGGGCAGATCGTCCAGGCCGGCGCGCCACGCGAACTGCTGGAAAACCGCAGCGAACGGATGAGCCGCTTCCTCAAGGATGTGCAACTGGCATGACCAAGACCACGGAAAAAACCGGCGAAACCCTGTCCCTGGCCGACCAGGTGGCCTGCGAGGTGCGCGAGGACATCATCGGCGGCCGGCTGCTGCCCGGCATGGCGCTGGTCGAGGCCGAACTCACCGGACGCTACAACGCCTCGCGCAATACCGTGCGCGAGGCGTTGCACCAGCTCGGCCACGAGGGCCTGGCGACCTACGTGCGCAACAAGGGTGTGATGGTCCGCCGCCTGGGCGTGCCGGAAGTGCGCGACCTGTTCCTTGTGCGCCGCACCCTCGAGGTCCAGGCGATCCTGGGCAGCAAGCCGCTGCGCGAATACGAATCCGACCGCATGCTCGATGCCATCGAGGCCGCCGAACTGGCCCGCGAGCGCGAAGACTGGCAGGCCTTCGGTACCCACAGCCTGCGTTTTCACCAGCACATCATCGGGCTGTTGCGCAGCCCGTTGCTCGATGCCTTCTTCACCAACATCGCCGCGCAGATGCGCCTGGTGTTCGCCGTGGCCCCCGATGAAGAGAACTTCCAGCGCCCCTGGCTGGAGCGCGACCGACAGATCCACGACCTGCTCGCCGACGGCCGTCGCCATGACGCCGCCGAAGCGATGACCCGTTACCTGGACGATTCCGAGCATGCCCTGCTCGATCTGTTCAACCACCCACCCCGTTCCTGAAACCGGAGACCCACCCATGTACAAGGATTACCCAGCCGCCTACCAGGTCAGCAAAGGCTCGGCCCTGCAGGTCGACAAGCCGTTCTACGACCGTATCCGCGAGCGTCAGGACGCCCGCACCCTGGTCGAGTCGTTCGAGGTTCCGATCCGCACCGGCCGCGCCTGGAAGGTGCCGGCCGGCCACGTGTTCCGTGTCACCGCGCCGGTCGGCCCGCAGGTCGGCGATTTCAATATCTGGAACGCCAACGATCCGCGCGAGCGCCTGTGGGCTGCCCGCACCCGCCAGTTGCAGGGCGCGCACGTGACCACCCATGATCGCCTGTGGTCGAACCTGCCATTCCTGCGGCCGCTGGTAACCATCACCGACGACAGCCTGGCCGACTACGGCATCGACGAACACGGCGGGCGCCTGCACGACCTGCTCGGCACCCGCTGCGATCCCTACGTCAACAAGATGCTCACCGGCGAGGACTTCCACCACCACTGCCACTCCAACCTGACCCGCGCGGTGCTGCCTCATGGGCTGACCGAGTTCGACGTGCACGATGTGCTGAACATCTTCCAGTGCACCGGCCTGAACCATGACGACATGTACTTCATGAAAGCCTGCCCGGCCAAGAAAGGCGACTACCTGGAGTTCTTCGCCGAGATCGATGTGCTCTGCGCCCTGTCGACCTGCCCGGGTGGCGACCTGTCGCTGCCAATGTGGGGGCCGGATGCCCAGGACCCGCTGTCCGTGTGCCGGCCGCTGGGCGTCGAGGTCTATCAGCTGGAAGAAAGCCTGCTCGAAGGCTGGAAGTCGCCCGAGCGCGCCAGCTATAACGGCTTGCATGGACTGGCAATCGGCAAGGCCGATTGGGAGTAACGGCTGCGGGAGCCTGCCATGACGGCGGGTTCCCCACCCGTCCGGGAAACAACTTCATATCCAATTGCCTGGTACTTCAGCTGCCATTCAGCTTATATGTAACAAAACAGCTTATTTTTAATTGACTTGACAGTTCTTGCTGAGTAAATTTGCCCTGCCTGCGAAACAGGCCCCTTTTTCAACTTAAAAAAGAACCCAATGGACACAGTATCTAGACGCAGTCCGATTACCGCGAGCGCGGTTCATCGGGCGCTTAACCCAAACAATGACGGGACTCGACGCACAGTCGGGTGAGCTGCGCCAGAGCCTAGTGCTCCCACGTAACTCGCCTCTGCCGGCGCCAGTCCGGTCGCGAGGTGTGTTATGACTTTCAAATCCTCCGTAATGCCAGGCGTTCGCGCCTTTGCTTCCAGCATGCGCGTCAAGCTGTCCCGCGAGCCCACTGTTGCCCTGCGGCCCAGCGCGCTGTTCGCCGTTCCCTCCTCCAGCAGCCAGGCCCTGCCTCGCGCGGCCATCGGCTGGCGCATCTGCCCGACCACCGGCCGGCTGCAGCAACGCTGGAGCTTCGATGACAGCCAGGACCCGCAGAGTAGCGTGCTCGCGCAACCCTCACTGCGCATGGGTAAAACCCGGCAAGGCGCCGTCGAGGTTCGCGCCGCCTAATTATCCGGCGCCAGCGAAGACAACTTTCAAACATGCACTTTCGCAATTTTTAAGTGCACGGGATTTCTTTGCCCGTTAATTAATGAATATCGAGAAAGTTATTATGGACGAAGCCAGTAGTCGGTTCGCTGCCTGTCGTTTTTCCGCAGATGGGCAGCGAACGTTAAATATCCCCCAACACCCATATTCGAATCGATCGCACGTTCGCGACTCGGCAGGTATTCGCTCGCCTCTCATTCGGTGAGCCGCACATGCCTGGTCGCGAACACGTGACAGGGGCATCCCATGAGCAACGTCAAGACTCCACCACGGCAACACCTCCACAACAAACCGCAGAACGGCAAGGACACCCCTCGCCTGTCGATGCGCGCTGCCCGCGAATCGCAGCAGGACCTGGCCACCACCCTGGGCAATGTCCGCGCCAGCCGCGACGGTCTCACCGAGCTGGATGCCGAAGGCCGCCTGCAACGCGAAGGCTTCAATGAAGTCGCCCACGACAAGCCGCCTCACGCGCTGGTCCAGTTCCTCCATGCGCTGAACAATCCCTTCATTTACGTCCTGCTGATCCTCGCCGGTATCAGCTTCTTCACCGACTTCTGGCTGGCCGAGCGTGCAGGCGAAGACGGCGACCTGACCAAGGTCATCATCATCATGACCATGGTCAGCCTCAGCAGCGGCCTGCGCTTCTGGCAGGAATACCGCTCGGCCAAATCCGCCGAGGCCCTCAAGGCCATGGTGCGCACCACCGCCACCGTGCTACGGCGCGAGCAACTGGGCAGCCAGCCCACCCTGCGTGAGATTCCGATGCGCGAACTGGTAGCCGGTGACATCGTGCACCTGTCGGCCGGCGACATGATCCCGGCGGATATCCGCCTGATCGAGTCCCGTGACCTGTTCATCAGCCAGGCCGTGCTGACCGGCGAAGCACTCCCGGTGGAAAAGTACGACACCCTCGGTGATGTCGCACAGAAGTCCGCCACCGGAACGACGGCCGACCTGGGCAACCTCCTCGACCTGCAGAACATCTGCTTCATGGGCACCAACGTGGTCAGCGGCACCGCCAAGGCCGTGGTGGTCGCCACCGGCCCGCGCACCTATTTCGGCTCGCTGGCCAAGGCCATCGTCGGCTCGCGGGTGCAGACCGCCTTTGACCGCGGCGTGAACAGCGTCAGCTGGCTGCTCATCCGCTTCATGCTGGTCATGGTGCCGGTGGTGTTCCTGCTCAACGGCTTTTCCAAGGGTGACTGGGGCGATGCCCTGCTCTTTGCTCTGGCTGTGGCTGTTGGCCTGACCCCGGAAATGTTGCCGATGATCGTCAGTGCCAACCTGGCCAAGGGCGCGGTTGCCATGGCCCGGCGCAAGGTGGTGGTCAAGCGCCTCAACGCGATCCAGAACTTCGGCTCGATGGACGTGCTGTGCACCGACAAGACCGGCACCCTGACCCAGGACAAAATCATCCTGGAGCACCATGTCGACAGCAACGGCCAGCGCGACGACGCAGTCCTCGGCCTGGCCTGGCTGAACAGCTACCACCAGAGCGGCATGAAGAACCTGATGGACCAGGCCGTGCTGCAGTTTTCCCAACAGAACCCCAAATTCCAGGAGCCCTTCGCCTACAGCAAGGTCGATGAGCTGCCGTTCGACTTCGTTCGCCGGCGCCTGTCGATCATCGTCAAGGACAGCGCTGGCGATCACTTGCTGGTCTGCAAGGGCGCGGTCGAGGAAATGCTCGCCATCTCCAGCCACGTGATGCAAGGCAACGAGGTGGTCGCGCTCGACGAGCGGCGCCGCCAGGAACTGCTGGCATTGGCCAACGACTACAACAAGGACGGTTTCCGCGTCCTGCTGGTGGCCACCCGCGATATCCCCGAGGGCCAGGCCAAGGCCCAGTACAAGACCGCCGACGAGCGCGAACTGGTGATCCGCGGCTTCCTGACCTTCCTCGACCCGCCCAAGGAAACCGCGGGGCCGGCGATTGCCGCCCTGCGCGACATCGGCGTGGCGGTCAAGGTGTTGACCGGCGACAACGCGGTGGTCACCTGCAAGATCTGCCGCGAGGTCGGACTGGAGCCAGGCCTGCCGCTGCTCGGCCAGGACATCGAGCACATGGACGACGCCACCCTCAAGCTGCGGGTCGAGGAACGCACGGTCTTCGCCAAGCTGACTCCATTGCAAAAGTCGCGGGTACTCAAGGCCCTGCAATCGAACGGGCACACCGTGGGCTTTCTCGGCGATGGCATCAACGACGCCCCGGCGCTGCGCGATGCCGACGTCGGTATCTCGGTGGACAGCGGCACGGACATCGCCAAGGAGTCGGCCGACATCATCCTCCTGGAAAAGAGCCTGATGGTGCTCGAGGAAGGTGTGCTCAAGGGCCGGGAGACCTTCGGCAACATCATGAAGTACCTGAACATGACCGCCAGTTCCAACTTCGGCAACGTGTTCTCGGTGCTGGTGGCCAGTGCGTTCATCCCGTTCCTGCCCATGCTCTCGATCCATCTGCTGCTGCAGAACCTGATCTACGACATCTCGCAGTTGGCCCTGCCGTGGGACAAGATGGACAAGGAGTTCCTGCGCAAGCCACGCAAGTGGGATGCGAAGAACATCGGCCGCTTCATGCTGTGGATCGGGCCGACCTCGTCGATCTTCGACATCACCACCTTTGCGCTGATGTGGTACGTGTTCGCCGCCAACAGTGTGGAAATGCAGGCGCTGTTCCAGTCCGGCTGGTTCGTCGAGGGGCTGCTGTCGCAGACGCTGGTCGTGCACATGCTGCGGACCCAGAAGATCCCGTTCTTCCAGAGCACCGCGGCGCTGCCGATCATCGTCATGACCTGCCTGGCGGTCGCCATCGGCATCTACCTGCCGTTCTCGCAACTGGGCACGCTGGTCGGCCTGGTGCCGTTGCCGATGAGCTACTTCCCGTGGCTGGTCGGCACCCTGCTCGCCTACTGCGTGCTGGCCCAGACCATGAAGACGTTCTACATCCGCCGCTTCAGGCAGTGGTTCTGACACCGCATTGAAGGTACCTGCGCAAGCGCAGGTGCCTTCACCGTCAAACCCACCGGATAACCCCGGGAGACTGCCATGAATCCATTGGAAAAAGCCTTCGCCTTCCTCGACTACGGCTGCCGGGCACTGGCGGTGCTGTGCCTGAGCCAGGCCGCCCGGTTCGTCCGGCGCATCACCGTCAGGCTGTATGTCCGCAGGCGCCTGACGAGTATCGAGATGCGCTACCTGCTGGCGTTGTCCAGCACCATCAGTCGTGCCTCGGTGAGGCTGCTACGCCCACCCAGGAAGTAATACACCAGCACAGGGAGACCCCTCATGTCTGGAACCACTCTGTTGATCAAACTCGCCGGCACCATCGCCCTGTTGCTGTGGGGCACCCACATGGTTTCCACCGCCCTGCTGCGCGGTTTCGGCACCCAACTGCGCAACGGCCTGGGCCGCAACCTGGACAGGCGCTGGAAGGCCCTGCTCTCGGGCATCGGCCTGACCGCCATCCTGCAAAGCAGTACGGCGGTCAGCCTGATGGCGACTTCATTCACCGCCGCCGGCACCCTGAGCCTCGCGCCGGCACTGGCGGTGATGCTCGGCGCCAACATCGGCTCGACACTGGTCGCGCAGTTGCTGAGCTTCAACACCTCGCTGGCGATCCCCATCGTCCTGCTGGTCGGTTTCGTGGTGTTCCGCCTGCGCGATGACTCGCGCTACGAGAGCATCGGCTGCGCGCTGATCGGCCTGGGGCTGATGCTGCTGGCCCTGAACCTGCTGGGCGGCGTGCTCGGCCAGATGGAAAACACCTCGGTCTTTCATGCGGTGATGCAGGGCCTGCAGGGCGATATCCTGATCGCGCTGCTGGTCGCCGCCCTGCTGACCTGGATCTGCCACTCCAGCGTCGCGGTGATCCTGCTGATCGCTTCACTGGCCGGCACCGGCGTGATGTCGCCGGTCACCACCCTGGCCCTGGTGCTGGGCGCGAACATCGGCGGCGCCCTGCCGCCGGTCATGAGCGCCAGCACGACGGTCGCCCGGCGCCTGCCCCTGGGCAACCTGGCCGTACGGTTGCTGGGGGCATCGCTGGTGCTGCCGTGCGTATCGTGGCTGGGTCCGCTGCTCGAGGCCTCGGGGCTCGCCCCGGACCGCCAGGCGGTGTACCTGCACACCGCCTTCAACCTGCTGCTGGGCCTGGGTTTCCTGGGCCTGGTGCAGCCCATGGCCAACCTGCTGACCCGCTGGCTGCCGGCGCCTGAACCGGCAGCCGACCCGGGCATGCCGCAATACCTCGACGAAGCCGGGCTGGAAGTGGCCAACATCGGCCTGTCCAACGCGGTGCGCGAAGCGCTGCGCCTGGCCGACATGCTGTCGGTGATGTTCAGCCAGATGCTCAGGCTGTTCGAGCACCAGGCCCAGGCCACCCCCGAACAGATCAGGCAGCTGGACCAGTCGCTGGACCTGCTCAGCGCCGCCATCCGCGCCTACCTCGCGGACATCGGCCAGGATGGCCTGTGCGACGAGGATGCCGATCGCGCCCAGGAGATCCTCATGTTCGTGATCAACCTGGAGCACGCCGGCGACATCCTTGCCAGCAGCCTGGCGCAACTGGCCGCGCGTCGGCGTCGGCGTGGCGAGAACTTCTCGAAGTTCGAGCTGGGGCATATTCATCGGCTGCACGATGAGTTGCTGGAAAGCCTCAGCCTGGCCATCACCGTGTTCCTGCGCGAGGACATTGCCAGCGCCCACCACCTGGTCGCGCGCAAGGCCGCGATTCGTCGACTGGAGGCCAGCGCCAGTCGCGAGCACTTTCGCAAGCTCAGCGCCGACAAAAGCGCCTGGGCCGAGTCCGGGGACATTTTCCAACGGGTGCTGCGCGATTACCGGCGGGTCCACCACCACATCGCCGCGCTGGCCTATCCGGTGCTGGAGCGGGCCGGCGAGCACTTCCCGGGGCTGGACGAAACGCCGGAGACACCCGGCCCAACGCTGGTCCGGGATGGCGAACGGCACCCGAACGACAAGGATGACCTTCCATGCGCGTCCTGATCTGTGCCGGCCGCTACTACATGAACGCCGCCCTGTGCCGCCAGGTGCTGGAGGCCTACCACGCACAGCACCCGCTCACGGTGCTGGTGCATGGCGGCAACCAGCACCTGGGCAGCACCCTCGAGGACTGGGCCCGGGAAACCGGCGTCCACATCGTGCGCTACCCCTCCAACTGGCAACACTACGGCAAGCAGGCCGAACGTCGCCGCAACCGGTTCATGCTGCAGGACAGCGGACCGGACCGGGTGATCGCCTTCCCTGGCGGCAGCGACACCGAAGAGCTGGTGGCCCAGGCCAGGGCCAGCGGCATTGAAACCCTTTCGATCGACGATTGAGCGAGCCCCCTCATGCACAAGCATCCTCAACCCCGGACCGAGCGTTCGTTGCACACCACTACCCACGTCTCTCTTTACCAGGCCCTGCCACGCGCTCGACGACGTACCCTGCGCGGGACCCTGGCGTTCCTCGGTGCGACCCTGGGCACCTTCGCCCTGCTGTCGATCTACGCCAAGGCCCATGCCGCCGGCGGTGCCTACGTCGTCGACGACGGCGCCATCAACGCCCCCGGAGCATGCAACGTCGACACCTGGTACAAGAGCAACCGGCACCAGGCCTCCAGCGGCGAAACCGTACTGTCGGCGGACTGTACCCCAACCGGCCTGCCGTCCCTGCAACTGGGCGCCGATATCAACCGCAGCCGCCACGACGGCGAGCACCAGACCCTATTCAGCCCGCACCTCAAGGCGTCGCTGTTCAGCCGCGAGGACCTCGGCCTTGAAAGCGCGATACTGGCCCAGGCGCATCTCGCCACCGGTCGACGCCATGCCTACGACGGTATCGACCTGGCCCTGCCGCTGACCTACAAACCGATTGAAGCGCTGCGCCTGACCCTCAGCGGCGGCTGGAGCCATGTCTATGACGACGGTGAGCAGAAGCACCGGCTGACCTGGGGCACCGGCATGGAGTACGACCTGGCACCGGCACTGACCCTGGTGGCCGAGCGTTTCGGCCAGGAGGGCGGCGACCAGGGCTGGCAAGCGGGCCCACGCCTGCACATCGGCCAGAAGCTCGACATCGACCTGGTGGCGGGCGGACAGTTGAATGGCGACCAGGATCACTGGTTCACCACGGGGGCTACCTTGCGGTTCTGAATGAGGAGAGGCCGGCGTTTATGGGTTGCCTGCCAGGGCCTCTCGCGGGCAAGCCACGCTCCCACAGTCGCGCATTGCTCGCAAAACCTGCGTACGCCGCAATCCTGTGGGAGCGTGGCTTGCCCGCGAGAGGCCCCTGAGAACACCACCATCCTCAGGGACCGGACACTAGCGCAACTCGAACCCTAGCGCCGCGACCGCCTCACGCAGCCGGTCACGACCGCTGAGCGAAGCAGGCCCCGCCACACGCTGCACCACCGCCTCGGACCAGGGCTGCACTGCCCGCCCCTGGCGGCTCTGCGCCTGCTGCATCTGCTCATCGTAGGCACGGCACTGCTGCAGTTCATCGGTCGCGCCATAACGATCGTGATGCAACACCACGCTCTGCGGCAGGCGCGGTTTGACCGTCGCCGGCAAGGCCGGGTCGGGATGGCCGACGCACATGCCGAACAGCACCAGGCTGCCAGCCGGCAGGCCCAGTTCCTCGGCGACGATTTCCGGATGGTTGCGCATGCCACCGATGTAGACGATACCCAGCCCCAGCGACTCGAAGGCTACGGCGGCGTTCTGCGCGGCCAGCGCGGTGTCGACACTGCCCACGACAAAGGTCTCCAGGTAGTCGAGGCCGTCGGTGGCCTGCTCCCGGGCATCCCCCAGGCGCCGCAGGCGTGACAGGTCGAGTACCCAGGCCAGGAACAACGGCGCCTGCTCGATATGCCGCTGGCCTCCGGACAACTCGGCGAAGCGGGCCCGGCGCGCCGGGTCCCGGATCGCGATAACGCTCCACACCTGCAGGTTGGACGAAGTGGACGCCGACTGGGCTGCGGCCACCCCGGCCTCCAGTGCTCCGGCAGGCAGCGCATCGGGCAGGAAGGCCCGGACCGAGCGGTGCTCCAGCAGGCTTTGCAGTACCGCATTGTGCGGCAGGTCAGCCTCGGACAGTGGCAGGCCGTAACGCGCCTGCCACAGGGCATCAAAAGAAGAAGTCAGCACGGTCATGGTCAATCTCGAAAGGGAAATGGACGCGTCCCTGCGCGGCGATATTACTGTCCGGGTACTTCGTCCAGCAGCAGGACCTGCCTGTCCTGGACCAGGTCGGCGGCCGCAGCCCCCATGACCCGATAGTGTTCGGTTTCACGGTGGTGTTCGATTGCCGCCATGTCGATCCAGGTCTCGACGAAGACGAAACGCCCGGGATTCTCGCGATCGACATGCAGCGTGTACTCACGGCAACCGGCTTCCGCACGCGATGGCACCACGGCGGCCTTCAACACGGCCTCCAGCTCGGCAGCCTTGCCCGGCTTGGCTTGAAGGATGGCAACGACACGAATGGCATGGTTCATGGATCTTCACCTGAATGGGAATGGGGTGCAAAGGCACTCGGGAGGACGATGATGATCCCTCTGCCGCAAGCCAGCAAGGGCGAAAGGCTCTGAACCGGCACTTGCGGACAGATTTCGGGCGATCTGCGAACAGCACCGGCTCCGTCCGGGAACGATCCGTTGCCCACCCGGCGGGCGGGCAACGGCCGTATCAGGCGTCATCGTCAGGGCTTGAGCGGTGTCTCCCGGTCGCGCTCCGGCATCTCCTTGCCATCCTCGGGATGCTTCCAGGTCTGCGGTGGGGGCTCATCGTCCACCTCCTCCTCGACGACGTCATCCTCCTCGGGCGCCGGCACCTCACGCCAGGGCATCATGCCCAAGGGGTAGCGTGAAAACGGAACGGTCATACCAGCAGGCTGGGTATCCATACGCACCTCGCATCGACCGCCCGGGCCGTCCGGGCGTTGAACCCTGAGTGTAGCAAGTACCCTGCTGGCCGGTTACTTGCCATCCAGGGCGTGCTGGGCCGCCTGTTCGATCAGGGCTGCCACTTCCTTGGGGTGCGACTCGTAGACCGCATGGCTGGCCCCGGGGATCTCGATGGTGTGGCTGTTGGCGCGCTTGGCGTACATGCGCTCCAGGTCCGGGTTGATGATGCGATCGGACTTGGCGACAGCGTACCAGCTCGGCTTGGTCTTCCAGGCGGCGGAGGTCGCTGCCGTGGTGAACACCGAGGCCGAGGTCAGCGCCTGGGACCGGGCTTCGAACTCGGCCTGGGCCTTGGGCAGGTCGGCCGCGAAGTCGGCGGGATAGAACGCCGGATCGAGATAGAGGAACCCGTCTTCGGTCTTCTTCACCGCCTTGGTCGCATTCGGGTACAGCTTGCCGTTGGCCGCTTCGGTTTCGCCGATATCGAGGGCGTGCGCGGCGATGTAGACCAGGCCCGCGACGTGCGAGTCGGTACCGGCATCGGAAATCACCGCGCCGCCATAGCTGTGGCCGACCAGGATGGTCGGGCCATCCTGCATCGCCAGGATACGCTTGACGGCGGTCACGTCATCCTGGAAACCGGTCAGCGGGTGCTGCGCGATCGAGACGTGATAGCCGTCCTTGACCAGGATGTCGTAGACCGGCTTCCAGCCGGCACCGGTCACGAACGCGCCATGGACCAGCACGATGTTGTGGATCGAAGCGGCCGGGGCGGCATTGGCGCCACCGGCAGCCAGCAATGCCAGGGAAGCGGCAGCAAACAGGGAACGGGTCTTGGACAGTTTCATCAGGTTCGTCTCGCAATAGGGATCGGTTTTCACAGGCGCCGACCTGAAGCTCCTGCTGTATCAGGCGGGTTTCCCAGGTCTGACGAACGCGGCCCACCGTTATTCCACGGCTTGCTGAAAAAGTCCTGGCAGTGATTGCTCGCCTGCCTTGTGGCACCCGTAAGATCGCTATCGCCAGCAAGGGGAGCGCCGCCCGTCCGCCTACCCCGCAGGTTGTGCGTGTTAGCATGTTTTTTTACCCAAAGGAGGACACGGCATGTTTGAAGGTCAGCGCTTCGCGGCGTTTCTGTTCGATATGGACGGGACGCTGCTCAACTCGGTGGCGGCCACCGAGCGCGTCTGGAGCAACTGGGCACGCCGGCATGGGCTCGATGTACCCGCCTTCCTGAAGACCATCCACGGCGTACGCTGCATCGACACCGTCCGCCGGCAGAACCTGCCCGGTATCGACGTCGAACGTGAGGCTGCGGCCATTTCCCAGGCCGAGATCGATGACGTCGAAGGCGTGGTCGCCATCGAGGGGGCGCTGCCATTTCTCGCTGCCCTGCCCGCCAACCGCTGGGCCGTGGTGACCTCGGCGCCGCGCGCCCTGGCAGAGAGCCGCATGGCCGCCGCCGGCATTGCGCTGCCGGACCTGGTGATCACCGCCGAAGACGTCAGCCGCGGCAAACCGGCACCGGACGGCTACCTGCTGGCCGCCCGGCGACTGGGCGTCGAGCCATCGCAGTGTCTGATTTTCGAGGATGCGCCCGCCGGCATTGGCGCGGCGCAAGCGGCGGGCATGCCCGTGGCGGTGATCACCGCGACCCACAGTCACCCGCTGGAGACACCGCACCCGACGCTGGTGAACTACCGCCGGGTCACGGTCGACAGCAACGATCAGGGCCTGGCGCTGGTCCAGGCCTGATCAGGCAACGGTTTTACGAAGCGTACTGCACACCCAGCGAAGCCAGGGCCTTCCAGTAGTCCGGGTAGGTCTTGGCCACGCAATCCGGGTCCTGGATGCGGATACCGGAGACCTTCAGTCCGGCCAGGGCGAAGCACATGGCAATGCGGTGGTCGGAGTGGGTGTCGATCAACGCGTTGCAGTGGCTGCCGGCCAACGCCGGGTCGGCCGCCACCAGCAGATCGTCGCCCTCCACCGCCGCCAGCCCGGCGCGGATTTCGTTCAGGCCGTCATGCAGCGCCTGGACCCGATCGCACTCCTTGACCCGCAGGTTCGCCAGTTCGACGAAACGCACCGGCGTGCGGTTGAACGCGGCCAGCACGGCCAGGGTCGGGATCGCGTCCTGCATCTGCGAGCCATTGATCACCGCCGGCATGTTGGGGAACTGCTGGATCACGTCCAGCGCCTTGGCATCCGGCTGGGTGAAAGCTTCACCGGCCACGCCCAGGTCGATACGCCCCCCGGTCAACGCTTCGGCTGCCCACAGGTAGGTGGCGGCCGACGCATCCGGCTCGACCTGATAGTCGCAGGCGGTGTAGCCGGTGGCCGCGACCCGCCAGGTGGTCTCGTCGACTTCCTCGACCTGGGCACCGAAGGCGCGCATGCAGGCCAGCGTCAAGTCGACATAACCGCGGGCACCGATGTCCTTGCCGGTCAGCGCCACGTCCACGGGTTCCTCGCCGCAGGCCGCCAGCATCAGCAGGGCCGACACGTATTGGCTCGACAGGCCACCATCGATCTCGAAACGCCGCGCCTGCACGCGACCTTGGCCGCGCACGGTCACCGGTGGGCAACCGGTCGGGCTTGCGACATCCAGGCCGGCGCGGCCCAGCGCGTCGAGCAGCGGACCGATCGGACGCTTCTGCATGTAGTGGTCGCCATCGAGTACCACGGTGCCGTTGACGGTGCTCACCGCCGCGGTCAGAAAGCGCACCGCGGTTCCGGCATTGCCCAGGAACAGCGGTTGCTCAGGCACCTGCAACTGGCCGCTGCCGGTGACCACGAAGGTGGTGTCGTCGGGTTCGCTGATGGTCACGCCCATCTGCCGCAGGGCATTGGACATGTGGCGGGTATCATCGCTTTTCAGCGCGCCGGACAGGCGGCTGGTGCCCTTGGCCAGGGCGGCGAGCAACAGGGCCCGGTTGGTGATCGATTTCGAACCGGGTGGCGTCACCTTGCCGTTCAGGGACGCGTTCGGCGGGATCACGGTGAGGGTTTGCTGCACAGCCATTGATCAACTCTCCAGGCTCGAAAGGTACGCGCACAGGCTCGTGCGCCTCGACAGTCCGCCATGATGCCATTAATGCGACCATCGGATCATCCGTTTCTGTCGGGCAAGGCGTGCCACAAGCGCGGGACTGTCTGGCTGGCGGGTCTTGCGCTTAATCGATAACACAGGACAATAAGGCCGACTCTTTCTATCGATAACGAACCCGACATGACCGGATACCGCCGACCCCACCTGCTGCCACTGCCCCGCCTGCTCCTGCTGGCCTGCGGTTTTTCGATGATCGCCGGCTGCTCCGGGCACCAGACGCCAGTCAACGGCTATCCCTGCTATGCCAAGGCGGTGCCGACGACGGGTGTGGGTGGCTTGGCCTGGGGGCCGAACGTGAAGACCGCCAGCGTCAAGTCGTTGGACAACTGCCGGCGCTACGCCGCCGAGTCGGGCGGTACGCCAGGCAGCTGCAAGGTGACAGTGGCCAGCTGCCGCTAGCCCACCGTGGAGGAACCGCTCGCCGACGAGGACCGAAGCGTCGTCGGCAAGCCGGCCGGTCAGCCCTGGCGGGTACCGGGCGCCATGAACTCGGGACCTACCGGGTCCTTGACAGTGTTGAGCAGGATGCGATCGATCTGCTGCAGGTCGTCAGCGGACAGGCTCCAGCCGAAGGCCTGTTCGCACCCTTTCAACTGCTCAGGCTTGCGCGCGCCCCACAAGGCGATGGTCGGGCCCTGGTCCAGCACCCAGCGCAAGGCCAGGGCCAGCACCGACTTGTCGTGCCGCTCACGGGCGAACAGGTCCAGCGCCGCCACCGCTTCCAGGTACTGGGCAAAACGTGGCGCGCGGAATTTCGGGTCGTGGTTGCGCACATCGTCACTGGCGAAGGCCGTTTCGGCGTGCATGCTGCCGGTCAGCAGGCCACGACAAAGCGAGCCGTAGGCCAGCACCACCATCTCGTGCTGGCGGGCATACGGCAGGATGTCGCTGTCGATGGCCCGCTCGAACAGGTTGTAGGGCGGCTGCACCGTCGCCAGGGCGGTGTATTGGCGGAACTCATCCATTTGCGCCGGCGAGTAATTGCTCACGCCGACCGCGAGGATCTTGCCTTCCTGGCGCAGCTTTTCCAGCTCCTCGGCGGTTTCCTGCTGGGCCACCAACGGATCGGGCCAGTGAATCTGGTACAGGTCGATGTAGTCGGTTTCCAGCCGACGCAGCGAATCCTCGACCTCATGGCGCAGGCGCCTGGCCGTGGCATTGCGGCGCACCGAACCGTCATCCCACTGCAGGCCCGCCTTGGTCGCGATCACCGCCTGGTGGCGCACGCCGCGCAGCGCCTGGCCGATCAGCTCCTCGGACAACCCCTTGCCATAGACCGGCGCGGTGTCGATCAGGTTGATACCGCTATCGAGGGCGTGGCGAATGGTCTGGATCGATACGGCGTCATCTGCCCCGCCCCACATCCAGCCGCCCATGGACCAGGTGCCCAGGGCAATACGCGAAACCGGTTTGTCGATACCGGCAATGCTGATGTGTTCGATGCTCATCAAGGACCTCTCGCAGAATCGAAGGAAGAAAACGGTTACCTTAGTTCATCCATGGTTGAATGGGGCTCAACACCCCATTGACCCGACTTGTCTTGCAAAGGCTCACCGATGGCAGGCTTCAACCGCTCCGAACTGGCAGATCTCAACGTTTTCATGGCAATCATCCGCCGCCGCAGCTTTCGCCAGGCAGCGCATGAGCTGGGGGTCACCACCTCGGCCCTGAGCCACACCATGCGCAACCTGGAAACCCGCCTGGGGGTCAAGCTGCTCAACCGCAACAGCCGTTCGGTGGAGCCGACCGATGCCGGTGCGCTGCTGGCCGAACAGCTGTCCCGGGGGTTCGAGACCATCCAGGGGGCACTCGACCAACTGGATCGCTACCGTGATACCCCAATCGGGCGCCTGCGCCTGAACGTGCCCCGCGATGCGGCAAAACTGCTGATCAGCCCGGTGCTCGGCCCGTTCATGGCGGCCTATCCACAGTTGCAGCTGGAGCTGATGGTCGAGGACCGGCTGGTCGACATCGTCGCCGAAGGCTATGACGCCGGTATCCGCTATGGCGCGACGGTGCCCCAGGACATGATCGCCGTGCCACTGACCGGGGAACTGCGCTGGGTGATGGTCGCCTCAGCCGACTATCTGGCTCGTCACCCGGCGCCCCGGGAACCGCAGGACTTGTTGCAGCATGCCTGCATCCGCATGCGCCTGGGCGACAACACCCTTTATCGCTGGGAGCTGGGCAACAGTGAAAACCAGCTGCGCCTCGACGTGCCCGGCATGCTCAGTGCCGCCGACAGCCAGTCGGTGATCGATGCCGCCCTGGCTGGAGTCGGCATCGCCTATTGCCTGGAATGGCGGGTGCGCGACGAGGTGCGCGACGGCCGCCTGCAGGAGGTGCTGCCACAGTGGTCCTGCCTCGGTGCGCCGTTGTGCATGTACTACTCCAGCCAGCGCCAATCGCAACCGGGACTGCGCCAACTGATGGAAATGATTCGCCAACAGAACCTGCCCGATCGGCCCTTCTGACCTTCCGTCCGGGTGTTCCCCACCCGGCCCCGCTTTCCCCCGAAAGCGTTCAAACACGGGCCTTCAGCCCGTTATTCCGACCTTCGGTCATCCTCGTGCAACACAAACTCGTTCAAGGGGCTTGCGCAGCCAATATTATGGTATACCATCATACCAACAGACCGACACACAACCGAGGAGCCCCTTATGAGTTTCGAAATCCGCAAGATCGTCAGCTACATCGAGGAAACCTTCATCGAAGGCGGCAAGGCCACCGACAAGCCGGTGACCATGATCGGCCTGGCGGTCGTGATCAAGAACCCATGGCTGGGCCGTGGTTTCGTCGAAGACCTCAAGCCTGAAATCCGTGCCAACTGCTCCGACCTGGGTGCCCTGATGGTCGAGCGCCTGGTCAAGGCCATTGGCGGTGCCGAGAAAATCGAAGCCTACGGCAAGGCCGCTGTCGTCGGCGCCGATGGCGAGATCGAGCACGCTTCGGCGGTGATCCACACCCTGCGCTTTGGCAACCACTACCGTGAAGCGGTCAAGGCCAAGAGCTACCTGAGCTTCACCAACAAGCGCGGCGGCCCGGGCACTTCGATCCAGATTCCGATGATGCACAAGGATGACGAAGGCCTGCGTTCGCACTACATCACCCTGGAAATGCAGATCGAAGACGCGCCACGTGCCGACGAAATCGTCGTGGTCCTGGGCTGCGCCGACGGCGGCCGCCTGCACCCACGCATCGGCAACCGCTACATCGACCTGGAAGAGCTGGCCGCCGAGAAAGCCCAGTAATCAAATAAGAAAGGCAGGAGCGCTCCATGATTCGGCACACCGCTGAACGCACCCCGGCCGGCACCAGTTACCTGGCGACCGGCGAAGGCCAACCCGTAGTCCTGATCCACGGGGTCGGGCTGAACAAAGAAATGTGGGGCGGCCAGATCGTTGGCCTCGCGCCGCACTACCGGGTGATTGCCTACGACATGCTCGGGCACGGCGCCAGTCCGCGCCCGGACCCCGACTGCGGGCTGCTCGGGTATGCCGATCAGTTGCGCGAACTGCTCGACCACCTGCAACTGCCTACGGCGAGCATCATTGGCTTCTCCATGGGTGGCCTGGTCGCCAGGGCCTTTGCCCTGCACTATCCGCAACGGCTGCAAAGCCTGGTGGTGCTCAACAGCGTGTTCAACCGTAGCGCCGAACAGCGCGAAGGCGTGATTGCCCGCACCAGCCAGGCCGCCGAACACGGTCCGGATGCCAATGCCGAAGCGGCCCTGTCACGCTGGTTCAGCCGCGAGTACCAGGCGGCCAACCCGGCCCAGATCGCGGCGATCCGCCAGGTCCTGGCCAGCAATGACCCGCAGGGCTACCTGACCACCTACAAGCTGTTCGCCACCCAGGACATGTACCGCGCCGACGACCTGGGCAGCATCCAGGCGCCGACGCTGGTCGCCACTGGCGAACTGGACCCCGGTTCGACCCCGCTGATGGCCCGGCAACTGGCCGAGCGGATTCCCGGCGCCCAGGTTGCCGTACTCCCCGAGCAACGGCATATGATGCCGGTGGAATCACCGCGCCTGGTCAACCAGATGCTCCTGGACTTCCTTGCAACCACCTACGTCCAACAAACCATAAAGGGGATCGTTGCATGACACTCGCACGCTTTAAGATGTGCATCGGCGGCGAATGGGTCGATGCCCTCTCCGGCAAGACCTTCGACAGCCTCAACCCGGCCCTGGCCGAGCCCTGGGCCCAACTGCCCGATGCCGACGAAGCCGATGTCGAGCGCGCTGTCCAGGCCGCCCAGGCGGCTTTCGACAACCCGGCCTGGCGTGGCCTGACCGCCACCGCGCGGGGCAAGCTGTTGCGCCGCCTGGGCGACCTGATCGCCGAGAACAAGGAACAACTGGCCCAGCTGGAAAGCCGTGACAACGGCAAGCTGATCCGTGAAACCCGTGGCCAGGTCAGCTACCTGCCCGAGTTCTTCCACTACACCGCGGGTCTGGCCGACAAGCTCGAAGGCGGTACCCTGCCGCTGGACAAGCCGGACCTGTTCGCCTACACCGTGCACGAGCCAATCGGCGTGGTCGCCGCGATCATTCCGTGGAACAGCCCGCTGTACCTGACCGCGATCAAGCTGGCACCGGCCCTGGCGGCCGGCAACACCATCGTGATCAAGCCGTCCGAGCACGCCTCGGCGACCATTCTCGAGCTGGCCCGCCTGGCCCTCGAAGCCGGCATTCCGCCCGGCGTGGTCAACGTCGTCACCGGCTACGGCCCGAGCACCGGCGCCGCCCTCACCCGCCATCCGCTGGTGCGCAAGATCGCCTTCACCGGTGGCGCGGCCACCGCGCGCCACGTGGTACGCAGCAGCGCCGAGAACTTCGCCAAGCTGTCCCTGGAACTGGGCGGCAAGTCGCCGAACATCATCTTCGCCGACGCCGACCTCGACAGCGCGATCAACGGCGCCGTCGCCGGGATCTACGCCGCTTCCGGCCAGAGCTGCGTCTCCGGCTCGCGCCTGCTGGTCCAGGACGAGATCTACGACGAGTTCGTCGAACGCCTGATCGCCCGTGCCCAGCGTATCCGCATCGGCAATCCGCAGGATGAAACCAGCGAGATGGGCCCGATGGCCACGGCCCAGCAGCTGGCCGTGGTCGAAGGCCTGGTCGCCGACGCCCTGACCGAAGGCGCGCGCCTGCGTACCGGCGGCAAGCGTCCGGACATCGGCGGCGGCTGGTTCTACGAGCCGACCCTGTTCGAGTGCGACCGTAACTCGATGAAGATCATGCAGGAAGAAGTCTTCGGCCCGGTCGCCTCGGTGATCCGCTTCAAGGACGAAGCCGAAGCGCTGGCCATCGCCAACGACTCGCAGTTCGGCCTGGCCGCCGGCATCTGGACCCGCGACCTGGGCCGCGCCCATCGCCTGGCCCGGGACGTGCGCTCGGGCATCATCTGGGTCAACACCTACCGCGCCGTGTCGGCCATGGCGCCGATCGGCGGCTTCAAGAACAGCGGCTACGGCCGTGAGAGCGGTATCGACTCGGTACTGGCCTACACCGAGCTGAAAACGGTCTGGATCAACCTCTCGCAGGCACCGATGCCCGACCCCTTCGTGATGCGCTAGGAGACAGATGAAATGATCGAACCCGGTATCTACAAAGAAGTCATGGGCTCCTTCCCCTCCGGCGTCACGGTGGTCACCGCCCTCGACGCCGAGGGTGGCATCGTCGGGATCACCGCCAGCGCCTTCAGCGCGCTGTCGATCGATCCGGCCCTGGTGCTGTTCTGCCCCAACTATGCTTCGGACACCTACCCGATCCTGCGCGACAGCAAGCAGTTCGCGATTCACCTGCTGTCCGCCGACCAGACCGCCGAGGCCTATGCCTTCGCCGGCAAGGGCAAGGAAAAGGCCAAGGGCATCGACTGGCACCTGAGCGAGCTGGGCAACCCGCTGCTGGCCAAGGCCACGGCGATCATCGAGTGCGAGCTGTGGCGCGAGTACGACGGCGGCGATCACGCGATCATCGTCGGCGCGGTGAAGAACCTGATCCTGCCGCAGGACCCGGTCACCCCGATGATCTACCACAAGGGCAAGCTGGGCGCGCTGCCGACCCTGGGGTAATGGCTGCTTCGGCCGTGCGCTACCCTCTCGCGCACGGCCCTTTTTTCGAGGACGCGACATGAGCAACGAGAAATACCAGAAGGGCCTGCAGATCCGCACCCAGGTACTGGGCGAGGCCTATGTGCAGAAGTCCATCCAGAACGCCGACGACTTCAACCGTCCGCTGCAGGAACTGGTCACCGAATACTGCTGGGGTCATGTCTGGGGCCGCGAGGGCTTATCGCTCAAGGAGCGCAGCATGATAAACTTGGCCATGATTTCGGCCCTCAACCGCCCCCACGAACTCAAATTGCATGTACGTGGTGCCTTGCGTAACGGCCTCAGTCGTGAACAAATACGCGAAATCCTGCTTCAAGTCGGTATCTATTGCGGCGTACCCGCGGCCGTGGACAGTTTCCGGCTGGCCCGCGAAGCCTTTGCCGAGGCCGACGCCGAAGCAGGCGCCTCCAGTTAACCGATGGCGGTCCGGTACGGCGTAGCAGGCCAGATGCCCAGCTCGCGTGACGCGGACCACCAGATTCAGAGCCGCCCCCATGAAACGCCTGCCACTCGACGATACTTTCAAGGTCAATCGCAACCCCGTCACCCTGCGCGAAATCGTGCTGGACAAGCTGCGAAGCGCCATCATGAACTTCCAGCTCCTGCCGGGGGATCGTCTGGTCGAGCGCGATCTGTGTGATCGCCTGGGGGTCAGCCGCACATCCGTGCGCGAAGCCCTGCGCCACCTGGAGTCCGAAGGCCTGGTGGCGTTCGCCGACGCCAAGGGCCCGAGCGTGGCCATCATCACCCTGGCCGATGCCCGTGATATCTACGAGCTGCGCTGCGCGCTGGAAAGCCTGATCGTCCAGCTGTTCACCCTGCGCGCCAAGGCCAAGGACATCAAGGCCCTGGAAAAGGCCCTGGAGGAGAACCGCAAGGCCCTCAAGGACGGCGAGCTGCAGCAGGTGCTCGATTCGGTGCAGGGCTTCTACGACGTGCTGCTCGAAGGCTCGGGCAACCACGCCGCCGCCACCCAGCTGCGCCAGTTGCAGGCGCGCATCAGCTACCTGCGGGCCACCTCGGTCTCCCAGGAAAACCGTCGCGGCGCCAGCAACAAGGAAATGGAACGCATCGTCGAGGCGATCAAGAGCGGCGACCCGCTGGCCGCGCACCAGGCTTCCGTGGACCATGTCCGCGCCGCAGCCAAGGTGGCGATGGAATACCTGCAGCGCAAACAGGACGAGTCCGGCCCGATTCCGGAAATCGTCGCCCCGATCGCTGTCAAAGAACCTCGCATAGGTATCTGAACATGGCCGCCCCGCGCTTCTGTCCGCAATGCGGTGCCGGTGACCTCGCTCACCAGGTGCCTCCGGGCGATACCCATGAGCGCCTGATGTGCCGGGGCTGCGGCTACATCCACTACGTCAACCCGAAGATCATCGCCGGCTGCATCATCGAGCGCGATGGTCGCTACCTGCTGTGCCAGCGGGCGATCCCCCCTCGCCCCGGTACCTGGACCCTGCCGGCCGGTTTCATGGAAAGCGGCGAGACCACCGAACAGGCGGCGCTGCGCGAGGTCTGGGAAGAAAGTGGCGTGCGCGCGGAAATCATTTCGCCGTATTCGATCTTCAGCGTGCCGAAGATCAGCGAGGTGTACATCATCTTCCGCGCCATCGCCCTGGAGATCACCGACCAGTACGGTCCGGAGACCCTGGACTACCGCTTCTTCGCACCCGACGAAATCCCCTGGGACTGCATCTACTACCCGGCGATCCGGCAGATTCTAGAGCGCTACATCGAGGAACGGCAGGCTGGAGTCTATGGCCTGTATGTCGGCAATGACGACACCGGCAAGGTCCACTTCATCCGCTGAGGCCTTGTGTTTCGCGTCCGCCCTGGTGACGCAGAGCGTCACGGCTGCATTCCCACGCAGAGCGTGGGAACGATCATCGGCTGGGCCCTTGTATTCCGATCGTTCCCACGGCCCCCGTGGGAACGCCTCCCAGGACGCTCCGCGTCCGCCCTGGTGATGCAGCGAACCGCCGAAGGCGGCCATTCCCCCGCGGAATGTCACATCAGGGCGCCATGCCCTCGACGATGATGATTTCCGCCTTCGCCACACCCGCGCGGTGCCCCTTGGCCTCCTGGTACAAGTCCGAGTGGTAGCAGGCCAGCGCCTGGTCGTAGGAGTCGAACTCGATCACCACGCTGCGCTGCGGCGTCTGCCGCCCTTCCACGGCCTGCGAACGCCCGCCCCGGGCCAGGAAACGTCCACCATACTGAGCAAAGGCCGCCGGCGCACGGCGGGTGTACTCGGTGTATTGCTCAGGGTCGGTGACTTCCACATGAGCGATCCAGTAAGCCTTCATTGTCGACCTCATTGTTTGTTTATTTTGTATTATGGTATACCACAAAATACTGCCACACACGCTGAGAATCCAACATGGCCTTTAACAGCATCGAAGAAATAATCGAAGACTACCGCCAGGGCAAGATGGTCCTGCTGGTGGACGATGAAGACCGCGAGAACGAAGGCGACCTGCTGCTCGCCGCCGACCGTTGCGACGCCCAGGCCATCAGCTTCATGGCCCGCGAAGCGCGGGGACTGATCTGCCTGACCCTGACCGACGAGCACTGCCAACGGCTGGGCCTGGAGCAGATGGTGCCCAGCAACGGCAGCGCCTTCAGTACCGCCTTCACCGTGTCCATCGAGGCTGCCACGGGCGTCACCACCGGTATCTCCGCCGCCGACCGCGCACGCACCGTGGCCGCCGCCGTCGCCGCCAACGCCTGCGCCGACGACCTGGTGCAACCGGGACACATCTTCCCCCTGCGTGCCCGTGAAGGCGGCGTGCTCACCCGCGCCGGGCACACCGAGGCCGGTTGCGACCTGGCGCGCCTGGCCGGCTTCACCCCTGCCTCGGTGATCGTCGAAGTGATGAACGACGACGGCACCATGGCCCGCCGCCCGGACCTGGAAGTGTTCGCCCGCAAGCACGGGATCAAGATCGGCACCATTGCCGACCTCATCCACTATCGCCTGAGCACCGAGCACACCGTGGTGCGGATCGGCGAGCGCGAGCTGCCGACCGTGCACGGCACCTTCCGCCTGGTGAGCTACGAAGACCGGATCGAAGGCGGCGTACACATGGCCATGGTCATGGGCGATATCCGCCGCGACGAGCCGACGCTGGTGCGGGTGCACGTCATCGACCCGCTGCGCGACCTGGTCGGCGCCGAGTACCACGGGCCGAGCAACTGGACGCTGTGGGCCGCCCTGCAACGGGTCGCCGAGGAAGGTCGCGGCGTCGTCGTGGTCCTGGCCAACCATGAATCGTCCCAGGCCCTGCTCGAGCGGATTCCGCAACTGACCCAACCACCGCGCCAGTACAGCCGCTCACAATCGCGGATCTACTCCGAGGTCGGTACCGGGGCACAGATCCTGCAGGACCTCGGTATCGGCAAGCTGCGCCACCTGGGCCCACCGCTCAAATATGCGGGCTTGACCGGCTACAACCTCGAAGTGGTCGAGAGCATTCCCTTCACCCAGTAGCCGCGGGGGGAGAAAAACCGTATTGGCCGGATAACCGGTAAGGCAAAGTGCTTGCAGAAAGTTTGGAATACCATAATATGATATCCCGTAGACCGAACAAACTTACCCAGGAACCCGGCCAAGAACGAGACAGGCGACTAGCCTTGCCAAGACCGCCTGCAAAGGCATTGAAGAACCAGCTGCTCCCGATAGGCGGGCATCGATAGCCCGCTCAAAAACACAACAATGAGGGCGTGAAAATGGTGTTGAAAAAAGGTACGACCGCTGTATTGCTGGCAGGCTTGCTGAGCATGGGCAGCCAGGCCGCGATGGCCGCCGAAAGCGTCAACTTCGTCAGCTGGGGTGGTAGCACCCAGGATGCGCAGAAGCAGGCATGGGCCGACCCGTTCAGCAAGGCCAGCGGCATCACCGTCGTCCAGGACGGCCCCACCGACTACGGCAAGCTCAAGGCCATGGTCGAAAGCGGCAACGTGCAGTGGGACGTGGTCGACGTCGAAGCCGACTTCGCCCTGCGGGCCGCCAGCGAAGGCCTGCTCGAACCCCTCGACTTCAGTGTGATCCAGCGCGACAAGATCGACCCACGCTTCGTTTCCGACCACGGCGTCGGCTCGTTCTTCTTCTCCTTCGTACTCGGCTACAACGAGGGCAAGCTCGCTGGCACCAAGCCCCAGGACTGGACCGCCCTGTTCGACACCAAGACCTACCCCGGCAAGCGCGCCCTCTACAAATGGCCAAGCCCTGGCGTACTCGAGCTGGCCCTGCTGGCTGATGGCGTACCGGCCGACAAGCTCTATCCGCTGGACCTGGACCGCGCCTTCAAGAAACTCGACACCATCAAGAAAGATATCGTCTGGTGGGGCGGTGGTGCCCAGTCCCAGCAACTGCTGGCCTCCGGCGAAGCCACGCTCGGCCAGTTCTGGAACGGCCGCGTCTATGCCCTGCAACAGGACGGCGCGCCAGTGGGCGTGAGCTGGAAGCAGAACCTGGTCATGGCCGACATCCTGGTCGTACCGAAGGGCACCAAGAACAAGGCCGCTGCCATGAAGTTCCTGGCCAACGCCAGCAGCGCCAAGGGCCAGGCCGACTTCTCCAACCTGACCGCCTACGCGCCGGTCAACGTCGACAGCGTATCGCGCCTGGACTCCGTACTGGCTCCAAACCTGCCGACCGCCTACGCCAAGGACCAGATCACCCTTGACTTCGCCTACTGGGCCAAGAACGGCCCTGCTATCGCGACACGGTGGAACGAATGGCTGGTCAAATGAAAATGGCCGCTTCCGCGTCCCATTCCTCCCAACCGACCGGAGGCGCCGCTGGCGCCGCCGGCTCGGCCTCCGGCAAGGCGGCTGTCATGAAATCCACACCTTCGCTGGCCCGACGCTGGAAGGGCGCCAGCAACCTGGCCCCCGCCCTGCTGTTCCTGGGCGTGTTCTTTCTCGCACCGCTGATCGGCCTGCTGCTGCGCGGCGTGCTGGAGCCTACCCCGGGGCTTGAGAACTACCAGCAACTGTTCGCCAACTCGGCGTATGCACGGGTGCTGCTCAACACCTTCTCGGTGGCCGGCCTGGTCACGCTGTTCAGCCTGCTGCTGGGCTTCCCGCTGGCCTGGGCAATCACCCTGGTACCACGGGGCTGGGGCCGCTGGCTGCTCAATATCGTCCTGCTGTCGATGTGGACCAGCCTGCTGGCGCGCACCTACTCCTGGCTGGTGCTGCTGCAGGCCTCGGGTGTGATCAACAAGCTGCTGATGGGCCTGGGGATCATCGACCAACCGCTGGAGATGGTGCACAACCTGACCGGCGTGGTGATCGGCATGAGCTACATCATGATTCCGTTCATCGTCCTGCCCCTGCAGGCGACCATGCAGGCCATCGACCCGATGATCCTGCAGGCCGGCTCCATCTGTGGTGCCAGCCCGTGGACCAACTTCTTCCGGGTCTTCCTGCCGCTGTGCCGTCCGGGACTGTTTTCCGGCGCACTGATGGTGTTCGTGATGTCCCTGGGTTACTACGTCACGCCGGCCCTGCTGGGCGGCGCGCAGAACATGATGCTGCCGGAGTTCATCATTCAACAGGTGCAATCGTTCCTCAACTGGGGCCTGGCCAGCGCCGGCGCCGCCCTGCTGATCCTGATCACCCTGGTGCTGTTCTACTTCTACCTGAAGCTCCAGCCGGAATCCCCGGTCGGCGCGAGCAATGCGAGGTAAGCCGCCATGCTCCTGACCCCGAATGCCATGAGCCGGCGCATGCGCCTGGGCCTCTACCTCACCACCGGACTGATCGCGCTGTTCCTGTTGCTGCCGATCGTGTTCATCGTCCTGCTGTCGTTCGGTTCCTCGCAGTGGCTGGTGTTCCCACCACCGGGCTGGACCCTGAAATGGTACGGCCAGTTCTTCTCCAACCCGGAGTGGATGAGCGCCGCCCTGGCCAGCCTCAAGGTCGCCGTGCTGACCACCGTCTGTGCCGTCGCGCTGGGCCTGCCGACCGCCTTCGCCCTGGTGCGCGGGCGCTTCCCCGGTCGTGAAATGCTCTACGGGCTGTTCACCCTGCCGATGATCGTGCCGCTGGTGATCATCGCGGTGGCCGTCTATGCGCTGTTCCTCAAGCTGGGCTACACCGGCACGATGTTCGCCTTCGTGGTCAGCCACGTGATCGTCGCCCTGCCCTTCACCATCATCTCGATCATCAACTCGCTGAAACTGTTCGACCAGTCGATCGAGGATGCCGCGGTGATCTGTGGCGCCTCGCGCCTGCAGGCGGTGTTCAAGGTGACCTTCCCGGCCATCCGTCCCGGCATGGTCGCCGGTGCCCTGTTCGCCTTCCTGGTGTCGTGGGACGAGGTGGTGCTGAGCGTGATGATGGCCAGCCCGACCCTGCAGACCCTGCCCGTAAAAATGTGGACCACCCTGCGCCAGGACCTGACCCCGGTGATCGCCGTCGCTTCGACGCTGCTGATCGGCCTGTCGGTGTTGGTGATGGTGATAGCCGCCGCCCTGCGTCGGCGCAATGAACTCAGCGCCTGAGCGCCCAGGAGTAGACAAGATGAGTGCCGTGATCAAAGACTCCGCACAACAGAACGACCGTACCCTGGTCAGCCTGCGCAACCTGAACAAGCACTACGGCGACTTCGCCGCCGTGGACAACATCTCGCTGGACATCAAGGACGGCGAGTTCCTGACCTTCCTCGGCTCCAGCGGCTCGGGCAAGAGCACCACCCTGTCGATGCTGGCCGGTTTCGAGACGCCCAGCACCGGGGAGATCCTGGTCGAGGGCAAGTCGCTGGTCAACGTGCCGCCGCACAAGCGTGACATCGGCATGGTGTTCCAGCGTTACTCGCTGTTCCCGCACCTCTCGGTCCGCGACAACATCGCCTTCCCCCTGGCCATTCGCAAGCTCGATGCCGCCGAGCGGGACAAGCGCGTCGATGCCATGCTCAAGCTGGTCCAGCTGGACAAGTTCGCCCATCGCCGCCCGGCGCAACTGTCCGGCGGTCAACAACAGCGCGTGGCGATTGCCCGGGCCCTGGTCTATGAGCCACGGATCCTGCTGATGGACGAACCGCTCGGCGCCCTGGACAAGAAACTGCGCGAGGACCTGCAGGACGAGCTGCGCCAGTTGCATCGGCGCCTGGGCATCACCATCGTCTACGTGACCCACGACCAGGAAGAAGCCATGCGCCTGTCCCAGCGCATCGCCATCTTCAGCCACGGCAAGATCGTCGGCCTGGGCAGTGGCTATGACCTCTACCAGAATCCGCCGAATGCCTTCGTCGCCTCGTTCCTGGGCAACTCCAACTTCCTGCGGCTCAAGGCCCAGGGCAACGGGGCCGCCAGCTTCGAGAGCCAGGCACTGTCGATCCGACTGACCTCGGGCCTGCAGAACGACCAGGACATCCTGCTGATGGTGCGGCCGGAAAAGGCCCTGGCCCTGAGCCTCGAACAGGCCGCCAGCGAACCCCTGGCCGCCGGCTGGAACCAGGTCAAGGCGACCGTCGGCGAGGTACTGTTCCTCGGTGAAAGCCAGACCTGCAGTGTCGTCACCCAGGGCGGCACGGCGATGACCGTCAAGGCCCTGTCCGCCACCGGCATGCCGCTCAAGGCCGGTGACTCGGTCGTCGTGCGCTGGGCCACCGCCGATGCCTGCGTCTACACCGAGTGGCAGGAAAGCGACCTGAACAAGGCCGCAGGCAGCCACTGATACCCCGTCCCACCCCAACCTGTCGTCGCCCGCAGCTCGCGACGACAGGTGCCCCCCTCGAAGCACAACCGCGCAAAACCATCGAATAAACTTCGCGTTCGCGTGTTATATCTGACAGACCTGAACCTACCGTCGGGTGTCTGCGGAGGCTGCGAATGAAAACCCTGTTATCCGTGATCGCCCTGACAACGGCCTGCCTGGGTACGGCCACCCTGGCCGCGGCGGAAAACTGGAAGCTGGCCCACGAGGAAGACGGCATCAAGGTCTACCTGACGCAGGTGCCGGGTTCACGCTACCAGAGCTTTCGCGGCGTGGCCGATATCAAGGCCGAAGTCTCGACCCTGCGCGACCTGCAGGAAAACCTCAGGGTCGCCTGCAAATGGCTGTACGCCTGTGCCGAGATGCGCCTGCTGAAGAACGACGGCGATGACACCTGGGTCTACCTCACCACCGAGCTGCCCTGGCCCGCCGCACCGCGGGACATGGTGTTGCACGTGCACACCGAACAGGGCGACGACGGCAGCCTGGTCCGCCGCCTGGAGGCGACACCCGACTACCTGCCGCCAGTCACAGGCCTGATTCGCGTGCGCCAGCTGAGCGGCCTGTGGCAGATGCGGCCCAAGACTGACGGCGAGACCGAAGTGACCTACCAGCTGCAGGCCGAGCCGGCCGGGGACATCCCCTCCTGGCTGGCCAACCGGTTCGTGGTCGATGCGCCGATGGTCAGCCTCAAGACGTTGCGGGCGGTGGCGGAGCGCCAGGGTGTACGGGATACGCCCTGAGGCCTCAGCGACGCAAGCGCTCCTTAAACCCCTCCAGCCACTCCCGGACCATCGCCGAGTAAGGCGCCTCGGGCCGGGCCATGGCCTTGATCTCCCCCAGTATCTGCTCCTGGAGAAACCGCAGTCGCCTGGCAATGCGCTCGCTGCGCGCCCGCGCCTCCTCACTCTCGACCCCCTCGGCCTGCGCGTCAGGCTCCAGCTCCTGGGCCATCAGCCCCATTTCCACCGACAGCATTTCCAGGAACTCCAGCTGGCGCAGTAGCCGTGTGCGCTCCTGTACCAGGCCGAGCCGATTCAGGCCGTAGACATGGATCGATACCGCCCCTCGCAGGCTCAACCCATCCGCCAGCGCCTGCTCGATCACCCCGCGCAACTCCGGCCTGACGCCCGCCACGCCAGCGCCCAGGGCCAGCCCGCCACTGTCATGGGGCTTGGGCAGGACCAGGCCTATCAGGTTGTCGCTGTCGACATGAAACCGCAGGTGCTCTTCAGGCTGGTCCCGGCACGGATCCAGCAGCAATGCCTGTTCACCGGAAAAGTCCGAGGCCCCCACCACAGCCCGCTGACCGAGGATGGGAAAGCTGTCCTGCTTGCCGGTCTGAAGCATCCTCGAGCGGCTGAACGCCTTGTCTTCATTGACCAGGCGGACCAGGCTCGCCGACAACGTGGGCGTTACCTGTCCACTGCGCCGGTTGCAGTGAATGCAGCTGGGCAACAGGTTTTCCCAGTCCATGGCGATCCACCAGTAGCCAGGGTGGTCCGGCTCTTCGTAGACACGGCCCTTGGGCCGATAGTGCTCGATATCCACCGGCGCACTGCCGTAGTAGAAGCTCTCGCAGTAGGCGCACTTGCCGTGGAACAGCTCATGCAACTGCTTCTTGACGCTGTCGGACTTGTAGACGGCAAAGGCCGGTAACGCCCCCTTGGGTGCCTTGAAGTAATCCTGGAGTTTCTGCAGCTCCTTTTTCGCCGGTGATTCTTCTCCCGACATGGCATCGGGCACCGGAACGCTATCGCGACTGACGGCACGCATGCTTCAGAGTCCTTCCAGGATGCCGAGGATGCGCTGTTTGGCGTCGCTGCGCAGATGCGTGAGCTGTTCCGCTGAGGTCCGCCGCCGGCCCTTCAGGTAGTCGACAACAGCCTCCTGCACCAGCCGCTGGACTTCGGTGGAGCCCACCGGCAAGGCATCGGCGATATCACGTTCGAGACTGCGCCAAGCCTCCTGTTGTGCAGCCGTCAGCGGCTCGCCTCTCTCGCGGGCGCTCAGCAGGTCAGCGAAGTGGGCCAGCTCTCGCTCGGTGTCCGGCTGGTCGGTGGAGGTCAGGCTGAAGAAATCCGAGGTCAGCAGTTGCTCCACGGTCAGTTGGCTGACATTCGGCAGGCGGACCACCTGCTCGACCATGACCGGCAGTTGGGTGTCGGCCCGCTGGCCGCTCGGGACCCGCTGCATGACGACCACCTCGCCATCCTGCATGCCGCGCAGGCACAGCGGGTCGTGAGTGGTGGCGATAAAGGTGACCTCCGGCAAGGCCGCCCGCAGGGCCCGCATGATCTGGATCTTCCAGCGCGGGTGCAGATGGGCCTCTACCTCATCGATCAGTACCACGGCGCGGGCGCTTTCCAGATCCTCGAAAGATGGGTTGAGCGTCCGGTCCATCAGGCCGCGAATGATGTCGCAGACCATCGCCAGCATGGAGCGATAGCCCGATGATGCATGACTCAACGGCGTACGGCCGGTGGCGGTAACGATATGGCAGCGGCGGGATCGGCCCGCCTCGTCACGCTCGATGACCTTGAACACCGATTCGATCGACAACACCTCGCGCAATGCCCTGACCACCTGATCGAAGTCATGTTGTTCGAGTCCCAGCAGCCATTTCTCCGGGTTGGGCAGCAGCACATCGGACTTGAACAGGTTGACGATCCATCGGGCCTCGCCGAAGTCGCGCGTGCGGTTCAGATACTGGCGAAAAGCGCCATAGGCAAATACCGGAGGCCGTTCATCCTGCCCCTGCGATTGGTAGCTCCGGCCGCTGATGGTCAGCGTTCGACGAGTCGAGTCGTCGAACGTCAGAACGACCTGTGCACGCTTGGACGCCATCGTCCGGGCCACCCCCATCAACCGTGGATCGAGCGGCAGCTTGCGCGGGTCAAGCCGCAACCTGCCACGCGCCGTGGAAGAGCACAACGCCAGCGCGGTCGCCTCCAGGATCGAGCTCTTGCCTGCGGCATTGTCTCCGAGGATCAACAGGGCGGGCTGCTGGAAACCGGTGGACTGTGCCGGCAGGGACAGACACAGGCGCTCGATCCCCTTGAAGTTTTCCAGTTCGATGGATTGCAGGCGTGGTAGCGGTGGCTCCTGTTCGGCCCATGGCGCCTGGCGTTCGGCATCCAGGGCCTGCGCAGGCGTGACCGCCAGCCCTCGCGCTTGCCGCCCGAGACCGACGAAAACCGAGGCAAAACGCTGCGGATTCAGCGAACGGCCATCGCCGAACGAGCCTTTGAGCAATGGCTCCAACTGCAGGCAGAGCAGATGGCACAGTCCACCGAATTCCATGGAGGAGAAATCGAACAATGCCTCGATGTCGGCTGGTTTGCGCTCTGCGGACTGCACCAGGAACTCCAGCGCGTCCATGTATTCACCGAGCTTTTGGGCCCGTCGTTGCTTGAGTTCGGGCCGATTGAGATTGAAGTGCCGTATGGTTTCCAGGCCGGCATCGCTGAATGTCGCGAGGGTCCCGGTCGACGGATGAATCTCGAAATGCGAGTGAGGCAGCCAATCCCCGCACGGATCGAGCAACAGGCTCATCTCCCTGGGCGGATGATCGCGCCACAGCCCTTCGGGATCCTCGGCATAGGCCGAAAACTGCAACTCATGGGGAATCGGCGCCCTGGCCCCCTCGACTGGAAAATGGTTGCGGCGCTCGGGCAGGCAGCCACGGCAGATCGGGTAGAGGTTCTCCCACGCATTGACCAGCCAGGCGTAGTACAGGTGGTCATTCTCGTCATTCTGTGCGGGACTGGCGTTGCTGCCGGGACGAAAGCGATAGACAGAGGTTTCCTGGGTGACACCCATCAGGCTCTCGCAAAACGCGCACTTGCCATGAAACAGCCTGTCCAGCCCACGGAACAACGAGGCATCTCTCAGCTCGACTCGAAGGTACGAGGGACGTGTCTGGGCACGGACACGTTTGTCCTCGGCGAAGAACTCTTTCAATTGCATGCGGGACGCCTGCATCACCCGGCTTTGAAAAAATTCGGGAACAGGCACGGAACGGCGATCGAACAACTGCATGAGAAGCTTCCCTGAGAAGCCGCGACTGGGCGGTGCATCCATGAAAAACGCAGACTGTAATCGGCGCAAGACGAAAAGTGGAGGCGTTTTTCGTCTCTACTTCCTGCAGCGCGGAAGCAGCATATCTATCAGGCTCTTCACCTGGTTGCAGAGAGTGGAATACGTTGAAGTTTGCGGTGAAATCATCAGCCCTGTGTCGTCTGGACGGACGCCATCGCCGATCGTGTCCCAGGACGTGGTGTAACTCATCATGGCTCTGGCCACTGAGTTTGCCGTTTAGTTGATCACGGCCGACAGCTTGGCCTGCGGATTATCGCTGACCGCCTCGAAGGCCTCCAACTGCATATAGCGCCGTTGCAGGCACCACTCGTCGTTCTGCTCCAGCAGCATTGCCCCAACCAACCGTGTAATCGCCGGATCGTTGGGGAAGATGCCCACCACTTCGGTACGCCGCTTGATCTCAGCGTTTAGCCGTTCCAGCGGGTTAGTGCTGTGTAACTGCTGTCGATGTGCCTTCGGGAAGGCCATGTGCGCCAGCACTTCATCTTCGCAGCCGTCCATGAGCGTGGCGATCTTGGGGTATTTCTCACGAAGTTGATCAGCCACCAGCCGCCATTGCTGATGGCATTCGGTTCGACTGTCCTGGGCAAACACCGTGCGCAGCAAGGCCGCTACCATGGTGCGCTGGCCCTTGCCGACATGGGCCATGGCATTGCGCATGAAGTGAACGCGACAGCGTTGCCAGGTCGCGTGGAAAACCTTGGAAACAGCGGCCTTGAGCCCTTCGTGAGCGTCAGAGATCACCAGTTTCACACCCCGCAGCCCGCGTCGCATCAGGCTTCTCAGGAAGTCCGTCCAGAACGGTTCGGCTTCCGACGGGCCAACCCGCATACCCAGCACCTCGCGCCCGCCGTTGGTGTTCACGGCCACAGCGATTATGACGGCGACCGAGACGATGCGCCCGGCCTCCCGCACCTTGACGTAGGTAGCGTCAATCCACAGGTAGGGCCAATCGCCCTCAAGCGGTCGATCAAGGAAGGCGTGGACGCGCTCATCGATCTCGCCAGCGAGCCTGGATACTTGGCTTTTCGAGATGCCGGACATGCCCATGGCCTTGACCAGTTCGTCGACCGAGCGCGTCGAAACGCCCTGGATATAGGCTTCCTGGATCACGGCTGCCATGGCCTTTTCGGCGGTGCGTCGTGGTTCGAGAAAACCGGGAAAATAGCTGCCCTGGCGCAGCTTGGGGATCTTCAGGTCAACGTCGCCAGCGCGAGTTTGCCAGAGGCGATCGCGGTAGCCGTTGCGGCTGTTTGTTCGGTCAGGGCTTTTGACGTCGAAACCGGCGCCGCACAAGCCCTCGACGTCGAACTCCATCATGCGCTGGGCAACAAACTGGATCATTTGCTTGAGCAGATCAGCGTCTGCCCCTTTCTCAACCAACTCGGTCAATGCGATAGTGGGCTTGGTCATCGTGGTTTCCTGGTGAAGGTTAAGTCCGCAAACTCAACGTTAGCCAAGAACCACGATGACCCACCTCTTTCGCCCGCAGGGCGCCTTCGGTTGGTTCAGTTACACCACTTCTAGGGACACGATCCCATCGCCAGCAAGCCGGCTCCCACAGGAGGCATGTGGCGGCTGCAGTATCCAGCTCAACCAAGAACTCGGCTTTGGCTTTGGCTTTGGCTTTGGCTTTTGATCTTGCTTTTGATCTACCGGCCCCGTTCCCAGCCGGCTGAGTGGAGGTTCTGTTTCGAGAGTCGCCCGGCAGGGAGGCCGGGCGAGCCGTGTTGGGCCATGGATGGCCCGTCACGGCGTGCTCTCGAAACAGGACCGGAGCGAAGGAACCCCTCGCGCAGCGAGGGGCCAATGGAGGGGCAAGACCTTTTGGTTCCTTTTGCGTCGTTTGGCAAAAGGGACTCGCCCGTAAGGGGCGAAACCGTAACATCAGCTAAACGCACAAACGGATATGTACACAATCAAAAAAGGGCGCCCAGAACATCCCCCCCGGCGCCCCTTTTCCGTCAACCAGAGAGGTCAGTCAGCAATCCTCAACCGCCCCGCCTTCACCCGCTCCTTGCGAGTCCGCGTCGCCAGACAGTAGTAGAGCGGACACGTCACCACCAACCCCACCAACCACGACAGATCCGCCCCTTCCACCAGATTGGCATAAGGCCCCACATACAGCGACGTATTGGCAAACGGCAACTGCACCAGGATCCCGATGAAATACGCCACGATCGCATGCAGGTTGAAGCGCCCGTAGATGCCCCCATCCGCACTGAAGATCGAAGCGATGTCGTACTCCCCGCGCTTGATGATGTAGAAGTCGATCAGGTTGATCGAAGCCCACGGCACCAGCACCAGCAGCAGCGCCAGGATCAGCCCGATGAAGTGCGAGATGAAGTCCGCCGAAGCGCCCAGTGCCACCAGGCAGCAGCCGGCCAGAATCACCGCCGAGAGCAGCACCCGAACCTTGATGCTCGGTGTCCAGTTCACCGCAAAGGTCTGGATCGAGGTAACGATCGACAACACCGCGCCATACAGGTTGAGCGCGTTGTGGCTGATGATGTTGAGCAGGAACAGCACCATCAGGATCGGCCCCAGCCAACCGGTGGCCTGCTTGACCGCCAGCATCGCCTCGGTGCCCTCGGGGGTGGCCAGGGCCGCTACCGCGCCGAAGGAGAACGACAGGATCGTGCCCAGTGACGCGCCCAGGTAGGTCGCCCAGAACGGCCGGCTGATGCCGATATCGACCGGCAGGTAGCGCGAGTAGTCAGACACGTAGGGTGAGAAGCTGATCTGCCAGATCACCCCCAGCGACACCGTGGCCACCCAACCGGACAGGTTGAACGCACCACGGCTGAAGAAATCCGCCGGCAGATCATGGGCGAAGATATAGATGAACCCGGCGAGCAAGGCGCTGCCCATGATCCAGGTACCCAGGCGGTTCAGGCTATGGATGAAGCGGTAGCCGATCACGCCGATGGCCGTCGCCCCCAGCGCACCGATCAACAGGCTGGCCGACATCGGCATCGACGGGACGATCCCGGTGATGGACTTGCCCGCCAGGACGATGTTGGAAATGAAGAAGCCGACGTAGATGATCGCGGCGAAGAACACGATCAGCAGTGCGCCGTAACGACCGAACTGGCCGCGGCTCTGCACCATTTGCGGAATGCCCATCCTTGGACCCTGGGCCGATGCCAGGGCGATCACCAGACCTCCGATCAGGTGCCCGAGGGCGATCGCGATCAGCCCCCAGAACAGATTGAGGTGGAACACCTGCACCACCATCGCCCCGGTGACGATCGGCAGGGGCGCGATGTTGGTACTGAACCACAGGGTAAACAGGTCACGCGCCTTGCCATGGCGCTCGGCCAACGGCACGTAGTCGACCGTGTGCTGTTCGATCAACGGATCTTGCTGGGACATAGTCATGAACTCGGTTTTGTCTGTTCTTATCTTTGTACGAAGCCAAACCAGGGGGCGCTCTGCGGCACCCGCTCAGATGAACACCATATTATGGTATTCCAAAAATTCCACAAGACTGATCCGTACTTTCCAAGGCCATCTGATCCGTCTTTTCGCTCTGAAAAAAGCCAATAGAATCAACTGAAAGCCCCGTAAATACTGGTCCTTCGTCAATAAAACAACGTTTGTCGGGCCCCTGAAAAAGCCCTTGCAAAGACAAAATTACGGTATACCATCAGACAATAATCAAACAAAAAACCGCCTTCCCGGCGCCCGAGGTACCTTCAATGATCGACGCAACCCTCTACAAGCAAGTCATGGGCTCGTTCCCGTCCGGTGTCACCGTGATCACCACCCTGGACGACGACGGCCAGATCGTTGGCCTCACCGCCAGCGCCTTCAGTTCATTGTCGATGGAGCCGGCGCTGGTGCTGTTCTGCCCCAACTACAGCTCCGATTCGTACCCGCACCTGATCAAGAGCAAGCGCTTCGCCATCCACGTATTGTCCGAAGCGCAGCAGAAAGAGGCCTACGCCTTCGCCCGCAAGGGCAAGGACAAGGCGCAAGGCATCGAGTGGACCCTGAGCGAGCTGGGCAATCCGCTGCTGGCCAATGCCACGGCGATCATTGAATGCGAGCTGTGGCGTGAATACGAGGGCGGCGACCACGCCATCATGGTCGGCGCGGTGAAGAACCTGATCGTGCCGCAACGCGAGAACGGCCCGCTGGTGTACTGCAACGGCAAGATGGGCGCGCTGCCTGCCGTCGCCTGATCGAACCTCGATGCGGCAGTGCCAACCGGCACCGCCGCGCTCCCCGCCTCAGGTCCGGAAACGCCGGACCCACTGGTTCAAGGTCTCCGACAACTGCGTCAGACTCCTCGCGTCCTGGCTGGTGGAGTCCGCCAGATTCGCCACCAACTGCGCATCGCCATGAATCTGGCTGATGTGCCGATTGATGTCCTCGGCCACCTGGTGCTGCTCTTCAGCCGCGGTGGCGATCTGGGTGTTCATGTCGCGAATCACGTCCACCGATTCGCGGATCAGCTCGAAACTGGCCCGCGCCTCATTGATCGACACCACGGTCTCCTGGGACACCTCCAGGCTGGCATGCATCTGCTTGCCCATCTGCTGGGTGCGGCGCGCCAGGGTGCCGAGCAGTTCATCGATTTCGCCGGTGGAATCGGCCGTGCGCTTGGCCAGCGCGCGCACCTCATCGGCCACCACGGCAAAGCCACGACCCTGCTCACCGGCACGGGCGGCCTCGATCGCCGCGTTGAGCGCCAGCAGGTTGGTCTGCTCGGCAATCGAGCGGATGGTGCCGAGAATCGACTGGATGTCGTTGCTGTCCTGCGCCAGTTGCTGCATGGCCTCGGCAGACAGGCCGATCTCCTGGCTCAGTCGGTCGACCTTGCTCACCGCCGTCTCGATCTGTTTCTGCCCGCTGTGGGCCTGGCGCTGTCCGGTGTCCGCCGAGTCGGCGGCCTGGTTGCAGGAGCGCGCCACTTCGTTGGAGGTGGCGACCATTTCATGAAAGGCGGTCGAGACCATGTCCACCGCCTCGCGCTGGCGTGCCGCGACCTCGGCCATTTCCTGGGACACCACGGTGGTGCTGCCGGAGGTCGTGTGGATCTGCACGGCCGCTTCGCCGATGCGCTGGATCAGGCTGCGGATCGCCTCCAGGAACTGGTTGAACCAGCCTGCCAGTTGCGCCGTTTCATCCCGACCGCGTACTTCCAGGCGGGCGGTCAGGTCGCCCTCGCCCTGGGCGATGCCTTCCAGGCCATTGGCCACGCCGCGAATCGGCCGCACGATGAGGCCGGCGAAAAACGCGCCGGCAAAGGCGAACAGCACGGCGCAGACCACGGCGATGGCAGCGATGACCCAGGTCAGGCGCGTGACGCCGGCCATCACCTCGCTTTCACGCACCAGGCCGACGAAACGCCAGCCCAGGGCCTCGGAAGGCTGGACATTGGCCATGTAGCGCTCACCGCCCAGCTCGACCTCGACCAGCCCCTTGCCGGCCTTGGCGAGGTTCGCGTAGCCATCACCCAGTTGGCTGAGGTTCTTGAAGTTGTGGTCGGGCTGTTGCGGGTCCACCAGCACCTTGTCACTGCCTTCGGTCAGCATCAGGTAGCCACTGTCGCCCAGGCGTATCTGCTTGACCAGGTCGGTCAACTGCTTGAGCGAGACGTCGATGTTCACCACCCCGCCCTGCTCGCCCAGGTGATTGGCGAAGCTGCGCACGGTACTGACCAGCACCACGTTGTCCGCAGCCCAGTAGTAGGCGCCGGTACGCAGGGTCTTGCCCGGCTGGGCCATCGCGGCCTTGTACCAGGGGCGAGTACGCGGGTCGTAGCTGTTGAGGTTGGGATCGCCGGGCCAGAACACATAGCCACCCTCCCGGGTCCCCAGTGACAGGTAGGTGTAGGCCGGATGGCTCTTGGCCAATTGCGCGAACAGCCGGAACACCTGCTGGTCCTGCTCGCCCATGGCAACCTTCGGGGCGTCGGCGTCCAGGTAGCGCTTGAGCTGGCCATCTATATTTTGCAGAGGGGGTGCTTCGGCGAGGTAATCGACGTTCTGGGTGATGCCTTCGAAGAACAGTTGCATGGCGTTCTCGACCTGGCGGATTTCCCGGCCACTGCTGTCCAGGAACGCCTCGCGGGCGTCGTTGCGCAGATTGAGGATGATCAGGACTGCCACGAGAATGACAGGCAAGGCGGCAATCGCAGCGAATGCCAGGGTCAGTTTTTGTTTTATGTTCATCAGGTAGCACGCCTTCCTTGTCAGGTGAGTGCGATTTGTCGGAGAGAAAGGTTTTGCGGATATTCCATATTATGGTATACCAACACCTTATCGAGGGACCAGTCGTGTGCTGGGCGACTCGAACCGCTTGAACATATCCGGCTGCGCCCCGCGCGCCATCCAGGCAACAGGCCCGCATTCGACCGGCCAACTACAAGAGACCCGAGGTAAGCGTCATGAAATTTTCCCTGTTCGTACACATGGAACGCTGGGACGAAAGCGTCAGCCACCGCCAACTGTTCGAAGACCTGACCGAACTGACGCTCATGGCTGAAGCCGGTGGTTTCAGCACCGTCTGGATCGGCGAGCACCACGCGATGGAATACACCATCTCGCCCAGCCCGATGCCGCTGCTGGCCTACCTCGCGGCTCGCACCACCACCATTCGCCTGGGCGCCGGGACCATCATCGCGCCGTTCTGGCACCCGCTGCGGGTTGCCGGCGAATGCGCCCTGCTCGACGTGATCAGCAACGGCCGGATGGAAGTCGGCCTGGCCCGGGGTGCCTACCAGGTCGAATTCGACCGCATGGCCGGCGGCATGCCTGCCTCGTCCGGCGGCCTGGCCCTGCGGGAAATGGTTCCGGTGGTTCGCGCCCTGTGGCAAGGCGACTACGCCCACGATGGCGAGATCTGGAAGTTCCCGACCTCCACCAGCGTGCCCAAGCCCGTCCAGAAGCCCAACCCGCCGATGTGGATCGCCGCCCGCGACCCGGACTCGCACAACTTCGCCGTCGCCAACGGCTGCAACGTCATGGTGACGCCGCTGATGAAGGGCGACGAGGAAGTCCTGGACCTGAAGAACAAGTTCCAGGCGGCCCTGGACAACAACCCCGACGTACCACGCCCACAACTGATGGTGCTGCGCCACACCCACGTGCATGCCAAGGACGATCCGGAAGGCTGGAAAGTCGGCGCCACCGCCATCAACAAGTTCTACCGCACCTTTGACGCCTGGTTCGGCAACAAGCAGGTACCGGAAAATGGTTTCCTGGCACCGAGCCCGGAAGAGAAGTTCGCCGAGCGTCCGGAATTCGAACTGGAGAACATCCGCAAGAACACCATGATTGGCACACCGGAAGAGGTCATCACTCGTATCCGCTACTACCAGGAACTGGGCGTCGACGAATTCAGCTTCTGGTGTGACAACAGCCTGCCGCACGCCGAGAAGAAGAAGTCGCTGGAGCTGTTCATCCAGCACGTGGTGCCGGCGTTCCGCTGAGTCCGGTATAGCCTCCCATCTGCCGGCTTCCACCAATCCCTTGTGGGAGCCGGCTTGCTGGCGATCCGCCGCAGGCGGTCATCCAGAGAATTCAGCAGCGCCTGACACACCGCTATCGCCAGCAAGCCGGCTCCCACCAGATCGTGGTGAGCCCCTGCTCCACCGCCAACCTGCTGCGCTATGTCACACCGCCCCTCGACACGCAGGTGCTATATTCCCGTCATTCCGCCAGCGCCTTGACCCCCGCATTCAAGCTGCTGCCGATCTTTTGGCTACAGACGACGGTGACGCAATCCATGAGCAATACCCCTTCCCTCGCCCGTGATATCGACGGCAAGGCCATTGCCGCCCGGGTACTCGAAGAAGTCCGCGAGGACGTCGCGGCCCTGGCCGGGCAAGGTGTCATCCCCTCCCTTGCCGTGCTGCTGGTCGGCGATGACCCAGCCAGCCATGTCTACGTGCGCAACAAGCTGCTGCGTGCCGAGGAAGCCGGTATCCGCTCCCTGGAACATCGCCTGCCGGCCAGCACCCGCCAGGCCGAAGTCCTGCAACTGATTGCCGAACTCAACGCCGACCCGGCGGTGAACGGCATCCTGGTGCAATTGCCGCTACCGGCGCATATCGAGGAACAGGCGGTGATCCACGCCATCGACCCGATCAAGGACGTCGACGGCTTTCATCGGGAAAACGTCGGCGGCCTGGTCCAGGGTGCCGAGGTGCTGACACCCTGCACGCCCAGTGGCTGCATGCGCCTGCTGCAGGAAACCTGTGGCGATGTGAGCGGCCTGCACGCAGTGGTCATCGGTCGCTCGAACATCGTCGGCAAGCCCATGGCGACCCTGCTGCTGCAAGCGCACTGTTCGGTGAGTGTGATTCATTCTCGCAGCATCGATGCGCCAGCGCTGTGCCGATTGGCCGATATCGTGGTGGTAGCCGTCGGGCGGCCGCAGTTGATCGATGCCAGCTGGCTCAAGCCGGGGGCCGTGGTGATCGACGTCGGGATCAACCGTATCGAAACCGAGGCGGGTCCGCGCCTGGTCGGTGATGTCGACTACGCCAGCGCACGTACCGTGGCCAGCGCCATCACTCCGGTGCCAGGTGGCGTCGGGCCGATGACCATTGCCTATCTGCTGAAAAACACCGTGATCGCCACCCACCTGCAGGGCGCTCGCCGGCCCCTCGCCGCAGTAGCGGGCTGATCCGCGCTAGATCGCGCCGGCGAAGGCCCGGCGCCCGGCCTGCATCTCGGTGCGCAGTTCGCCAATGAAGTTGGCGACCGAACGAACGCTGTCGAAGCTGCTGACGGCGACACCATTGAGCTGCAGGTCCACGCGCCCGGAAATCGGGTCGAAGATCTTCACCATCAGCGAACCGTTGCCGTTGACGGTGCAGGAACAGGACAGCGGCAGAAAGCCGGACTCAATGATTTGGCACAATTCACGTTCTGGAAGCATGACGATCATCCCTGAAGTGGAGCTTGAGGCAGCTCTTGCCGAATCAGCGTAGCCCAACTGTTACAATCTGCCTGCAGCGTGATGCCCCCAAACAGGCAATAACCTGCGAAAAATGTGATCGCCGTCACGTCAGTACCAGAAGGTCAGCGCTTGGCCGGCAAAGCCACCAAGGCAAAGGCGCTTCTCAGGCGTGCCATCTCCTCCTCCTTGCCGACGGTGATGCGCACCCAGTTCGGCCAGTTCTCCCAGATTCGCCCCACCCGTACTCCGTGCTGCGCCAGCCCCTGGACGACCTCCTGGGCCGGGCGGCGCAGGTCGACCATGAAGAAATTGCCCTGGGCGGCGGTGCAGGTGAACCCACGGTCGCGGAACCAGGTCATGTTTTCATCGCGGATACGCGTGTTGCTCTGCTTGCGCTCCGGCAGCAGCGTGCGGTCCTCGAGGCTGGCGATCGCGCCCAGCAATGAAGCCGCGGCAGCGACATTCTGCTCACCCAGCACGTTCAACTTCGCCAGCAGTGCCGGCTGGCCAACCGCGTACCCCAGGCGCGCGCCCGCCATGCCGTAGATCTTGGAGAAGGTACGCAGCACCAGCAGGTCGGGGTGATCCTTGACCAGCGGCACGCAGCTGGGCGCATCGCAGTAGTGAATATAGGCCTCGTCGACCACCACCAGCGCACCAGCGGGCTTCTCCTTCAAGGCTCGCTCGATCTGGGCCATCGGCGTGAGTGTCCCGGTCGGGTTGTTCGGGTTGCAGATGTAGATCACCCCCAGCTGGGTGTCCGCCGCCAGCATCGCATTGATGTCATGCGCATGCGCCGCATCGAGCGGGACCTCGTGCACCGTCGCGCCATGGGCCTCGGCCGCCATGCGCGGCGCCTCATAGGTGGGGGTCGCCAACACCAGGCTGCGGCTGCCGGTGTAGGCCAGCACCGCCTGCTGCAGGGCGACCTTGGAGCCGGCATAGATCTCGATATGTTCCTCGGGGACCGACAGTTGCCGTGCCAGGAGGTCCACCAGGCGGTACTGGAACTTGTAGGGATAACGGCCCGACAGCGCCACTCCCTCGGCCATGGCCTTGCGCGCCGCCGCCGAGGGCCCCCAGGGGTTCTCGTTGAAGTTGAGATAGACCTCGCCGGAGGAAGCCTTGGGCGTGGCAGGCAACGTCGCGGCCAACGCCCGCCCCGCCCCACTCAACAACGGCAGCGCTGCCATCAGCCCCACCACCGAACGACGCGTCACATCAACCATTCACCCGATCTCCCTTGATCATCGGCCCGGATGAGCTCCAAGCCACTTGTAAAAATCTGTTACCAACAAGGGGGACGAGTCGAAAAAAGTACGATTTATCAAAAATCGTGTATCAGTTCCCACACAAACAGTGGCCCCATCCAATCATCGCTCTGTTCACCGACACCGCCCGAGCGCGCTTGCTGCCTGCATTCAGGGGTATCGAGCCCTTCGGTGCGGCTGGCGTAGAGCAGGCACCTGGCGCCCCAACAGGCCCGATTAGTTGAACTAGAGTCTCTATCCGAGTCCCCCTTTTTCCCGTCATAACGTCAGCAGATAGCTTTGCATGGAAGACAGGAGCCGTCGGAATGCGAAACAACCAGCCTGTTACACAGCATGAAATCTCGCTTGCCCCGCAACAGAAGCTCATCTCGACGACAGACGCCCGAGGCGTGATCACCTACTGCAACGATGCCTTTGTCGACATCAGCGGTTTCGATCGCGCCGACCTGATTGGCGCGCCGCAGAACATCGTCCGCCACCCCGATGTTCCCCCGGCCGTCTTTGCCCACATGTGGAGCGCCCTCAAGCAGGGCCAGCCATGGATGGGCATCGTCAAGAATCGCGCCAGGAGCGGCGATCACTACTGGGTCAACGCCTACGTCACACCGATCTTCGAAGGCAGCCAGGTGGTGGGCTACGAGTCGGTCAGGGTCAAGCCGACGGCCGACCAGGTGCGCCGCGCAGAGGCCCTGTACCAGCGCATCACCCAGGGCAAGCCGGCCGTGCCGCGCCAGGACACTTGGCTGCCGGCGCTGCTCGACTACCTGCCCTACCTGGTCCTGGGCCTGGCAGGCACCTTGAGCGGCCTGTACCTCAGTGCCCCCGTGGCGATTGCCCTGACCGCCGTTGTTTCAGTGCCGCTCTGCCTGCTCTCTTCACGCTGGCAGAAACAAGGGACCCTGCGCCTGTTGCAGCTGGTCGAAGCCTCGACCAGCGACGCCCTGCTGGCGAAGATGTACAGCGATGCCCGCGGCCACCAGGGGCGCCTGGAAACCGCCCTGGTCAGCCAGAGCTCGCGCCTGAAGACCTGCCTGACGCGCCTGCAGGACACCGCCGAACAGGTCAGCGAGCTGGCCGGGCAATCCGACCTGTTGGCCAGTGACAGCTCCAGAGGCCTGGATCGCCAACGCCTGGAAACCGAACAGGTATCCGCCGCGGTCAACCAGATGGCGGCCACCACCCAGGAAGTCGCCAGCCATGTCCAGCGCACCGCCGATGCCACCCAGCAGGCCAACCTGCTCACCAGCCGTGGCCGCGATGTGGCCCGCGATACGCGCCAGGCCATCGAGCGCCTTTCGGCGGTCGTCGGCGAGACTGGCGCGACGGTGGCGCAGTTGGCCAAGGACAGCAACGAAATCGGCACCGTGGTCGATGTGATCAAAGGTATTGCAGACCAGACCAACCTGCTGGCTCTGAACGCCGCCATCGAGGCCGCACGCGCCGGTGAAATGGGCCGCGGCTTCGCGGTGGTCGCCGATGAGGTCCGGCAACTGGCACAGCGAACCTCGCAATCGACCAGCCAGATCCATGAACTGATCACCAAACTCCAGGCCTCGTCCCACAACGCGGTGCAAACCATGGAGAACGGCAACCGCCAGGCCGAAGAAGGTGTCGCCTGGGTGCTCGAGGCGGACAAGGCGCTGGTCGGCATCAGCGAGGCCGTCGCCCACATCACCGACATGACCTCCCAGATCGCCACCGCCACGGAGGAACAGTCGGCGGTCGCCGAAGAAATCAGTCGCAACATCAGCACCATTGCCCAACTGGCCGATCGCTCCTCGGAGCAGGCCAACCTGTCGACGGAGCTGAGCAAGGACTTGAGCAAGACCGCCTCCACCCAGTACTCCCTGGTCGAGCGGTTCAATCGATAGCCTGGTGCAAAGAGGGAATGGAGAATCAGGTCACATGGAAAAATCACGCCCGGGGCTGAAGCGGAAACTGACTTGGCTGTGGTAGCCTCGTCAGCTCTGGGACGTTGATTTCCATCGGAAAAGTTCTCCCGTTTGACACAGGAATGCCCCTCTCACGGAACGTTTTATGTCGCTCAAAGCAACCTTTGCCGCTGTACTCAAAGCCCTGCGCGCTACACGTGGACTGTCACAGAAAAAACTCGCCGAAGTCAGCAGCCGAACGTACATCTCGAAGCTCGAGCGCGGCCAGTGCTGCCCGACGCTGGAAATGATCAGTGCCTTGAGTGTTCCGTTGAACGTGAGCCCGCTGACGCTGATGGCCGTCACGCTGGGCGCGCAGACCGGCGAGTCGATCAAGGTGCTGGTCAGTCGCATCGAACAGGAAGCGACCGAGCTGGCCCGCTCGGGAGCGCTGAAGAAGCTGCAGATCCCGTTCGAGGAAGAACTGCCAGTGCCGCAGCGCCGCCCCACTTCGCGGCCCCGGCAGCCGGCCCCGTCGATCCAGCAGACCGAGTTCTGTTTTGCCGAGTGAGCGCGGCCGCCGGGATCGACCTACTGCGGCCCAGCCGCCCGAACGCCCCATGCGCTCTCGTTGACCAGGTCAGGTGGACGGACTCCAGCCACCGCACTGAGCAGATTGTCCACGGCACAGCTGGCCATCGCCTGGCGCGTCTCCCGAGTGGCCGAGCCGATATGCGGTGTCGCCACCACGTTGTCCAGGCTCAGCAGCGGTGAATCGATCGCCAGCGGCTCCTGGGCAAAGACGTCCAGGCCTGCGCCGCGAATACGCTTTTCACGCAAGGCATCGATCAGCGCCGCTTCATCCACGACCCGCCCTCGCGCGATGTTCACCAGGATCGCCTCGGGCTTCATCAGGGCGAGTTCACGACGACCGATCAACCCCTGCGTATGGGCACTCAACGGCACGGTCAGGCAGACGAAGTCGGCCTGGCCCAGCAACTCATCGAGGCTGCAATAGCGCGCGGCGTAGCGGGCCTCCACCTCGGGCTTGGGCCCACGGCTGTGGTAGAGCACGCGCATGCCGAAACCGGCCGCACCGCGCCTGGCCAGTGCCTCGCCAATACGGCCCATGCCGACGATGCCCAACGTCTTGCCATGCACGTCACTGCCAAAATGCGCCGGCCCCAGGCTCGCCTTCCAGTGCCCCGCACGCACCCAGTCGGCCAGCTCAACGACCCGGCGGGCACTCGCCAGGATCAGCGCGAACCCCGTGTCGGCCGTCGTCTCGGTCAAGACGTCCGGGGTGTTGGTCAACAACACCCCACGCCGGGTCAGCTGCGCCACGTCATAGTTGTCCACGCCTACCGACACACTGGAAATCACCTCCAGCTGCGGGGCCAGGTCGAGCAGGCTGGCGTCGATCCGCAGACTGGCGCCCAGCAGCCCATGGGCGCCGGGCAAGGCATCGCGCAAGCGGGCCAGGCCATCCGGTTGCGCCATGTCCACCCAGGTCACCTCGACCTGCTCCTGCAGCCGTGCCATCAGGTCTTCGGACAGCCGCTTGTACAGCACGATTCTCTTCTTCATCCCAGTATTCCCTAGTGCGTTACGGCCAGACGGGCACCCGGGCGCCGCGTCTGCGAAGGGTTGAGTACGGCGGTCAGCACCACAGCCGTGAGCAGTGCACCGCACATGAACAGGTAGGAGGCTCCCGGACCACCGGTCATCCCGTTGAGGTAGCCCACCAGCCACGAGCCACCAAAGGAGCCGAGGGCGCCCATGCTGTTGATCAGCGCCATGGCGCCCCCGGCCACGTTGCTGGGGAGGATCTCCGGCACGATCGCGAAGAACGGGCCATAAGGGGCGTACATGCAGGCCCCGGCAACCACCAGCAGCGCGTAGGACAGCCAGAAGTGCTCGCTGCCCAGGGCATAGGAGCCATAGAACGCCAGCGCGGCGACCAGCAGCGGCGGCCAGACGAAACGCTTGCGTTTCTGCAGGCGATCGGACGCCCAGGACACGCCGATCATCGCCAGCACCGCCGCCAGGTACGGCACCGCCGACAGCCAGCCCGCCTGCACGATGTCGACGTTGGCCGCCTGCTTGAGGATCGACGGCAACCAGAGCACGAAACCGTACACGCCGATGCTCCAGCAGAAGTACTGCAGCGACAGCACGATCACCTGCGGGGAGCGGAACGCCTCGCGGTAGTTCTTCACCGGCCTGATTCCCTGCTGCTCGGCCGCCAGCGCCGCCTGCAGGTCCGCCTTCTGCGCCTCGCTCAGCCAGTTGGCCTGGGCGGGCCGGTCGTCGACCAGGCGCCACCAGAGCAGTGCCCAGATCACCGCGGGCAAGCCTTCGATGATGAACATCCAGCGCCAGTCGAAGTGCTGGATGAGATAGCCCGACACCACCGACATCCACAGGATGGTGGCCGGGTTGCCGAGGATCAGGAAGGTATTGGCCCGCGAGCGTTCCGCCCGCGTGAACCAGTGGCACAGGTACACCAGCATGGCCGGCATCACCGCTGCCTCCACCACGCCCAGCAGGAAGCGGATGGCAACCAGCATGTAGACGTTGCTGACCATGCCGGTGAGTGTCGCCAGTCCCCCCCAGAGAATGAGGCTGACGAAGATCAGTTTCTTCACGCTGCGCTTTTCAGCGTAGATGGCGCCTGGCACCTGGAAGAAGAAGTAGCCGAGGAAAAACAGTGCCCCCAGCAGCGAGGACAGCGCCGGGGTGATCTTGAGGTCTTCAGCCATGCCGGACGCGGCGGCGAAGCCATAGTTGGCACGGTCCAGGTAGGCCAGGCTGTAGGTGATGAAGACGATGGGGATGATGTACCACCAACGGCGAGGGGCGAGGCTTGTCGTTTGCATGATTCACTCTCCTGAGCTTGTTATTGTTGTCGCAACAGGTTTCGGCAATCCGGTTTGAATGGCTCAAGCGCTCCTGCGCTTGTCCTGTTCCTCGAGTTCATGTCGCCAGGGCAATCCCTCCATGTCGCCGCGCGACTGGACGGCGCGGCTGCCGCACCAGTTGCCACGCGCGACCGCCCGGGCCAGCTCGTGGCCTTCGAGCAGGCCACTGAGCACGCCGACAGCGAACGCATCGCCCGCACCGACCGTGTCGATCACCTTGGGCACGATGACCGGCGGGACATACCCCTCGTTTCGCTGTGTACGAAAGTAGGCGCCCTGCTCTCCCAGCTTGATCACCACCCGCTCGGCGCCGCGGTCGAGGTAGAACGCCGCGATATCGGCCGGCTCGCGCAACCCGGTCAGCAGGCGCCCTTCCTCCAGGCCCGGCAGCAGCCAGTCGGCCTTCACCGCCAGCGCGTTGACTTCGCGCACCATGGTCGCGGTATCGGGCCACAACGAGGGGCGCAGGTTGGGGTCGAAGGAGATGCTTCGGCCGGCCTCGCGCATGGTGTCCACCAGCGCATGCGAGAGCGCCCGGCAGGTCGGCGACAACGCCAGCGGAATGCCCGTGGCATGCAGGTGACGGACCTGCAGGTGCTGCCCCTCGATCATGGCCGGCGACAGGTGACTGGCCGCCGAGTTGCGCCGAAAGTACTCCACACTCGGGTCACCGCCATCATCGCGCCGCTCCTTGAGCTGGAAGCCCGTGGCGTGCAGGGGATCGACCTCGACGCCCTGGCAATCCAGTCCTTCCTGTCGCAGGCTGTCGACGACGAAGCGCCCCAGGGCGTCACTCCCGACCCGGCTCAGCCAGCGCACCCTGAAGCCCAGCCGGGACAGCCCGATGGCGACATTGCTGTCGGCACCGGCGATCCGCTTGGTGAACTGGCTGACCTGGGCAAGATCACCCGGCTGGTCGGCGACGAACATCGCCATGGTCTCGCCGAAGCACAGCACATCGTGTTCAAACATGGCTGACCTCCTCGCCCAGTCCGAGCCTGGCCAGGTTGTTGACCTGGGCACGCGTGAGCGCCAACAGATCGTCGTCCACCAGGGGATATTCCACCGCCCGCACCACGCCTGGGGTGAACTCACCCAGCAGTGCCGCCCAGGCCATCAGGTCGGCCGCACGTGGCCGCACCGCGACCAGGCGCCCCGAGGGCTGGCGCTCCACGGCCTTGCAGTGCACATACTGCACCCATCGGCCGAACATGCGTGCGGCCCGGATGGCCGACTCGTCCTGCCAATGCCAGTTGCCGATGTCGAAGGTCATGCCGACGGGAAGCTCCAGGGCCTCGACCCGCTCGAAGAAACCCAGCAAGGGCGCGATTCGCCCGCCTTGCACGGTCTGGTCATTTTCCACCAGCAGCCTGGGGCTGCCGGCAGCGACCAATGCCCGCAAGGCCGACACCTCGCATCGAGGCTGGTAATGCCCAAGCGAGACCTTGAGTGCCACGGCCCCCAGACGGCTCGCCAGCGCCAGCTTCTGCGGCAGCAGCGGATTGAGTGTGCCCTGCTCGGTCCACAGCTCGAGCGGCGAGGAGAACAGGCACTCAAGGTCCAGTGCCGCAGTCGCCGAGCGCAGGGCTGCGGTATCCGGCGCTCCGTCGAACAGTTCCTCGCGAAACTCGACACGAGACACGCCGGCAGCCGCCAGCAACTGCAGAAAACTCTCCTGGCCAGACTGCCGTACAGCGTCGGCACCAAAGCTGGAGAGACTGATGGAAACGGGGTTCAAGCGCATTGTTGTTATCCTTGATGAAACCGGTTTCATTTTTGATTGGCAGAAAACCATCTGCACAACCGCTCAGTTGTTCAGGTGAGTGGACCCTCGGACGATCAGCTCAGCCTTGAGGTCGATTCGCCGGGGCTCGTCGCCCTCTCCACGCAGGCGCCTGAGCAGGCACTCGAAGGCCGTGACGCCAATGGATTCGGTCGGCTGGGCCAACGCGGTGATACCGCTGCCAACCAGCGGGTACCAGTCCAGCTCGTCCAGCGCGAGCAGGCCGACGTCCTCGAACAGGCGCTGGCCCCTGCCATGCAGTGCGCGCGTGACGGCCAGGGTGGCGACGCCGTTGCAGGTGAAGATGGCCTGTGGACCATGGCCGTTCGAGTCGAGGAAGCTGCCCAGGTCATCCTCAAGGCTCGAGGTGATCTCCAGGATCTGCTGGCGGATGCCCGAACGGCGTTGAATGGATTCGGTGAAGGCCTGTACCCGCTCCTGGCGCGAGCTGGTGCCATCGAGGGGCTCGGTCACCGCGAGGATGTCGCGATAGCCGCGCCCTTGCAGGTGGTCCAGGGCCTGTTCGACCGCGTCGGCGTTATCCAGGCCGACCATGTCGACATTGAGTTCCGGCAACTGGCGATCGATCAGCACCATCGGCATGTCGCGTTGCAGTTCGACCAGTTCACCGCGATGGTGGCCGAGCGTGTTCACGATCAGGCCTTCGATGTTGTACGACTGCAGCATCTGCAGGTGATGGCGCTCCTGCTCGTCGTCGCGGTTGGTGTTGCACAGCAGCAGGGTGTAGCCGTGCTGCCGGCAAGCCTTCTCGACGCCGCGCATGACCGCCACCGAATAGGGATTGAGAATGTCGGCCACCAGCATGCCGACCAGGCGCGTCTGGCCGCGCTTGAGGCCCCTGGCCATCTGGTTGGGACGATAGCCCAGGCGCTGGATGACCTCGGCGAGGCGCTGTGCGGTAGCCTCGGCCAGCAGTTGCCGATCGCCGCCGATGTAGCGCGAGACGGTCGCTTTTGACACGCCGGCAGCCCGTGCGACCTGGCTGATGGTGACCCGCTCTCGCGAGCTGGAAGGAAAATCCGTCATCGAAGGTCTCTTGTGGTTATTGTTTGAGACGATGAATGAAACCGGTTTCAATACATCAAAACCGGGCGCATCCGTCATCTACCGTTCGTCGGATGTTAACAAACATTCGCCGAAAACCAGCCGTTCGCCTTCGCTCGGATTTTCCCGGAATCACTGCACAAACCCGGGCCGGCCAGCGACATGGAGCCAGCCGACCCGGGAGATGGGCTAGTGGCCTGTGTGGCCACTAGTTGCGGGTGACGTTCCTCGTGTCGCTGCCTGAGGTCTGGCCCAGTTCAGGTGTACGCAACCTGGCCACGTCGTCCGCCGTCACCGCACTGCCCTGGTTGCCCCAACTGCTACGGATGAAACTGACCACCTCGGCCACCTCCTGGTCGCTCAGGCGCCAGCCGAAGGCCGGCATGGTGATGTTCGAGGGCGCCGAGTGCGTTGCAGGCACCGTCCCGCCGGCCAGCACCACGTGAATGAGCGAGGTCGGGTCCTGCGTCTGCACCACCGGGTTGCCGGCCAACGCCGGGAAGAACCGGGTATAGCCATGGCCGTCGGTGCGGTGGCAGGCCGCGCAGTTGTCGATGTAGACCGACGCCCCCGGCTTGCTGTCATCGCCCTTCCACAAGGCGTCCGCGACCTGCTTGTCGTAGACGTGCGGCTGGTCGTCCGCCTTGCTCGGTGGCAGCGTCTTCAGGTACCGGGCGATGGCGGTCAGGTCGGCCTCCGTCATGTACTGCATGCTGTGCTCGACCACATCGCTCATGCCGCCGAATACCGCGCTGCGATCACTGCGACCGGTCTTGAGGAACTGCACCAACTGCTCCTCGCTCCAACTGCCCAGGCCATCCTTGTGGTCACCGCGCAGGCTCTTGGCGATCCAGCCTTCCAGCGGCGCACTGCCGGCCAGGAACTGATCACCCTCCTGCGGGTTGAGCGCCTTTTCCTGCATGGTCAACGCCCGCGGGGTATGGCAGGCACCACAATGCCCCAACCCCTCGACCAGGTAGGCTCCACGGCTGACAACCGGGTCGGCATTGGCCGGCGCCACCCAGGCCTTGGCCTCTGGCGCGAACAGGCCACGCCAGATCGCCAGCGGCCAGCGCATGCTCAGCGGCCAGGGAATATCGGTGGCCCGGTTCGGCTGTGCAACGGGTTCGACACCCTTCATGAAATAGGCGTAGAGCGCCTTCATGTCCTCGTCATTGACCCGCGCGTAGGACGGATACGGCATGGCCGGGTACAGCGTGCTGCCATCCTTGCCAATGCCCCTGCGTACCGCCTGGTCGAAATCTTCGAAGCTGTAGCGACCAATGCCGCTGGTGTCCGGGGTGATGTTGGTGGAGTACACGGTACCGATCGGCGTCGGCATCGGCAGGCCACCGGCAAAAGGCTTGCCGCCCTTGGCGGTATGGCAGGCCACGCAGTCGCCGGCACGGGCCAGGTACTCGCCTCTCTTGACCAGCGCCTCGCCGGATTCGGCCGCCTGGACCGTTGCACTGGCGCTGAACAGGAGCGCTGCGATCAACATTTTCGTCATGTTCTCTCGCTCCTCAAGCCTGGACCAGCGGGCCGGGGTTTTTCAGGTACTGCTCGCGAATGGCCCGGGCCGACCAGTAGGTCAGCGCGGCCACCAGGCCGGTCGGGTTGTACCCCAGCCCCTGGGGAAACGCCGAGGCGCCCGGAACGAACACGTTGTGCACGTCCCAGCTCTGCAGGTAACGGTTCAGGGCGCTGGTCTTCGGGTCGGTGCCCATGATCGCGCCGCCGTTGAGGTGAGTGGTCTGGTAGCTGGCGGTGTTGAAGTGCTCCTTGACCTTCTTGCCGAGGATGGCAATGGATTTGGGATTCATTGCCTGGGCGATCTTGCTCAGCTTGTCGACCATGAACTGGTTCATCCTGATGTCGTTTTCCTGCCAGTCGAAAGTCATGCGCAACAGCGGCTGGCCGTAGGCGTCCCGGTAGGTCGGGTCCAGGTCCAGGTAATTGCCGCGGTAGGACTGGTGCGCGCCATGGGCGTCCATTGACACCTGGTGGGTGTAGTAATCGGCGGTGGCCTTCTTCCAGGCGCTGCCCCAGGCAGGCGTACCCGGTGGGTTGGCGATACCGGCAATCGGCCGGCTACCGGCCTGGTTCACCCACATCGGCGAACCACCGACGAAGCCATGCGGGCCGTGGTCGAAGTTGTCGGCGTTGAAATCATCGATCGCAATACCGTTGCCGCCCGCACCGATGAAGTTGTTGGTGTAGGTGTCCTTGTCGAAGAACGCCTTGACCGTGCCCATGTTCTGGTAGGCGAAGTTGCGGCCCACGACCCCTTCGTTCTTGATCGGGTCGTAAGGCTTGCCAATGCCGGACAGCAGCATCAGGCGCACGTTGTTGAACTGGAAGGCGGAAAGAATGACGATGTCCGCCGGCTGCTCGACTTCACGCCCCTGGGCATCGATGTAGGTCACGCCGGTCGCCTTGCGCTTGCTGTCGTCGAGATTCACCCGCAGCACATGGGCGTTGGCCCGCAGCTCGAAATTCGGCACCTGGCGCAACGCCGGCAGGATGTTCACGTTCGGCGAGGCCTTGGAGTACATGTAGCATACGTAGCCACTGCAGAAGCCGCAGAAGTTGCACGGTCCCATCTGCGCGCCATAGGGGTTGGTGTAGGGCCCGGAGGTGTTGGCCGAAGGCAGGTTGTAGGGCTTGTAGCCCAGGTGGCTGGCCGCCTGTTCGAACAGCCGGGCCGACACCACGTTCTTCTGCGCGGGCAGCGGGAACGGGTTGGAGCGGTCCGGTGCGTAGGGGTTGCCGCCCTTGCCTTCGCCAACGAGCTCGCCCTTGACAGTCCAGGCTTGGCCCGAGGTGCCAAAGACCTTTTCCGCGAAGTCGAAATAGGGCTCGAGCTCCTCGTAGCTGACACCGAAGTCCTGGATGGTCATGCCTTCGGGAATGAAGCGCTTGCCATAGCGCTCCTCATAGTGGCTGCGCATGCGCAGCTCGATCGGGTCGACCCGGAAATGCACGCCGGACCAGTGCAGCCCCGCGCCACCGACGCCCTTGCCCGGCAGGAAGGCCCCCAGTTGTCGATTGGGCAGTGCCACGTCATTGACGCTGTGGCGGATGGTGACTGTCTCTTTCGAGACATCGACGAACAGCTTCTTGCGCACACTGTAGGTCAGCTCATCGATGACCTGCGGATAGCTGCCTTCCGGGTAGGTGTCCTGCATCGGTCCGCGCTCCAGCGCCACGACGTGCAGCCCGGCCTCGGTGAGCTCCTTGGCCATGATCGCACCGGCCCAGCCGAAACCGACGATCACCGCGTCGACCTTTTTCATTGCGTTGGCCATGGGTTACGCCCTCTCGCCGCGAATCGATACTGCCGGGAACGGGTAAGGTTCGTTGCGCTCGACCCAGTCCATGAAATCCGCCCGGGCACCCGGAAAGCCGATCTGCGTCCAGCCGACCATGCCGCGGTTGCCCCCGTGGATCGGGTCGCAGAAGAACCCTTCACGGGTGTTCTGCACCAACAGACTGAAAAACACCTTGGCCGGCACTTGCTCGAAAACGGCCTCACCGGACTCGATCTTGCGGAGAACATGGTCCCGGGTAGCGCTGTCTTGCGCGTCAAAAGTTTTACCGGTGGTGGTTTTGCACCACGCCTGCGCCGCGGCGATACCCAGGCGATAGATCTGTTGCGGACTGAGTTGCAACTGATAACCCAGCTCGGGGGCGGCATCGGCCTTGAACGGCCCCTGCATGTACCACTGCGCGCCCGTGGCGTAGGGAGTGTTCATCTGCCGGTCGATGAACTCGGCAGCACCGGCCTCCAGCGCACCGGGACCGAGGTCGTCGGCCGGGATGATGCGAGAGACGGCGGCCTGCAGGAACGCCCACTCCTCAGCGGTGAAGAAGGTCGGCTGGTACTGGCTTGGCGGCGGGGTTGCAGGCACCCGTGGCTCGCGCACAGGCGCTGCGCTCAACTGGCCGGCGCCAAAGCCCAGGCCGGTGCTCGCCACCGTCACGACGGGGATCAGGGTCAGCGTTTTGCGCAGGAAGTCCCTGCGCGGGTTATCGGGAGCATGCTCAGGCATTGTTGAATCCTCATCGGCGTTGGGCGGCTCGGAGCGGCGCCTTCTGGTTTTCGAGTGGTCGGTCGTTGCAAACGTTCAGCCGAGTAATTTAGCGTTTTTGAAGCGTCTTTGAAACCGGTTACATTCCTTTGTCGACGGAGAAGCGGCCACAAGGCTGCGGTCCCAGAGTTCGATCAGCCAGTGAGTTTTCCAACGACACGGGTTCCCTTTGCGCACGCCAGGGGCTAGCCTCGGTGTCTCTCACCATTCGATAGAAATTCCATTGCCATGTCCGAAGGTTTCCCGGCACTGCCGCCCCTCAATGCACTCCGGGTGTTCGAAGTGGTGGCGCGCCACCTGAACTTCCGCCTCGCCGCCGAGGAGCTGGGCGTGACCCAGGCGGCGGTGGCACAGCAAATACGCGGCCTGGAGGCCACGCTGAACATCCGCCTGTTCGATCGCCTGCCACGTGGTCTGGGCCTGACCGATGCCGGCCTGGCCTACAGCACCAGCATTCGCACGGCACTGACCATGATCGATGAAGCGACGCGGCTGCTCAAACCGGTGTCCTCGCACCTGACGGTCAGTGTCACCCCAAGCTTTGCCTCGAAGTGGCTGATTCCCCGGCTTGGGGCCTTTGCCGACGCCCACCCGGATGTCGACCTGCGGGTCCTGGCGACCGACCGACTCTCGCATTTCCAGACCGATGCCGTGGACCTGGCCGTTCGCTACGGTTCTCCCGCATTTGGCGCAGGCCTGAACACCGAACTGTTGATGGAGCAACGGGTCATCGCGGTAGCCAGTCCGCGCCTGTTCGACGGCAGGCCGCGCCCCACCAGCTTCGCGGGCCTGCAGGACTTCCCCATGCTGCACGACGCGCACAATGTCTGGCCCGAGTTCACCGCGGCGCTGTTCCCCCACCACGGGCAACCGACCGCCAAAAACATGCGCTTCAACCAGACCTCGCTGGCGATCGAAGCGGCCATCGGCGGCCAGGGCATCGCCCTCGCCAGCCAGGCGTTCGTCAAGGACGATATCGCCGCCGGGCGGCTGGTCCAGGTGTTCGCCCTGCAGCTTCGGCTCGACAAGGCGTTCTACCTGGTATGGCCCCGCAAGGCCCGACAGTCCCCCCTCCTGCTACTGGTCAAGGATTGGCTGAAGCAACAGATACCCAGTAGTTAAGCTACTGCCTTGATAAAGCTCGGCTACCTCCCTCGTCGACGCGCCTGCTGATAGGGTGGATCGATCTGAACCAACACGGTGCGCAACCTGGGAGAGCGTATGTCAGCAGAAAAAGTGGCAATCATCACCGCCGGTGGCAGTGGCATGGGCGCGGCGGCGGCGCGGCGCCTGGCCACGGACGGCTTCAAGGTCGGCATCCTGTCTTCCTCGGGCAAGGGCGAAGCGCTGGCCCATGAGCTTGGTGGTATCGGCGTGACCGGCAGCAACCAGTCGGTGCAGGACCTGCAGCGCCTGGTGGATGCCGTGGTGGAAAAATGGGGACGCATCGATGTGCTGGTCAACAGCGCCGGGCATGGCCCGCGCGCACCGATCCTGGAGATCAGCGACGAGGACTGGCACAAGGGCATGGAAACCTACCTGCTCAACGTGATCCGCCCTGCCCGCCTGGTCACGCCGATCATGCAGCGCCAGCAGGCCGGGGTGATCATCAACATCTCCACCGCCTGGGCTTTCGAACCCAGCGAGATGTTCCCGACCTCGGCGGTATTCCGCTCCGGGCTGGCCGCCTTCACCAAGATCTTCGCCGACCAGTACGCCGGCGATAACGTGCGGATCAACAACATCCTCCCTGGCTGGATCGACAGCCTGCCGCAGACCGAACAGCGCCGCGACAGCGTGCCGCTCAAGCGCTACGGCACCAGCGAGGAAATTGCCGCCACCGTCGCCTTCCTCGCCAGCGCAGGCGCAGCCTACATCACCGGGCAGAACCTCAGGGTCGATGGCGGTATCACCCGCAGCATCTGACCCACTAGGGGCCAGGCGGCGCCTGGCCCGCACCTGCGATATCCATCGAACGCAGCGCGATCCACAGGATGATCACCCCTTCGGTGCTGTCCAGCGAGCGCCCGGTGATTTCCTCAATGCGCCTGATCCGGTAGATCAGCGTCTGCTTGTGGATGTTGAGGATCTGCGATGACTTTTGCCACGAGCGATTCTGTTCCAGGAACACGCGCAGGGTCTGAATCAGCTGGCCACCGTTCTGTTCGTCGTAATCGACCAGGTTGCCGAGCACCCGCCGATACAGGCTGCGGGCCTGGGCCAGGTCGCCTGGCAACCAGAACGACTCATCGAGGGCGTTGGCGTAGTCCACCAGAGGCCTCGACGCGGTGGCATGGGCCAGCGCCAGGCGCGCTTCGCGCAGGGCTTCGGGAACCCGCAGCCCGGAACCCAAAGGCGCGCTGACGCCGATACTGCAACCCAGCACGGACTGCAGCAACGGGGTTGCCGCATGCTCGGCGAGGATCATCACCAATTCATCGCCGACCTGCCGCGCCAGCATCTTCTGGCGTTGCCGGCCCAGTTCGAGTTGCCATCTTCCAGGCAGTGAACCCTGCGGCCTGGCCAACACCAGGTGGGCCTGCCGCGCGCAGCAATCGAGCTGTTCCAGGCGCTCATCGGCGGCCTTTTCGGGCAGCCGCAGGTGGATCAGGTCATCGATCAGCTCCGAGCCCAGGCGCAGCTGGCGTTCGTTCTCGCCTTGCACCCGTTCCAGCTCGATCGTCAGCAGCGAGGCAATATGATGGACGATCCCATAGTCGAGCAACGGGCCGCCACTGGCCAGGATGCCGCAATCGGGCAAGGCCGGCAGCGCCATGACCAGCGCTTCCTGCTCACCGTCATGACAACGCGCCAGGTCGCTGATCGGCTGGGGGCGTTTGCCAAGGACCTGCAACCAGCTCTGCGGCAACCCCGCCAGCCCCTCCTCCCAAGGGTTGAGGGTGCGGGTGTCGAACAGATACAGGCTGGCCATGACGTCTGCCGAAAGCCTCAGCAGCAAGCCGTTGAGCCCCAGGCGACGCAGGCCGATCCTGGCGCTCTCGTAGAGCCGCACCACGGCTCGGCGCCGCTGGTCCTCAACCTGGTCGCGCGCATCGAGAATGGCCTTGGTCACTGCGGAAAACGGCACCGAATAGTCGGTCAGCAGCACCGGAAAGCCCAGCAGCGCCGCCTGCTCGTTCAGTGCGCCAATGTCCGCCGGCGCCTGCATGTTCTCGCCGATCATCAGGCCGGCCACCTTGGCCTCCGCCAGGCGTACCAGGTAGTCACGCTGCTGCGCGGCCTGCCGTGGAATGCCGATGCCCGTGGTCATCAGCAGGTCACCCTCGCCCAGCCACTCGCTGGGGTCGGCCAGTTCACAGACATGCGCCCAGCGCAGGGTCCGTTGGGTGCCCTCGGCGCCGCTCAACAGGCGGGTGCGCAGGGACGCATTGTCGATGATGTCCTGAATACTCAGTGGCATGAGTGCTTGCAGTGGTCGAGGTGATAAAACGTCGGGGGCGCAGGCAACCATGCGCCACCTGCGCCCCCGGGGGATGGCTCACACACTAGCAGCGCCGCCCCTCGATCGTCGAGCAGCTTGCTGCCAGTGCAGGCAGCTCAGCCTGCGAGATTCAATGACGCCGATTGCTGCAGCGAGCGCCCCTTGGTTTCCGGTGCCCAGGCCAGGCAGATGAAGAAGGCCAGCAGGGTCACCGCCGCGCCGATCATCAGTGTGCCCTGCAGGCCGATCGACTCGATGCCGATCGGTGTGAGGTAGGTACCTGTCGCCGCGCCAATGCGGCTGAAGCCGACGGCGACACCCACGGCGGTCGCCCGCACCGACGTCGGAAACAGCTCGTTGGGATAGATCCACTCCAGGATGCTCGGCCCTCCCGAGACGAAGGCGTAGAAAGCGAACGCACTGACGATGAACCAGGCCGGTGCGTCAGCCCAGAGACCCAGCGCGAACAGCGGGACGGCCATCAAGGCAAAGGGCACCAGCACCATGGGCCGGCGCCCCCAGCTTTCCACCAGTTTCAGCGCCGGCACCACACCGATGGCGAAGAGGATCGCGATCAGCAGCTCACCCAGGGTCGAGGCGTTGACGCCCTTGATGCCGGCGGACATCAGGATCATGCCGCCGAAGGTGTAGAGTACGTACTGCGGGGTGATCTGCGCGAAGTAGAGCACGCCGCACATGATGGTCCGCTTGAGGTAGCCACCGGACGCGATCATCTTCAGGTCGGCCTTCCAGGAGCGTGGACGACCGCCGTCATTGAGTTGGTCGATATCCTGTTGCGTGATTTTCACCGACTTGCCGTAGACCTGCAGAATGACTTCCTCGGCCTCCTTCACCCGCCCCTTGCTCGCCAGCCAGCGGGGCGACTCGGGAATGCCGCGGCGCATCAGCACGACGATGATGCCGACCACCGCGCCGCTGAACAGCATCCAGCGCCACAGCGAATGATCCCCGCTGAACTTGACCACCAGGTAGCCGACGATGAACGCCGTCATCGCCCCCACCGACCAGGCCAGCCCGGACACGCCGATCATGAAGCCACGGCGCCTGGACGGAGTGAACTCGGTCAGCAGTGACGTGGCGATCGGATAATCGGCGCCGACAGCGAGGCCGATGACGAACCGTAGCAGGATCAATTGCCAGGCATCGGTGACGAAGGCACTCAGGCCGCAGGCGATGATCAGCACCGTCAGGTCCAGCGCATACATGGTCTCCCGGCCGATCCGGTCGGTGATTGCGCCGAACACGGTGGCGCCGAAGAAGATCCCCAGCAGCGAGGCGGCGCCGATGAGGCCGGTTTCCACGGAGCTGGCCGGAATGTCCTGGGCAAAGCCGACCAGGGCGATACCAATGAGGCTGAGGATGTAGCCATCGAGAAACGGGCCACCGCAGCAGGCCAGCAGCAGCTTGCGGTGGAATTTCGATACGGGCGAATTTTCGATGATATCGAACACGCTCATAAGGCGACCTTTGTTATTGAAGTTATAGAGGTGCGTGGGCCGATCAGCCGACGATGAAGTAGTGCTTGGTGACGGTTTCCCGGATATCCCAGACGCCCGTGGTTTTCGGCGCAAAGTAGATGGCATCCCCGGCCTGGAACTGGACGGCCTCGCCCTCATCCGGGGTGAAGATGCCCTGGCCGCTGATGAAGTAGCTGTACTCGGCCTGCAACACCTGGCGGCGCCAGGTGCCAGGCGTGCATTCCCAGATGCCGAACGCCACGTTCGGGTTTTCCAGGGCCTGGCTGGCAGCCGTGCGGGTCTGGGAGATCGGCTCGCCCAACGGTTGGGCGACGGGCGTCGAGAGGCTGAAAGCGGTGTTGGCCGCAAGGCGGGTAACGATGGGTGTCATGTCGTGGCTCTTTTTTTAAGGATCAGGCTTTGTCTTCAAGGCCGGCGGGGGCAAGCCCGGCCAGCAGGCGGTCGATGGCGCAGGGCCGGGCCCCGCTCATCTCGGCGCGTTCCTTGCGGATGACAGCGTTGCGCACCAGCGAACCACCCAGGTAGCGCAGTGGCTCGGGCGGGAAGGTCCTGCAGCGGCGTCCCACCAGCGGGCAGGTACTCCATTCGTCCTTGAGGCCCTGGGCCAGGCTGGCGAGGATGCGCCCGCCGAGGCGGCTGGGCCCTACCCCGTTGCCGCTCCAGCCGATGCCGTAGTGGATGTTGTCGCTGCCCGCCAGGGTGCCGAACACCGGCAGGCTGTCGTAGGTCCGGTCGATCGGCCCCGACCAGGCATCGGTGATCCGGATGGCGGACAGGGCTGGGTAGGTGCGACGCAGGTCCGCGGTGGTGAGTTCAATACTGTCGCGATGCTCGCTGAAGGTTTCGTCGATCCGCGAGCCATAAGCCAGGGCACCGGTCCCCTTGCCAAAGGCGATGCGGCCATCACGGGTGGTGCGGTAGTAATCCACCATCAGCTGCGAATCGGTGATCGACTGCTGGCCCGTCCACCCCATCCGTTCAAGCTGCTCCGGAACAGGCTCGGTGACCACGATCGAGCTGTTCACCGGCACGATCAGGCGAGCCAACTCCGGAATCGCCGCGGCCCACGCGTTGCTGGCCAGTACCACGGCTGGCGCCCGCACCTGGCCCTGCTCGGTGATCAGCCGTACGGTTTTGCCTGGCTGGATCTCCTGTACGGGCGTCTGCTCGAAAATCCGCACCCCCGAGGCCATCGCCACCCGCCGCATGCCGCGCACGAGCGCACCTGGCTGCACCGTGGCGTTGCTGCGCTCAAGCACCCCCGCCAGGTGCACGCTGGATCCGGTGGCCTGGGCAACAGCCTCTGGCGACAACCTCTCGAATGGCTGGACGCCCAACCGGGCACACAGGTCCAGCGTGCCATTCCAGCTATCGACATGGGCTGGGGCGGTCGCGGTCCACAACCATCCCTTGCGGGCGTAGTGCGCATCGATGTCATGCTGCTCGCAGAACACACCGAGTTCGGTGATGGCCTGCTCGGCGGCGTTGGCGAGGAACAACGCCTGTTCACGGCTGCAGAAATTGAGCAGCGAACCGATCTTGGGCCACCAGGACATGACGAAACCGCCATTGCGGCCGGAGGCTCCGCCGCCGCAGATATCCTGCTCCAGCACCACGACGCTGGCGTCAGGGTTGCGTTCCTTGAGAGTGATAGCCGTCCACAGGCCAACGAAGCCGCCACCCACGATCGCCACATCGGCGATGTGTTCGCCCTTGAGCGGCGACGTGGGCTGCAGGTTTTCCGGCAGGCTCTGCAGCCAATGGCTGCGCTTGAGGGGACGGGAAGATGCCAGGCGCATGGGCGGTGATCCACTGTGTTGTTTTGCACAGTTTCACGCCGCCCGCAGGGTGCAACAATTGAGCGTTGTTAGGAATTTCGACGCGGCCGTTCATACGATCGAACAAGGCCGCGTCCGCCCTGCGCGCTAGCGTCGGTAAGCCTTGCCGAAGTGCCTTTCCAGGCGCGCCTGCACCAGCTCCAGGAGGATCGACAGCAGCCAGTAGATCACCGCCGCCGTGGTCAGCATCTCCATGTAGCGATAGCTGGAGCGGCCATAGGATTGCGCCAGGAACATCACTTCCCAGACGCCCATCACCGAGATCAGCGACGAGTCCTTGAGCATGGAGATGAACTGGTTGGCGGTCGGCGGGATGATCACCCGCATGGCCTGAGGCAAGGTGACGTGCCGGAAGATCTGCCGTGGCCGCATGCCCAACGCCAGTGCCGCCTCGCGCTGGCCCCGGGCAACGCCGAGGATACCGGCGCGAAAGATCTCGCTCAGGTAGGCGCCGTAGTTGAGCGACAGCGCGATGATGCCCGCGCTGATCGCCCCGGGGACCATGCCCAGTTGTGGCAGGCCCAGGTAGATCAGCAGGATCTGGATCAGCAGCGGCGTCCCGCGGAAGAACGAGGTGTAGAAGCTGGCGATACCCACCAGCACCGCGCTGTTCGACAGGCGCGCCAGGGCTGCGGCGAAACCGAACAGCACCGAGACCACCATCGAGCACAGGCACAGGAACAGGGTCAGCGCCGCGCCCTGCAGGAAACCGTTCGGCCCCAGTTTGAAACCGGCCAGGTTCGGAAATTTCTCCAGGATGATCGCGAACTTCAGATCAAAGCTCAGGAAGAAGGCAATGAACAGGGCGAACAGCGCCAGCCAGGTCAGGTACAGGCGTGTCCGGAAACCGAACAGGCGCGGGCCCGTGGCCTTGGCCACAGGCTTCGGGGAGGGTTCGTAGGCACTCATTTACTGATGTCGGCGCCGATCCATTTCTGCGACAGCCGAGCCAGGGTGCCGTCGCTCTTGAGCTCGGCGAACACCTGGCGCACCTTGGCATCCCATTGCGGGTCGCCCTTCTCGATGGCGACCGAGTTGGGCTCCTCATACAACGGCGCACCGGCCAGCTTGAAGCGCTTGTCCTGGTTCAGGCGCGGCTGGGCGGTCACCAGGTTGGTCAGGATCGCGTCCAGGCGCACGCCGGCGCCCAGGCCCAGGTCCTGGAAAGCCACGTTGTCGGTGTCGTAGGGCGCGATCTGGACGAAATCGAAGGGGTAGTCGATCTTCTTGTCTTCGGCACCTTCGATCACCAGGTTCTTGTTCAGGTAGCTCTCGTAGCTGGAGGCACTGGTCAGGCCGACCTTGCGCCCTTCCAGGTCCTTGGCCGAATGAATGCGATCGTCCTTGGCATTGACCACGATCACCGCTGGCGAAGCGTAGTACTCGACCGGGAAGTCGAAGACCTCGGCCCGGGCCTTGCTCGGCGTCATCGAGCAGATGCACAGGTCGTAGCGACCACTCCAGCGGCCGGCCGCGATCACGTCCCACGACGGGGTTTCCAGGCGCAGCTTGACGCCCAGCTTCTGCGCGACCGCCTTGGCCACGTCCACGTCAAAACCATCGAGTTGGTTCTGCTCGTTCAGGAAGGAGAATGGCGGGTAGCTCTCCATCAGCACGTTGACCAATTCCTTGCGTGACTCGACCCGATCCAGCGTGGCACCGGCAAACGCCTGTGAAGTCGCGACCAGAGCAAGCAGCCCCGCGCCCAGCAAGGAAGAAAAACGCATGTAAGCTCCTGAAAAGTTGGCTGAAAATCGAATTAAGCTATTAAATAGCTATAAGCGTACTGAACATAGTGAATTTTCTTCATAAGCACATTCAAGGAAGTTATATGAAACAACGATCGATGGTGGTCCTGGACGGTGGCATGGGTCGCGAGCTGCAACGCAGCGGCGCCCCGTTCCGCCAACCCGAGTGGTCTGCGCTGGCCTTGAGTGAAGCTCCCGAGGCCGTGGTGGGTGTGCATGCCTCGTTCATCGCCGCCGGCGCCCAGGTCATCACCAGCAACAGCTATGCCGTGGTGCCTTTCCATATCGGCGAGGAACGCTTTGCCCGCGAAGGACGTCAATTGGCCGAAACCGCCGGCAAGCTGGCTCGTACCGCTGCCGATGCCAGCGCACAGCCAGTGCAGGTGGCCGGCTCCCTGCCGCCGTTGTTCGGTTCCTACCGGCCCGACCTGTTCCAGCCCGAGCGCGTGGCCGAAGTGCTGACGCCGCTGCTCGACGGCCTGGCGCCAAGCGTCGACCTGTGGCTGGCGGAAACCCAGAGCCTGATCGCCGAAGTGCGCGCGATCCACGCCCACCTGCCGGCCGACGGCAAACCGTTCTGGGTATCGTTCACCCTGCAGGACGAGGACGTCGACGACACCCCGCGCCTGCGTTCCGGCGAGCCGGTAGCCGAAGCCATCGAAGCCGTTGCGGGCCTGGGCGTGGGCGCCGTGCTGTTCAACTGCAGCCAGCCGGAAGTCATTGGTGCCGCCGTGGACGTGGCGCGCTCGGTGATCGAACGGCTGAACGCGGACATCGCCATCGGTGCCTACGCCAACGCCTTCCCGCCGCAGCCGAAGGAAGCCACCGCCAACGACGGCCTGGATGAACTGCGCGAAGACCTCGACCCGCCAGGCTACCTGGCCTGGGCCCGGGACTGGCGGCAACGTGGCGCCAGCATGATCGGCGGCTGCTGTGGCATTGGTCCGGAGCATATCGCCGAGCTCAAGCGCAACCTGGCTTGAGTTTCTGAATGCAGCAGGCGCCTGTTACTCCCCTCAGGCGCCTTCCGCTCGCAGCGTCACCGATCGGCAGCCGGTCCACCCCGGCCGTGAGTCACTGACTTGCATCCAGCCGGATGCCAGCCCGGAAATGGGTCGACCTGCCAACGCAGACGGAAGCCGCGACTCGCCACCGTCATCACCGGCCTGTCGCCCTGTCATGGGGCTTGGCCCGTGGCATCACGATGTCGTGCTGCTTCACCCGCCGATACAGGGTCGCCCGGGAGATACCCAGGGCCTGTGCCGCAGGTCCCGGCTGCCAGCGGTGACGCACCAGGGCATCGAGCAATGCCTGGCGTTCGGGGCTGGCCGGGGCGTCCGTCGCTACCTGTCGCGCAGCGCCATGCAGATCCTCGGGCAGGTCTTCCAGCTGGATGCTGTCGCCCGCGCAGATGGCGCAGGCGTAACGCAAGACATGGCGCAACTGGCGCACATTGCCAGGCCAGCTGTAGCCGAGCAGGCACTCCAGCGCCACGGCCCCCAGCCCCAGGCGCAAGCCGCAGCGTGACGCCTCTTCATCGAGGATGCGGTTGATCAACTCCAGCTTGTCGCTGCGCTCGCGCAGTGGCGGCAACTCGAATCGCGCACCGCTGAGACGAAAATACAGGTCCTCGCGAAAGGCCCCTTCGGCCACCAGGGCCGCCAGGTCGCGATGACTGGCGCAGATCACCTGGAGGTCCACCGCCTGCCGCCGCGCAGCCCCCAACGGCGCTACCTCGCCCTCGGCCAACGCACGCAACAGGCGGGTCTGCAGGGCCAGGGGCATGTCGCCGATCTCGTCGAGGAACAACGTGCCGCCATCGGCCTGTTGCAGCAGCCCGCGCGCGCCCTTGCGCTCGGCGCCAGTAAAGGCGCCGGCAACGTAGCCGAACAGCTCGCTCTCGATCAGGCTTTCGGGAATGGCGGCGCAATTGAGTGCGACGAAAGGCTTGTCGCGCCGCGCGCTCTGCTCATGCAACTGGCGCGCGAAGACCTCCTTGCCGGCACCGGTTTCGCCGTGGATCAACACGGGCAGGTGGCGATCCTTCACGCGGACCGCCAGGCGCAGACTCTCGGCGATCCGTGGGTCCAGCTCGCTGGCCGCGTGACGCGCAACCACTCTCTTGAGGGCACCCCGGGGCACACTCAAGCGAACATGCAGGCCGTGCTCGGCGACATACCTAGGGTGCTCGTCAGCCGCGGCGTGCAACAGGTCCAGGTCGAAGACCTCGCCAATGTGTCGTGGCAGCTGTCCGAAACGCTCCAGCAGGTAATGCCGGGCCGAGGGATTGAGTGCCTGTACGCAACCGTCGGCATCCCAGGCGAAGAGAAAGTCCGGCTGGCTGTCGACATAGCCCGGGGCCGCATGGGCGCGCAACACCCACTGGCCACGGGTGCTGTGCATGAAGAAGGCGTTTTCGATGTCGCGGGCACTCTGCACGGTCATCTGCCGGATCAGGTGCTGGCTGCGACGATCGTCCGGCGATTCCACGGCCGACACGTCGAGCACACCAAGCAGTTCCCCCCAGGGGTCGTACACCGGCGCCGCCGAGCAGGTCAGGCCGATAAAGGCAGCACGGAAGTGATCGCGCTTGTGCACCGTCACCGGCACGCCATTGGTCAGCACCGCCGCGACACCACAGGTACCCTCCTCGCCCTCCGACCAGCACGTCCCCAGATACAGCCCGGCACGCCGGCAATCGGCACGGATCGCCGACTCCACACGATAGTCGATGGTATTGCCCTGCGCATCGGTCAGCAGCACACAGTAGTCGGCACCGCGCACCCGTCCGTGCAGGCGCGAGACTTCCTCGCCGGCCAGGCACAGGAAACTCTCGGCGCGCTCGCGGTACTCCTTGAGCAGGGTCTGGCTGAGGATTCGCGGCCCCTGCAACGATCCAGGGTCCAGATGATGCTGCTCCATCGAGCGCCGCCAGGAGTCGAGGATCAGGTTCGGCACCGGCGCCTCAGGCAAGCGACCGGCATGACGCAGCACACGGCTGACACAGTCCACGTGGGCTTTGGAGTAGGCAGGAAGCATGGGGCCTCCACGGCGTGTTTCATTGTTATTGTTGCGCTCATTTAAGCCCCACCTCGCCTCCCGGACAAGTCTCACGAGCGGACAGCTCCCGACTGAGACGCAGCGTCTCAGCATCTCACGATAGCGCCTTGCAGGCTGACATGGCCCGTCTCATCCAGCCGTGATGTGAGCGACCGACCCGACCCGTTCCAGCCGCTCTGGCCTGGGGCATTCAGCATGACGACAGCCACCCTGGCACCGCCCTTGCTATGACCCGGATGACATCGGGACGCCGTCCCGCACCCACAACAACAATCAGAGGTGCGTCATGCCCACTCCTGCTCCTTCGCAGTTTCCGAAGGCCACCGTCGATGGCGGCTTCTCGCTATGACCGGGCCGCTGCGCGTCGGCATCATCGCCAACCCGGCCTCGGGTCGGGACCTGCGTCGGTTGACCGCCAATGCCGGGCTCTACTCCAGCACCGACAAGGCGGCCGTGGTCCAGCGCCTGATGGGCGCCTTCGGTGCCACCGGCATCGACGAGGTGCTGATGCCACCGGACATGACCGGTATCGCCGCCGCAGTACTCAAGGCCAGCACCAGTCGCCACGCCCGCGAAAGCCGCTGGCCACGCCTGGAATTCCTCGACATGCCATTGCGCCAGAGCGTGGAGGACACCCGCCTGGCCGCGCGCCTGCTGGTCGAACGGGGCGTCAGCCTGGTCGCCGTGCTCGGTGGCGATGGCACGCACAAGGCGGTGGCCGCCGAAGTCGGCGACATCCCGCTGCTGTGCTTGTCCACCGGGACCAACAACGCCTTCCCGGAACTGCGCGAAGCCACCGGCGCCGGGCTGGCCGGCGGGCTCTATGCCAGTGGCCGGATTCCCGCTCAGGTCGCCCTGCGGCGCAACAAGCGCCTGCGCGTGCGGCTGGCGGCACGGGGTATCGACGAAATCGCCCTGGTGGAGGTCGCCGTCTCGCCGCTGACCTTCACCGGTGCCCGCGCCATCAGCCGCGCCGAGGACCTGGCGGAAATTCATGCGGCGTTCGCCGAGCCCCATGCCATCGGCCTGTCCTCGCTGTGCGGGCTGTGGAACCCGGTGTCGCGCCGCTGCCCGCGCGGCAGTTGGCTGCGTCTCTCGCCACAGGCCGACGAGGCGCTGCTGGCCCCGTTGGCCCCAGGCCTGCTGCAAGCCTGCGGAGTCGTCGCCAGTGGCACCCTGGAACCGGGCGTGCCACGCCTGCCACTGCTGGCAGCCGGCACCCTGGCCCTGGACGGTGAACGCGAGATCGAGTTCGCCACCGCCGACCGCCCCAGCATCACCCTCGAACTTGATGGTCCCTTGAGCATCGACGTCGAGGCCGCCCTGGCCTTCGCCGCCCACCACCGCCTGCTGAGCGTTCCCGGCAAGCCTGTGAATCACCCTGGAGAACAAGAAAATGTCCACGCTACCGACTGAACAACTGCTCCATGCCTATCGCGTGATGCGCACCATCCGCGCCTTCGAGGAACGCCTGCACGTGGAGTTCGCGACCGGAGAAATTCCCGGCTTCGTACACCTGTACGCCGGCGAGGAAGCCTCCGCCGCTGGCGTCATGGCCCACCTCGACGACGAGGATTGCATCGCCTCCACCCACCGCGGCCACGGTCACTGCATCGCCAAGGGCGTGGACGTGTACGGCATGATGGCCGAGATCTACGGCAAGAAGACCGGCGTCTGCCAGGGCAAGGGCGGCTCGATGCACATCGCCGACCTGTCCAAGGGGATGCTCGGCGCCAACGGTATCGTCGGCGCCGGCGCACCGCTGGCAGCCGGCGCGGCGCTGGCCGCCAAGCTCAAGGGCAGCCGCGCGGTGGCGGTGGCCTTCTTCGGCGACGGCGGTTCCAACGAGGGCGCGGTGTTCGAGGCGATGAACCTGGCCTCGGTGTGGAACCTGCCGTGCATCTTCGTCGCCGAGAACAACGGCTACGCCGAGGCCACGGCTTCGAACTGGTCGGTGGCCTGCGACCATATCGCCGACCGTGCCGCCGGCTTCGGCATGCCGGGGGTGACGGTGGATGGCTTCGACTTCTTCGCCGTGCACGAAGCCGCCGGTGCCGCCATCGAACGCGCGCGCGCCGGCGAGGGCCCGTCGCTGATCGAGGTGAAGCTGACCCGTTACTACGGCCACTTCGAAGGCGATGCCCAGACCTATCGCGCACCGGACGAGGTCAAGCACTACCGCGAGACGCGCGACTGCCTGATGCAGTTCCGCGAGCGCACCGTGCGCGCCGGCCTGCTGCAGCCTTCTGCCCTGGACAGCATCGATGCCCAGGTGCACGCCAGCATCGATGAGGCCGTGCTGCGCGCCAAGGCCGACCCCAAGCCCTCGCCGGCCGACCTGCTGAGCGACGTGTACGTCGCCTACCCCTGAGAATGCTCGCCGGGTGCCGAGCATCATGCCTGCCACCCGGCTCCGAAAGAACAACAAGAGGAGAGCCATCATGGCCAGAAAGATCAGTTACCAGCAGGCCATCAACGAAGCCCTGGCCCAGGAAATGCGCCGCGACCAGACGGTGTTCATCATGGGCGAGGATAACGCCGGCGGGGCTGGCGCCCCCGGAGAAGACGACGCCTGGGGCGGCGTGCTTGGGGTCACCAAGGGCCTGTTCCACGAATTCCCCGGCCGCGTGCTGGACACCCCACTGTCGGAGATCGGCTACGTGGGGGCCGCGGTCGGCGCCGCCACCCGTGGCCTGCGTCCGGTGTGCGAGCTGATGTTCGTCGACTTCGCCGGCTGCTGTCTGGACCAGATCCTCAACCAGGCGGCCAAGTTCCGCTACATGTTCGGTGGCAAGGCGGTCACCCCGCTGGTGATCCGTACCATGGTCGGGGCCGGCCTGCGGGCCGCCGCCCAGCATTCGCAGATGCTCACCGCGCTGTGGACGCACATTCCCGGGCTGAAGGTGGTCTGCCCTTCCTCGCCATATGACGCCAAGGGCCTGCTGATCCAGGCGATCCGCGACAACGACCCGGTGATCTTCTGCGAGCACAAGCTGCTCTACTCGATGCAGGGCGAAGTGCCGGAAGAGCTGTACACCGTGCCTTTCGGCGAAGCCAACTTCCTGCGCGATGGCGATGACGTCACGTTGGTGACCTATGGCCGCATGGTCCACCTGGCCATGGACGCCGCCGCCAGCCTGGCGCGCCAGGGCGTGTCCTGCGAGGTGCTGGACCTGCGTACCACCAGCCCGCTGGACGCCGACAGCATCCTCGAAAGCGTGGAGAAGACCGGCCGCCTGGTGGTCATCGACGAGGCCAACCCGCGTTGCTCCATGGCCACCGACATCGCTGCCCTGGTCGCCGAGCAGGCCTTCAGCGCTCTCAAGGGACCGATCCGCCAGGTCACCGCGCCACACACGCCAGTGCCTTTCTCCGACGCCCTGGAAGACCTGTACATCCCCAGCGCGGCGAAGATCGAGGCTACGGTCCTGGAGCTGGTGCGCGGGAGGAAGGTCGCATGAGCCGCATCCATACCCTGACCATGCCCAAGTGGGGCCTGTCGATGACCGAAGGGCGCATCGACACCTGGCTCAAGCAGGACGGCGACGTCATCGAGAAAGGTGATTCGGTGCTCGACGTGGAGACCGACAAGATCAGCAGCAGTGTCGAGGCGCCCTTCAGCGGCGTGCTTCGCCGGCAGGTCGCACGTGAGGAAGAGGTGTTGCCGGTCGGCGCACTGCTCGGCGTGATCGTCGACGGTGAGGCGAGCGACGAAGAGATCGACGAGGTGGTCAATCGCTTCCAGGCCGAGTTCGTCCCGAACGGCGGCAGCGAGGCCGACAGTGGGCCGACACCCCGGAAGATCGAACTGGATGGCCGTGTGCTGCGCTACTTCGAGCGCGGCGAGGGCGGCGTGCCGTTGCTGCTGATCCACGGCTTCGGCGGCGACCTGAACAACTGGCTGTTCAACCACGAGGCGCTGGCGGCCGAGCGCCGGGTCATCGCCCTCGACCTGCCGGGCCACGGCGAATCGGGCAAGGTCCTGCAGCGCGGCGATCTCGACGAACTGAGTGGTACGGTACTCGCCCTGCTCGATCACCTGGACATCCCGCAGGCGCACCTGGCCGGGCACTCCATGGGCGGAGCCGTAGCCCTCAATGCCGCACGGCTGGCACCCCGGCGGGTGCGCTCGTTGAGCCTGCTGGCCAGCGCCGGCCTGGGCGCCGAGATCAACGTTGATTATCTGCAAGGCTTCGTCCAGGCCAACAGCCGCAACGAGCTCAAGCCGCAACTGGTGCAGCTGTTCTCCGACCCGGCGCTGGTCACCCGGCAGATGCTCGAGGACATGCTCAAGTACAAGCGGCTCGAAGGCGTGTCCACGGCCCTGCAGCAACTCTCCGCCCAGCTGTTTACCGAAGGCCGGCAGCAGGTCGATCTGCGCCACGTGCCCGGCACCGCCGAACACCCGGCCCTGGTGATCTGGGGCGAGGCGGACGCGATCATTCCGGCCAGCCATGCCGAGGGCCTGAATGCCGAGGTTCATGTCCTGCCCGGACAGGCCCACATGCTCCAGCTGGAAGACGCCGAGGCGGTCAACGCCCTGCTGCTGGACTTCCTCAAACGCCACTGACCGATCAAGGCCCGTCCACAGGGGCGGGCCTCAGGAGACAGCCATGACAATCACTTCCAACAGCATGCGCGCAGCGGTCTGGCACGGACGCAACGATATACGCGTGGAAAGCGTGCCGCTGCCTGGCGACCCGCCAGCGGGATGGGTACAGATCCGCGTACATTGGTGCGGTATCTGTGGTTCGGACCTGCATGAGTACGTGGCCGGGCCCGTGTTCATCCCGGTCGAAGCCCCCCATCCGCTCACCGGCATCAAGGGGCAATGCATTCTCGGCCACGAATTCTGCGGCGAGATCGTCAAGCTCGGGGACGGCGTCGAGGGTTTCAGCAGCGGCGAGATCGTCGCGGCCGACGCCTGCCAGCACTGCGGGACCTGCTACTACTGTCGCAACGGCCTGTACAACATCTGCGAGAACCTGGCGTTCACCGGACTGATGAACAATGGCGCCTTTGCCGAATGGGTCAACGTGCCGGCCAACCTGCTGTACAAGCTACCCGCGGGTTTCCCTGCCGAAGCCGGGGCCCTGATCGAGCCGCTGGCGGTGGGCATGCACGCGGTGAAGAAAGCCGGCAGCCTGCTGGGACGCAACGTGGTGGTGGTCGGTGCCGGCACCATCGGCCTGTGCACCATCATGTGCGCCAAGGCCGCCGGTGCCGCCCAGGTGATCGCGCTGGAGATGTCCTCGGCACGCAAGGCCAAGGCCCGCGAGGTCGGCGCCAGCCACGTGCTCGATCCGAACGAGTGCGACGTGCTGGCGGAAACTCGTCGTCTCACCCACGGCCTCGGCGCGGACGTCAGTTTCGAATGCATCGGCAACAAGCACACCGCCAAGTTGGCCATCGACACCCTTCGCAAGGCCGGCGCCTGTGTGCTGGTGGGCATCTTCGAAGAGCCCAGCTCGTTCAACTTCTTCGAGCTGGTGGCGACCGAGAAGCAGGTGTTCGGCTCACTGGCCTACAACGGCGAATTCGCCGACGTGATCGCCTTTATCGCCGACGGCCGCCTGGACATCACCCCCTTGGTCACGGGGCGTATCGAGCTTGAAGACATCGTCGAGAAGGGTTTCCTCGAGCTGGTGAACAACAAGGAGCACAACGTGAAGATCATCGTGTCACCCCAGGTGGCCTGAACTTCGCTTCGAGGGCCGCCCACGGCGGCCCTTGGACCTGAGCCAGCCGCAAAACCCTCCCGCCCCAACCCCGTTTCCTTGCGGCGGCGGGCATGCCGATGTGCAAGCGTGAGCCCACTACCGCGTGAGCATGCCCGGACCGCTGTTCCCGACCCTCTGCTGCTGGCGTCTGCCAGCGACAGACGCTCACGCCTCTTGAGCGCAGGCATCCATGGCAAACACGACTGACACGACGAGGAACCCGCAGGCCCACCGCGACAAGGGCCTGGTCGGCAGGATACTGGGACTGCCCTTCACCCTCCTGGGCATCCTCATGGCAGCGTTGTTTTTCAGCATCCTCAGCGAGTGGATCGGACTGTTCCTGTTCTGGCCGGATGAAGGCTGGCGCCACTCCCAGGAGATGCTCGACAGCGAACTGGCGTGGATCCCGAGCGCTTTCAGCGACAGCCTGTTGCTGGATGAAACGGAGCATACCGTCCGCCAGGTCATCGTGCTGGCCCATGAGTGGTGCTTCGAAAAAACCGGGCTGATCCAATGGATCACCCGCTCGGCCGAACAGGCCCGCCTGAACAGCCACCGAGGCACGGGCATACAGCACCACCTGGGAACGGCCTATGTACACATCGAGGACTATGGGCTGGCTGCCGTGTACGCCGTACTGACCCTGCTGACTCGGTTGATGATCCTGGTCCTGACGCTTCCCATGGTCCTGAGCGCCGTCTTCACCGGGGTGGTGGATGGGCTGGTGCGCAGGGACCTGCGGCGCTTCGGTGCAGGGCGGGAGTCAGGCTTCATCTACCACCGGGCCAAGCGGCTGATCACACCGCTGTGGGTCGCGCCGTGGATCATCTACCCCGCCCTGCCCGTCACGGTGAATCCCCTGTTGATCCTGCTACCCGGCGCGGTCGCCCTGGGGTTGATGGTCAGCATCGCGGTAGGCAGCTTCAAGAAGTACCTGTGACAGCCGCTTCGGCCAGGGCGGCCCAGGACAGCTGACCGGATGATCATGAAAACCTGCCCGCCCGATCCCCGTTTTCCTGCTGTCCTGCGCGGCCCCCTCCGGCACGCTCGATCAACTTTCTTCGAGCGGACCGCCCATGCCCATCACCCCGAGACACCTTTGCTGTGCCGTGCTCGCAGCGAACCTTGCCGCACCGACGCAGGCCGAACCGACGGCCCTGGAGCGCACACACCTGGCTGGCCTGTTGCGCCAGCTCGACGCCATGACGCGACAGGCAAGCAGCGGTGCCGCCCTGCCCGCCGACGAGCACGCGCGCTTCAGCTTCGACTACGCCCGACTCTCGGCGGACCTGGAACTGGTGCGCCAAGGCATCGAGGGCTACCTCACGCCTTCGCGGGCCCAGCCTCGGCCCTTGCCCGAGCTGACCGGCCACTACACTCTCGCAACCGATACCCCGCCGTGAGCAGCAGTGAATCTTGCTGAGCAAGACTGCGTGACCGGCAAGCTGTTATCGGCTGGTCAGTGACATTTCGGCTTTAACTCAGTGCTGGTTCAAGAGTTCTCTGCGGACGATTTCTGCGCCTGCGCTCAGCGCATTCAACTTGCCCCTGGCCACTTGGCGAGGCAAGGGCGCCATGCCGCAGTTGGTGCAAGGATAGAGCTTGTCGGCATCGACGAACTGCAGCGCCTTTCGCAGGGTATTGGCGACTTCTTCCGGTGTCTCGATGGTGTGGGTTGCCACATCGATGGCCCCTACCATCACCTTCTTGCCGCGAATGAGCTCGATGAGGTCGATCGGAACGCGAGAGTTGTGGCATTCCAGCGAGACGATGTCGATGCCGGACTTCTGCAGCCTGGGAAATGCTTCCTCATACTGCCGCCACTCCGAGCCCAGCGTCTTTTTCCAGTCCGTGTTTGCCTTGATGCCATACCCGTAGCAGATGTGCACCGCGGTTTCACATTTGAGCCCTTCGATAGCCCTCTCCAGGGTGGCGACACCCCAGTCGTTCACCTCGTCGAAGAACACGTTGAAGGCCGGCTCATCGAACTGGATGATATCGACACCCGCAGCCTCCAGCTCCCTGGCTTCCTGGTTGAGAATCACGGCAAATTCCCAGGCCAGTTTTTCACGGCTCTTGTAGTGGCTGTCGTAGAGGGTATCGATCATGGTCATGGGCCCCGGCAGCGCCCACTTGATGGGTTGCCGGGTTTGCTGACGCAGGAACCTGGCGTCTTCGACAAAGACGGGCTTCTGGCGAGCGACCGCTCCCACCACCGTCGGCACGCTCGCATCATAGCGATCACGAATCCTGACGGTCTCACGCTTCTCGAAGTCAACGCCACTGAGGTGTTCGATGAACGTGGTGACAAAGTGCTGGCGCGTCTGCTCACCATCACTGACGATATCGATCCCGGCCTGCTGCTGTTCATGCAGCGACAAGCGCAAGGCATCCTGCTTGCCCTCGATCAGTTCCGCGTCCTGCAGCTTCCAAGGCGACCAGAGTGTCTCAGGCTGTGCCAGCCAGGAAGGTTTAGGCAGGCTGCCAGCAGTCGAAGTGGGTAACAGTTTTTTCATCATGGATAACCTTGTTCCTGGGATGAGTCAAAGAGCGTGATGGGCAGACCACTGTTCAAGAACCGCCTGATAGGGCTTGATAAAGTGCTCCTCGGCGAATCGCCCCTGCTCGACAGCCAGCCGGCTGCGTTCCTCTCGGTCATAGACAATGCGAGTCAATGAGTAATCCTGGTGCTGCAGGCTGGGTTGGTAGGACTTACCCGCAGCCGAGTTCGCGTTGTAGATTTCAGGCCGGTAAATTTTCTGGAAGGTGTCCATCGTGCTGATGGTGCTGATCAGTTCGAGATTGGTGTAGTCGCCCAGCAAGTCACCGGAAAAGTAAAAAGCCAAAGGTGCAACGCTGTTCGAGGGCATGAAGTAGCGAACCTTCAAGCCCATCTTGCTGAAGTACTCATCCGTCAGCGAATACTCATCCTGCTGATACTCGACACCCAGTACCGGATGCTTGTTCTCGGTCCGATGATAGGTCTTGCTGCTCGACACGCTCAGGCAGATCACCGGAGGCTTGTCGAAGTGCTCTCTGTAGGCGCTTGAATTCACGAAACTCTTGAACAGCTTGCCGTGCAAATCGCCGAAACCCTCTGGAGCGCTGAATTCAGCGCGCCCCTTGTTATGACCTAGCAACAGCACGCTGAAATCATAGTCGCGCACATAAGAAGAAAAATTGTTCCCGACGATACCGGCAATGTGCTCATGGGTCTTGCGGTCGAGCACCGTCGTTTTCAGTATCTCGATCAAGGGAAGAGCATCCCCCTGGCTTTCAGCCTCGAAATTCATTTCAACGGAAATGATTTCAAGTTCGACCGTGTAGCGATCGCCCTTGGGATTATCCCAGTGCGCCAAGGCATTGAAGCGGTTGTCGATCATCCGCAAGGTATTGCGCAAGTTTTCCTGGCGGCTCGTCCCTCTCGCCAGGTTGGCGAAGTTTGTGGTGATACGCGTATTGTCCGATGGACGATAGTCTTCATCGAAACAAATACTCTTGATAGAAAACTCGAAGTCACTGTTCATTTTGATCCAACACCCTAAATTCCTGAAATTCCGTTGGTGCGCCCCGGCTTCCGTGAAAGCGGCTGCATGACCTCACCCGGGCACGATGTGCGAAAAGCCGAGGTGGTGTGGCAGTGCCAGGCTGCCCTGTCCCGCCCATGGCAGGCTCAATGAGAGGAATTTTCAGGAAAAGCCCTCAATGAAACAAACTCATTTTTCTTGAGATCATGTTTAGTTTTTCTCATGATCATGTTCAGGCCGCAACCCGCGCGCTGAGAGAGTCGGCCAACGCGGCGCCTGGCCTGCACACGACACCTTCACCGACCTCCGCTACAAAACCGTTCAGGCGCATACCCGTTTTCCAGCTGTCGCCGGGCCGCATATTTCAGACGATCCCGGTTTGTCCACTTCGGATCTCCGCCATGAAACGCATTTCTCGTCGAGGTGCCGGGCGCTCGTGGCCGGCGCTACTGGCTCTGCCCTGTTCCACCTTCTGCCTGGCCCTGGACACGGCTGCCATCGTCCCCACGGTGTCTTCGCCCGACTGCCTGGAGTACCAGGTCGTGGGCGTCTGCTACTGGCTGCGCTGTACCCAATTCGGTTGCAGCGTGAAGACCTCCGCCAAGGTCCGGCATTACGTGCCCGACGCGGTGGTCTCCAGCTACTCCACGACAGGCCAGAACCCCTGGCTGGAAGTCCGGGCCCTGAGTGCGCCGACCTCCGGCGCACAGGGCGGTGGCAGCGGCACCAGCAACAGCTCGCACGAAAACAGTCTCTCGGTGTTCAAGAACGTCGATGTGATCGGTCACCCCGGCATCACCGCCTTCAATACCTTCGCCAGCGGCTCGGGCTACGCCTGCGAGGGCGCGGGCACACCCTATGTGCCCAACTTCCTCAGCACCCTGGACCCGTTCGGCTGGCGTCATGGCATCCCGGAAAGCGTGTTCCCCCAGTCGCTGGTTCCGGGCATCCGTGAAGTCGGCAGCCGGCTGTCGATGAATCTCTGGGGCAACGTCTATCCGCGCAGTGGTTTCCTGCACCAGCCTGACGACTACAAGGCCTCTGCGGTGATGGCCCAGCGCGCGGGCGACATCGTCACCCGCCCAGGGCAGGTGCATGTCTATCGGCCATTGTTGGCGAGCGCCAAACCCGGCTACTGGCCCGCCGGCGAGCTGCGGGAGTCCGACGCCACGACGGGCAAGTGGCAGCAACTGGCGCCGACGGCCAGCGCGTCGTGTGCGACCTTTCCCGAGCCGGGCCCGCATCGACAGGCCCCGGATGGCGCCTATGCCTGGTCGCTCTGGCGTCCCTACAGCTGCTGCAAGCAGGAAGGACAGACGTTCCTGGGCAGCACCGGCGGTCAATGACACCGCGCTATCGACTCTCTCGCAATGGAGCCTCACTCATGACCCGGATGTCATCGTCTTCTCTCACCCCCTGGCTGTTCCTGGTTGCGACACTGACCAGTCTTCCGTGGCTGGCCGCCGCGACGGAGTCCGGCAGCAAAGGCAGTGCCATTGGTGATGACCTGTTGTACCAGGTCGGTGGCGGCAGCGCCGTGAACATGGGCCGAGCCGGCAACATGCAGAGCCTGGGCGTCGGCGTGGGCTGGAACAGCAACCTGCTGTGCGGGAACATGGACTTGAGCACCACCCTGCACAACCAGCTCAACGGTCTTACCGACGGTTTCCAGAACATCATGGGTGACCTGATCCAGGGTGCGACAGGGGCTGTGGCCTCGTTGCCGGCCCTGATCATCCAGCGGGCCGATCCTGGCCTCTACAACCTGCTGACCAATGGCATCCTGCAGGCGCGACTGGACTTCGATCGTTCCAAGTCCAGCTGTCGCGAAATGGCCGAGCGCATGATGAACGTCGCCGGCGGCCAGAACCGTTGGGGCGCGTTGGCCGAGGGTCAGGCACTCAAGGAGGCCATGAGCGGAAACCAGGATGCCGTGGCGGTCACCACCCAGGCCGAGGCGGACAATGGCAACACGGGGGTGCCCTGGGTTGGAGGGGAAAAGGCTGGTGGCAAACAGCAACCACCGATCAAGGTGGTCAAGGATGTGACCAAGGCCGGCTACAACCTGCTCAACGGTCGCAAGGCCACGGACAACAGCAGCATCGACCCCAAGGCCTGCAACAGCGGTCTGTTGTGCAAGACCTGGCAATCACCGGATGAGGCCGCCGGATTTGCCAACCGTGTACTGGGCGAGGACGAGCAGCAAACCTGCAAGGACTGCACCAAAAGCACCGCCACCGCAGGCGTGGGCCTGACACCGCTGATTCAGGAAGAGTACGAGGCCAAGCTCAAGGCGTTGGAGGCATTGATCGCTGGCAACCAGATCACCACGCCGGAAAACCTGGACGCCGCCGGCAGCAACTCGATGCCCATCACCCGGGGCGTTATCACCGCCCTGCGTGACGAACCAGACCAGGAGCTGCTGGCGCGGCGCCTGGCCTCGGAAATTGCCGTCACCAGTATCCTGGAGAAAGCCCTGTTGCTGCAGCGCACCCTGCTCGCCGGCAAGAAGGAGCCCAACGTGTACGCCAGCGGCTTGGCTGTCCAGGCCATCGACGTCGAGCGCGAGGCCCTGCAACAGGAAATCGCCAACCTGCTCACCGACCTGGAAATGCGCCGCTCGCTCACCAGCAATTCGCCCTCGGCGATCATTGCCCGACACCAGCAGCGCAAGGACAACTCGCGCACGATCTACGGAGGAGATCCGGAGGGCAATCGACTGGAGTCAGTGGAGCAGGAGATCAAGGGTGGTCGGTCGACGCAGCCGCGATGACCGGTGGCGTGGTCTCGACATCTTCCGAGGCACTGACCCGGTCATCACGACAGGCGACTCACTTGGACAGGGCCGCACTGGCCGGGCTCTTCCCCTTGGCATCATGATCGACTGGCTTGGTGGCGGCGACAGCGGTCGCCTTCGATAACCCATGGGTCGTCCGGGAGTGCGCAACACTGGAGGTGGCAACGCCATGCCCACGAGAGGTGCCATGGGCCCGACCGGTGTGCTGACCACTCACCCCATGGTCACGAACGGCTCTGCCGACATGATCAGCCTGCTGACCCAGTGCCAGGCCTTTGCCATCGGCATCCGCCGAATGGCCGGCCCCGACACCCGCGTGTCCACCCCCTCCCCACCGTGTCCGCCGTTACCACCGCCTCCGCCGCCCCCCTTGGCATAGGCTGCCGTCATGGGAGACAGTCGAGCCGGTAACAACGGGGCAGCGGCAAGCATCATGAAACAGGACATGATGGCAACCAGGTTGGTCTTTCTGAAACGCATGATGGCTTCCCATTGAGTGAGTCTGTTGAGCTCTCTACGACTCATTAATCCGAGAGCTGTTCAACGATGCACGACAGATGGAGGCCTTGCGGACACTTTAAAAAATGAATGAGAAAACTTCTCCCTGGATCCATGTTTGGGTACCCGGGAACAGCCAGATCAGGTGCAGGCCAATCGCCGATGGCACTCACTGATTGAAGGCACCACTGAGCACTTCGTAGATGATTCCGCTGGCAATGGATACGAGGATCAGGTCAGGCCCCGCCTGTTGCCATTCATAGCCTTCATAGCGCGGAAGTTGCCCCAGCAGCCGACCGTCGAGCCGCTTGGCGATGCCGGGCGGAAGCGGCTTGCCGCGGGCCAGGTTCTTGCGGATGCCCGGCGGCAGCGCAGGCCCTGGCTGCCAGTAGTCACGATAGCCACCCACCACGCCGAGCACGCCACCGCGGTCGATACGGGGACCCTGCTTCCACTCGCCATGGTCGGATCGCCTACCCCGGCCATGGTCGCCCTGCTCGTCCTGGTCCTGAAAGCCGTGGGAGAATTTCTTGCCATTGCCATTGCCGTTGCCCGGATCAGCCCAGGCGGCGGCAGATCCCGCGGTCAGAACCAGAATGGTCGCCAGGGACGTCAACAAGCGAACTTTGGACATGGTGGTGTTCCTGAAAAAGGGAATGTCGTCCCTACTACTGTAGCTGTCCCTGGGGGAGCCTGGCATTCAAGGCTGGATCGACCTCGCTCACGAAGTCGACAGCCTCCTCAGCTACGCCGCTGCCAGGTGAAGTTCAGGATCTCGCCGGGCGCCGCATTGCGTTGCAGGTGATCGACGATCACCACTTCCAGCTCGTCCATCTCCGACGCTGGCGCCCAGGCCTCGACCCACAACCCCTGCTCCACGACTTTCAGGAGGCAGCCACTACCGCCGAAGTCGATACGACTCTGGCCGTCCTGCTGCTCGACCTGAAACTTGTGTGCCCAGTGCCGCGACAGGCGATTGATCAGGCGTTGCGGTTGTTCGGTAGCGGTGGTGGCCTGGCTATACAGCATGACTGAGCTCCAGAAAACATGAATACATTAACGATATGCAGGATACCGGAGCAATGCAATGAAAAGCTGTCTGGCCTCAAGTGACACGGCCAGATGGAGGGGTGCGATCTTTGCGTTCACTTTTATGCCGGACGATTTTCTGCAACTCTTAGCAAGGTAAGTATTTTTTCTGAGACCCGATGATCGGCCAGCTCAAGACCCGGTACCCGGCACCAGGTCCGGGCGGTGGCCGAGCCAGCCTTTTACAATGCCCCGGTCTCGGCTCAGTGCCGGATGTTCAAGACCGCTGCACGAGCCGACTCGCCAGGAAACGGTGGTCGGCCGAGAACAGCCGACGGTAGGTCAGCCAGACCGCCAGCAGTGTTCCGATAGCAGAAGACGCCGCGATCATGAACATGATCACGATCTGGTAGCGAACGGCATCGATAGGGCTTTCGCCCGCGAGTACCTGACCCGTCATCATTCCAGGCAGGCTGACGATTCCGACGACCGTCATCTGATTGAGCGTCGGCATCATGCCGGCACTGATCGCCTGCCGGGCCGCTACCCGGGCAGCCTCCCAGCGCGAACCGCCCAGGGTCAGGATCATTTCCACCGTGCCACGGCCCGAGGTCAGTTCCTGCATCATCCGGTCCATCCCCAGGGAAACCCCCGTCAGGGTGTTACCCAGGATCATGCCGAGGATGGGAATGGCATACTGCGGCTCGTACCAGGGATGAATGCGAATGATGACCAGCAGGCCGATCGCCGTGATCAGCCAGGAGCTGATCCAGACCGAAAGCATGCTGTTGGCACGCAGGCCCCGGTAGGTCCGACGACCGCGACAGGCTGCCGCCCTGCCCGCTGTCCAGGTCATCAGGCACATGATCGGCAGGACCACGTACCAGTACGGGTAGGCGAACACCACGCCCAGCACGTAGCCGATCGCCAGCAGCTGGACCACGGTCCGCACGGCCGCCCAGAACAGCACCCGCTCGATTTCAAGCCTGAGCATCAGCGATATGATGCCATTGACCAGGATCAGCGAGGCCGCGATCGCCAAATCGGCGAGGGTCAGATTCTGGTAATTCATGGATTGAGCGCCCCCTGCAGGCTACCGGCCTGCATCTGCAGCATGAGATTGCTGACCCGCCTCGCCTGGCCATGATCATGGGAAACCCAGATGAAGGCATGCTCGGTCGCCGCTTTCATTTCGCACCAGCCCAGTATCAGGCGCTCGACCGCCTCGGCGGAGGCCGGGTCCAGGGCCGCAGTGGGCTCGTCCAGCAGTAACACGACAGGATCGAACTGAAGCGCCCTGATCAATGCCGCCACCTGTGCCTCCCCACCAGACAGCTCCGTTCCCCGTTTTTCCAGAAAGCCTTGTTCCTTGCCCGTGAGTTCCAGCAGGCCGATGACTCTCGAGCGGTCGAACGCCAGGTGTCGAAGCGTCTTGAGCGAGTAGGGAAAACGCAGGTTATCCTCGACACTGCCCTCGATCAGTGAGGGCCGTTGAGGCAGGTAACAGACCTGGTGGCGATAGAGCGGAACATCCTCGGCTGCGACGCCCCGGTCGCGCCAGCGAATCTCGCCAGCGCTGCTGGCATCGAGCTTGGCGAGGGTTCGCAGGAATACACTTTTGCCGGACCCGGATGAGCCGATGAGCGAAACCCGGTCCCCGCTGCGCAATTGAAAGTCCGTGCGCCTGAGCAGTTCATTGCCCGTGCGTTCATCGGTACGTTGCAGGCCCCGAGCCTCGATCAACACCGTTCGTTGTACAGGCTGAGAAACACCATCCGCCATGGTCAATCCGCTCACATCATCAAAGGAAAACTGCCACGATGGCCAAGCCGGTCCCCTGAACCACGCACGGGCAAGTTTAGGATGGCCCCTCAAAAGCGGCGATACTGTAGCAGTCATCGCCGGGAGGTCCACGCTGAACCGCCCACCGGGAGGGGCGATTCATTCCCCCGTAAGGACGACTTTGTAATGGAATACCCACGGATGTAATGCAATGTGTTCAGCCGGAGGGGCTCCCTCCACAGGGGACAGTTTTTTCTGGCGAGCTAGGCGAAAACCCGGCGGTCAACACGTCAGCGGGTCACAGAAGGCTCAGGAATGCTCGAGGAAAAGCAGCCGCGCAGCCAGCGCGGTCATGACCGCTGCCAGGCCATACGCCCCCACACACCCGCCTTTTCGGCCACGGCCGACACGAACCTGTAGCACGCTGGCGCATACGCCGAGGGCCGTATGGAAAACCAGTGCGATGGTCGCCAGGAGTCCTCCAAGCCCCCACAGCTGGAGCGTGACCCCACCGGCCTCGATGTCGACGAATTGCAGCAGGAAGACCATCAAGAACAGCAACGCCTTGGGATTGAGCAGGCTGTTGAAGGTGCCCCTGAGGACTATGCGTCGAAAAGGAGGCCAACGGCTGTTGCCCACCACCCTCGGATGCCGGCGTGACCAGCACCAGCCCGGCGAGGGCCATGACCCCTAGCCCACTCATCGGCTGCTAGGGGGACACTATCTCAAGCCAGAAAATACTTGGCGGCGCAAGCTCGCTGGTGTAACGTGAGGAATACTCTGTAATCGATTACAGAGCAGATCAAATTTCCATTGCTGGTCGGCTAATGCAGCAGGCCCACGCTGATGCGTGGGCATTTTTTTGCGTTGAGCCCATGAAAAACGAAATCCAACCCGCCATGGCGCCGGGTAGATAAATCAATTAGCCGTTACATTCACCACCCAAGGCTTGCGAGTCATGAAAAACCAATCCAGCAGCGCAGGTATTCTTTGGATCATTGCGGCCGTCGGCTGCCTGGCCCTACATGACTCCATCGCCCGCCAGATGGTTCTGGGGCTCCCTCTTGCTGTCGTGATCTGGATTCGCTACCTGGGCCAGGCCACCGTCATGTCGGCCACAGCCTTGGCTCGCGGAAAGATCGATGCATGGCGGTGCCACAAGCCGGTTGTGCACTTGGCGAGGGCTGTTTTTCTGGTTGCACTGAGCCTGACCTTCATGGGAGGCCTCAGGTATGTTCCACTTGCGCAATCCACAGCCTTGCTGTTTCTGGCGCCACTTTTCGTGCTGGTCATCAGCCGCCTGGTGTTCGACGAGCAAGTCCGCCTGATCCAGTGGCTGGCGGTGGTCGGTGGTCTTGCAGGTGTGTATCTGGTCATCCAGCCAGGCGCGGGGCACTTTGACTGGAACTACCTGTGGCCTTGCGCTGGCGCATTTTTCCTCAGTTGCTACCAACTGGCGACCCGCATGGGCGCGCGGTTCGACAATGCCGAAAGCGCGACTCTCTGGCTAGGACTATATGCCACCCTGCTTTGCAGCCTGATCATCCCCTGGTACTGGCAGTCCCCCTCACCCACACAGTGGATCGGTTTGATCGGCATGGGCTGCATCGGCTCGCTGGCCCACTGGTTTTTTGCGACGGCCTACAGCAAGGCCAGCCCGGCATTGCTCGCCCCCTTTACCTATGTGCAAGTACCGTTCTCCGCACTGCTGGGTTTTGTTTTCTTTTCTTCCCTGCCAACCCCATCAGCCTGGGCGGGCATTGCCTTGATCATGCTCAGCGGGCTGATCGTCGCACTGCCAGACAACAAGCGTCGGGCGCACACATTGGCGTGAGACGCCGGCAAGCAGTTCGTCATCATTCAAACCGGGAGGTACCCATGCCCATACTACGCGGACTCACAGAACTGATCGCCTTTCAACTCATTGGCAGCCTATTGAGCTCATGGCTTGGCAACGTCATTCCCGGGCCCATCGCCGGACTCGTCCTGCTGCTGGTTTATCTGTGCCTCCAGGGCGAAATCAACACGGGGCTTGAAACAGCCGCCTCCGGCTTGCTGCGATGCATGCCGCTGCTATTGGTACCGGCAGCCGTCGGGGTCATGGCGTGGTTTGACGTAATCGCTCCACTGGCGCTGAAGATCCTGCTGATCCTCTGCGTATCGCTATTTCCGGCAATGATTTTCGCAGGTGTGCTGATGCAGTACCTGATCAACAGGAAGGAGAACCCATAGGCATGACCGACTCAGTGAAAACCATCCTGCAGCACCCGTTGCTTTATCTGGGCCTCACACTGGTGGCCTTCCAGGGTGCAGCCTATCTGAGCCGACGGACCGGCTACGTTTTTCTGCAGCCGGTGCTGGTCAGCTCAGCCGTCATTATCAGCGTGTTGAGCCTGCTACACATCTCCTATCAGCAATACCTTCAGGGCGTCTCGGTGCTGAACATGCTATTGGGGCCTGCCACTGTCGCGCTGGCTATCCCTCTCTACCAGAACCTGGGGCGAATCAGGCGTCTGATGGGACCGATCCTGATCACAGTGCTGTCTGGAGGAACAGTCGCCACCTTACTGACCGTGGTCATGGGCAGCCTGCTGGGCATCGACCACCCAATGGTCGTGACGCTGGCCCCGAAGTCGGTGACATCGCCGATCGCCATGCTGGTCGCCAATCAGTCCGGTGGTATCGCAGCACTGGCTGCAGTGTTCGTGCTGATTACCGGTGTCCTGGGTGCGGTATTCGGGCCCAGCCTGCTCAAACTTGCCAAAGTGGAACATCCAGCCGCCTACGGTATGGCCCTAGGCTTGACCGCCCACGCTGTTGGCACCTCAAGGGCTCTCGAGGAAGGTCATACCCACGGAGCCTACGCTGCCCTGGCCATGAGCCTGATGGGCATCCTGAGCGCAGTCATCCTTCCCCTCGCCCTGGCCTACCTCTGATCCCGATCCATAGGCCTGCTCGTCGGGGCAGACACAAAAACGCCCACCAGAGGTGGGCGTCCTGAGCCATCGGGCCATCAGAAAACGGTCGTGAGAACCTGCTTGCTGACTGCCTCTTCAATGCTCAATGCAGCCAGCCAAGAGGTCTTGACGTTATCGGGCAGCGGATTGTTCACCAGGCGGATTTCCAGCTCGCCAAATGCACCCTTCACGTTGACCTCATGCACGTTCTTCGCGACGGTCGGGTCGGCAATGAGCTCCACTTTGGTCTCGTCGAAACCGACGCCCGACAGGGCTACCGCAGCCGTCACGTTGGCGTTTTTTGGGAAACGCATCGACGCTTCAGCCGCTGTGCCACGGAAGATCGTGGTTGGGATTTCTATACGCTGAAGATCAAACTCGTCTTCTGCTGGAGTACCAGCCCAAGCCTGAGGCGGCTTGCGCCCGGTGTAGACGACAGCCTCAAGGCCTGCCGAGCGAGCGGAACGCATCGCATCCAGGCCACCGATAGCACCCGATACCAGAATCAAACGCGCCCCACCCTTCTCTGCGGCCGACTCCAGCTTGCCTGCCAGCTCACGGTCAGCCATGGCACCAATCGACGCAATCACCACATCCACGCCTGCTTCAAGCACCTGCGGAACCACATGCACGACAGCACCATGACCGGCGCACTCGATCACCAGATCAGGCTTCCAGGCTAACAGCTCGCCAGCCCCGTAAAACAACTCGATGGAATTCTCGGCCGCAAAACCGACAGCCGCAGCAGAAGGGTCGATCACCGCATATTCGGCGTTTGGGAGATGATCCTTTTTCAACGCGGCAAGAACCCGCTTGCCTATGGCGCCCAGACCAATGATGCCGACCCGTTTGATAGTTTTTTTGCTCATTTGGATGACTCCCAGAATTCCCGCAGCAAGGCGACATATTGTTCAGTGCGAGTAACGGGTGCGAAGTGACCGCCGGACAGCTCGACCAACCGTGCCCGAGGGATCAGCGACGCCAACTCTTCGGAGTGGTGGAACGGAATGATGAAATCATCCCAAGCCCCTATGACAGTGGCAGGACAGTTGATTCGCAGCAATTCGTCACGCCGGCTATACGCCTGGAGCATATCCATGCGGGCCTGCGTCATCGCCTCATCCACCGAACTGGGAGCACCATAGTCCAGACTCTCCTGCACAGCGAAGTTCTCGCCGTACCAGGTCGACGGGTAAGCAACCAGCCGCGTCATGGCGTTATAGGCAGTCCCCCCGAGGTGCTGGAGGACATATTTGCGGTACGCGAAGAAATCGCGAAAGCGTTTGTCCGGTTTGGTCCACCCACTACTCAACACAATGCTTCTGACTCGATCGGCATGGTCCAACGCCATGCACTGTGTCACCAACGACCCCGTCGAGTGCCCAACCACGTGAGCACTCTGGACGTCACGCTCGGCCATCACCTGCAGGAGCGCCTCAGCAATACCGGGGATCGTCGGTAATCCGTCTATTTCGCTAAGACCGACCCCCGGGTGATCGAAGGTAATCACTCGATAGTGATCGGCCAGAATGTCCACGACCGGCTGCCAGAAAGCGCCAAGGCCGCCCAAGCCAGACACGAGGATGACGGCATCCCCCCGGCCTTCCTCTCGCGAGTGAATCTTCAATGCCATGGTCGGTCAGTCCAATCAGTTTTTGGTATAGGCGAATACGCCGCTGGCTTCGATCTGCTCGATGTTCGAAGGCCGCTCGAAAGGCTCCGGTGCAGGTTCTCCATGCTTGCGCGGACGCCCCACATCACGGAAGAAGTCTTCGAGGCCGCTCGGGTTCATGAACCATACCCAGTGCAGGTCGACCTGGCCGTCGTTGCAGAACGTGTGGGAGTTGTGCTCGCCCAGAAACAGGGTCACGCCTGGCTCGAGCTTGTACTCCTTGCCATCGACGATGGCCGTGCCGGTACCCGAAACGAAGTGCAGAACTTCTTCATTGGCGGCATGCGCATGCTCACGGACCCGCCCGCCCGGTGGCAGCATCTGGGTCCCGACAGAGAAGTTGCGATTCATCTTGAAGTGATTCGGCGAGACGGCGACGGAGACATAACCATTCGCCGGTTTGGGTTGCCAGTAACTGACTTCAGTCTCACGGGTCACGTAAACCAGAGTGCCCTTCTCTTCAGCGGTGGGGGTTTTCAGGGTGGAATCGCTCATCTTGAATCCTCGATTTGGTTTGCATTCAGTTGTTTTTGTAATCGTTTACATTCATGGCAAAAAAACAGCTTTCCCAGCCACGGGCTGATAGATCGGGCGGCCATTAACGACTAATCGGCACCAAGTGCCCTTGATGTCCAGTCGCTTCACAGCCAATTTTGTAAACGATTACTTTCCACGGCGCAAGCGGTTTTTCAGTCACTGCCACATTGCCTTCCCTATCAATTTATCCCAGCTCCCACGCGTCCTGGACTGATATGGATCAAGCAATTGCGCAGTCCCATCAACCCAATAGGTGCCGGCACAGAAAACTCAAGGTGCTCGCCTTCGCCGCCAGGGCGGCCTCCATGCTGTAGTTGGGGCGGTGCGGACAGGCAAAACCGTGACCCACGCCCGGATACAGCTCAAAACTGACCTCCCCCGTCGCGGCTATCAACGGCATCAACTCACCCACCTGCGCCGCGGTAATCAGATGATCTTCTTCAGCGAAGTGAAAGAGATAGGGAAACGCCATGGCCGGATTGCGCGCAAGTGTCTCGGCGATATTGCTGCCGTAGTAACTCACTCCGGCACTGAGCCCCTGCGTGCTGGCCAGCTCATAAGCCAGCTTGCCCCCCATGCAATACCCTACCACCCCAATCCGGCCCGCAACCTGAGAGAGCGTCTGCAGGCGTTTGATCGCCAACTCCAGATCCTGCCGGGCAACCAGGGCATCCATTGCCTGATAATGGAGATAGGCCGCCTGGGTACCTTCGGGGTCATAGGCAAGCTCGGTCCGATATTCCCGACGCCAGAATACGTCGGGAGCCAGCACCACAAAGCCGTCGGCCGCATACTGCTCAGCCAGACTCCTGATGTGCTCGTTAACCCCCCAGATCTCCTGAATGAGCAGTAGACCTGGCCCGCTACCACGGGGCGGCAAGGCCAGGTAGCCGGAGTAGCCTCCCGGTCCCTGCCCTGCGATATCGATCCATTCACCCACAATACGCTCCAAAAAAAAGCCGCCCTTGTAGGGCGGAAGAGGTAACAGGCATTGCCAAGAAAAAATTGGCCCGACTGGTACCGGGCCACATAAAAAGCGCGAGTCACCAACGATGCTCTCCGAGCGTTCGACTGCATGCGGGTGACCAACCCCTCGAATGCCCGAGAGCAATGTCAGGCTGCTGCGTGATCTGATATCAGCCATGACAGCGATCCGACGAAGAAAAATGTAATCGTTTACAGCGCGATCGTCAATGCCAGAAAACGACATGCCTAAAAGCGCCACCGGGATTTCCAGATAAGAATGTAAACGTTTACAATTCTTTCAAAATACAACATCGCACAACACTGGAGGGTTGCACCATGCGGGGAGTTCCCATAGCCATCAAGGGTAGAATCCTGTTTATTTCCGGAATTTGCCTACTCGCAGTGGTGAGCTGCCTGGTGACGTTCTCGATCGTTCACATCCAGGCAACAACCAGCCTGGTGGTACAGAGCAGCACGCGCTCGATGCGTGATGCGGCAATGCTCTACCTCAATGCCGAGAGTGCTGGACTGGCCGAGACCGTCCGGGAGCGTTTCGCCGTTTCCAACCGTTTCGCCAGAGCTGTCGCTGCCCAAGTGAGCCTACTCAGAGACAAGGTTCGACAAGGTGAGAATCCGCAAGCCGCAAGGCGTGCAGTCGTGGAAACGATGCAGCGTCAACTGGCCGCCACACCGGAGGTACTCGGCGTAGCCGTGGCATTCGACCCTGATGCATTCGACGACCAGGACTCAAGGCAGATCAAGGCTACCGGCCTGATGGGCAATGACAGCGGCCGGCTTGCGGCCTATGTGTCTACCCAGGAGAACTTCATCATTCCCGACAGCGACCTTGTCGATGACGGTGATCCCACAAAACTCTGGTACTCCTGCCCACACAAGACACGCGCCACTTGCGTACTCGAACCGTACAGCTACACGCTCAACGGCAAGCCAACGTTAATGTCCAGTATTGCCATTCCCCTTTTGGATCCGGTCAAGGGGGTCATTGGCGTGGTCAGTGTCGACTTGACACTGGAGGGGCTGCAACAGCTGGCCACACAGGCCAAAGACAGGCTGTACGCCGGCGCCGCCGATGTCACCTACATCAGCGCACAGGGCATTGTCAGCGGTCGCAGCGCCTCTGCCGACGCGCTCGGCCAGGCCTTGAAAGCGGTCGCGCCCACCGAATGGAGCCCTCGTCTCGACGACGCGCGGCGAACCCGTGAGGCCCGTCACGTAGAGGATCATCCTGGCTTTATCACCGTGGCCAACGCCTTCGAACCGATCCCGGGAGCGGCGGCCTGGCAGGTTCTGATCAGCGTACCGGAACCCGTGCTCATGACCCCCGCCCTCGACCTGCAGTCAAAGCTGCAGGAGTCATCCAGGCAAAGCCTGCAAGCTCAAGCCCTGCTGGGGGGCGCCGTCGGCCTGGTCGGTCTGATTGTCATGTGGCTGCTGGGGCGTGGAATCAGCAACCCGATTCGACGGGTATGCGGAATGCTTCAGGACATCGCCAATGGCGAGGGTGATCTCACTCAACGCCTAAAATCCGAACGGGCCGACGAAATGGGCGAACTGGCGAATGGGTTCAATCGTTTCCTGGACAAGGTTCAACCGGTGATCGCTCAGTTGAGCACGACCTCCGACCAGGTCAGAACCACCGCCCAGACGGTGGCCATGGCTGCTGGCGACACCAGCAACGGCATGGACCAACAACTTCGCGAAGTCGACCAGGTCGCTACCGCAGCGAACGAGATGAGCGCCACCTCACAGGATGTCGCACGCAATGCCGCGCAAGCGGCCGAGGCCGCAAAGGCCGGTGATGCCGCAGCGGGCCGCTGCCGGACGATTATCGTACAGGCCTCCAGCTCGATCGAGCGCCTGGCGCAAGGCATGAACGACGCGATGGCCGACGTACGCCATCTGGAAGCCAGCAGCCAGACCATCGGCTCCGTACTGGAGGTGATTCGCTCCATTGCCGAGCAGACCAATCTGTTGGCCCTCAACGCGGCAATCGAAGCGGCCCGTGCGGGAGAAAGCGGTCGGGGGTTCGCTGTCGTGGCCGATGAGGTCCGCCACCTCGCCAAACGAACCCAGGACTCCATCAGCGAGATTCACGGCGTCATCGACCGGTTGCAGAGCGGCACACGAAATGTCGTGGCGGTCATCGAGGTCCAGCATGACCTGGCAGACGCCAGCATGGCCCAGGCACAGCAGGCGGTCGCGGCTCTGGAACAGGTCAACCTGAGTATTGAGACCATCACCGAGATGAACCTGCAGATCGCCAGCGCCGCCGAGGAGCAGAGCGCCGTGTCGGAGGAAGTCAATCGTAACGTTGCCGCGATCCGCGACGTGACCGGCCTGCTGGCCAGGCAAGCCACTGAATCGGCACAAACCAGTCAGGCCCTGACCTCTCTGGCCAACCAGCAACAGACGCTGGTCAGCCACTTCAAGGTCTAGGCCTCATTGCGAGGGCAGTCAGCACTGCCCTCCTACTTGCCGGTTAGCGCGCATCACAACCTGATGCAGAACGCATAGATCAGGGCCGACAGGAAGGCCAGGCTGGCACTGATAGCCAGTGCCAACGCAAATGAGGCCGTTTGCTCGACCAGCAGACCGGTGACCACAGGAGCCGCCGAGCCGCCGAGGTACCCACCAAACGTCAGCAGGCTGCCCATGGTTGCCACGTATCGGCTCTCGACCATGACCCCGGCAAGTGCCCAGGTGCCGACATTGGCAAAGTAGATGAAGAACATGGACATCGAGATCGCACACAGAGCCACCGTAAGGCTCGGCGTGTAGGCGGCAATGAGCGTGGCGACGCCAGCGCCGACGAGCCCACCACAGATCGGGATCTTGCGGCTCAACGACAGCGAAACATTTCGCCTGGCCAGAGCGTCCAGCAGCAGCCCGGCGGCGATCTGACCCAACATGCCCAGCAGGTACGGGACGGCCGCCATCCAGCCGGCTGAAACGATGCTCACTTTACGCTCCATCTGCAGATAGACCGGCAACCAGGACATGTAGAGCCAGATCGTGTAGATCACCCCCGCCGAACCGAAGATCATCGCCCAGGTGTTGAGGTGCCTGAAAAGACCCGCCCATTCGCGCAAGGAGATGCCTGTACGACGAGACGGCATCCCGGCCTGAACATCGACCGTGTCGCGGTTCCTGTAGAGTCTTAGCCAGGCAATACCGACGAGAACGCCCGTCGCCCCCAACAGAATGAACATCTCGCGCCAACCAATCGCGAGCATGAGGTTGGTCAGCAAGGGCGGTGCAATGGCGGGAGCGACGGTTCCAGCCAGGAGAAACACACCCGTTGCACCGCCCCGCCTATCCTTGTCAAACCATTCGCTGACCGCCTTTGCGCTCGCCGGGTAGTGTGGCGCCTCTCCCACCCCCAGAACCGCCCGCCCGATCAGCATTTGCGAGAAGGAGTTGGCCAGGCCGCAAAACGCCTGGGCCAGGGACCAGACGATCAAGCCGCAGCCGAGAACCAGGCGTGCTCCCAGCCGGTCCAGCGCCAGGCCAACGGGCAATTGCGACAAGGCGTAGACCAGGGAAAACGCCGAGAGCAACAAGCCCATCTGCGATGGCGTGATCTGCAGATCATGGGAGACCAGCGGGTTGGCGATCGACAGCGCACTGCGATCGAGGTTGTTCAGCAGTCCGGCGACAACGAGCAGGATCAACGTGACCGTTTGAAAATGCCGCAGGCCTGGAGTGGGTCGAACGTCAGTCGAGCGAAGGTTGCTCATGAGGAAATCCTTTCAAGGCGCCAGCACCTGCCGGCGTGCAAAAAACAGCCCAGCATTGAGCTGGGCTGTGGGTGCTAGTCGTTCTTGCGCCAGGTATCACTGAGCGTGTAACCGGTGGGGAACGGGTCGGCAGGATCAAGCACGTACTGATGGAAGCCCGTCAGATACGCCTGCCCCTTGATCGTTGGACGGATGCCCGGCTTGTCACCGATGGTCAGCGTCTCGGCAATCTCACCGACGAACTCGGTACTCAGGATCGACTCGTGAATGAGTTTCTCGCCCACCCCGATCTGGCCACGCGCGTGCATGACGGCCAGGCGTGCGCTGGTGCCGGTACCACACGGGGAACGGTCGAGACGCCCGGGAGACACGATCACCCCGTTGCGAGCGCGCTTGCCTTGAGGATCATCGCGAACCGGGCCGGCAAACAGGGTCTGGTTGATGGTGTGAATCTGCGGCTGCTCGGGGTGTACCGCAGGAATCTGCTCGGCTGCCGCGGCCTTGATCGCCTCGCCCACAGTCACCAACGTGGCGGCTTCATCCGGGACGATATCGAATCCCAGCGCCTGGGCGTCCGCCAGCACGTAGATCATGCCGCCGTAGGCCACGTCGACCTTCAGCGTACCGAGGTTCGGGACCTCGATGTACTTGTCCAGCGCGAAGACAAAACACGGCACATTCGAGAACTTGACGCTCAGCACCTTGCCATCCCGGCATTCGGCCTCGACCCGCACCAGCCCGCCCGGAGCCTCGAGAGCCAGGTGCGTGACCGGCTCGACCATGGGAATCATGCCGGTTTCCAAGAGGACGGTCACGGTGCAGATAGTGTTTGAACCGGACATCGGCGGATAGAACTCCGACTCCATGATCACGAAACCCGCGTCCGCCTCGGGGTGGGACGACGGCAGCACCAGGTTCACGCACTGGGTCACGGAACCACGAGGCTCCTGCAGAATCAGCTTGCGAATGTCGTCTGCCTGGGTCTCCAGGTACTTCATCTTGTCGAACATCGTCTGGCCCGGTACATCGAGGACGCCACCCGTGATGACGTCATTGCGCTCGCCTGCCACGTGGGCGCCGACAACATTGATCATGCGTTTGAATTTCATGGGATATTGTTCTTTTCAGATCGCAGGGACGATAGGCGGAAGGCTACCCCTTCCGCCAGGGGGATCAAGCCACGGTGTTGGGTAGCACAGGTGCGCGCTGACCGAGCTTGATGAAGGTCGACTTCACCTCCAGGTACTCGTTCAGGCTGTCCACGCCATTCTCACGCCCATATCCGCTCTGCTTGAAACCACCAAATGGCAGTTGCGGCAAGGTTTCCAGGAAGGTGTTCACGAACACTGTGCCACTCTGCAGCTTGCGCGACACCTGGATCGCCTTGTCGACATCCTTGGTCCAGAGCCCGTTACCCAACCCATACTCGGTATCGTTGGCGAGCGCGATGGCTTGCTCAGTGGTCTGGAAGGTGGTGACCGACAAGACTGGACCGAAGATTTCCTCCCGGAAAATACGGTGCTCAGGCTTCACCTCGGTAAAGATAGTCGGGCCGACGAAAAAGCCCTTGTCCAGGCCATTGGCAGTAATGCGTTCACCGCCATACACCAGCTTCGCGCCCTCCTGCTTGGCGATTTCGATGTAGTTGAGCACGCTCTCCAGGTGCTGGCCGTGGATCAGTGCACCGATCTGCACCTTCTCATCCAGCGGCAAGCCGATTACCACCTTTTTGGCACGTTCGACCAACTTGGCGACGAACTCGTCCGCCACCGACTCCTCGATCAGCAGACGAGTCCCGGCCACACACTCCTCCCCCTGATTGAGAATGACCCCGAACAGAACGCCGTCCAGGGCCGCGTCCAGATCGGCATCGGCGAATACCACATTGGCAGCCTTGCCGCCCAGTTCAAGGGCAACACGGGTGAGGTCGGTGGCCGCGGAAGCGGCGATCTGCTTGCCGACACGGGTCGAGCCGGTAAAGGAAACCGTGCTGACCTCGGGATGACGAGTCAGGCGCTCGCCGACTTGCGAGCCGGTACCGGTCACAACGTTGAGCACACCCGCCGGGAGGCCGGCTTCAGCCGCGAGTCTGGCGATTTCAAGGGCCGTGCCCGAGGTCAGCTCCGATGGCTTGATCACCACAGGGCAACCGGCCGCCAGTGCATACGGCAGCTTCTGAAACAGGCAGACCATGGGGAAGTTCCAGGGCACGATCATGCCGACGACACCACGGGCCTCGCGGGTCACCAGGCCAAGTTTGTCCTCACCGGCATGAGTGTACGCTTCACCCTGGATATTCCAGGCGAGCGACGCCGCATAACGGGTCAACTCGGCCGACCAGAGAACCTCACCTTTGGCGTAGGTGATTGGCTTGCCGACTTCTTCGGCCTCAATGAGGGCCAAGCGATCCGCATCACGAACGATCAGGTCGGCGAACGCGTTGAGGATCTTGCCCCGCTCGGACCCCGGAACCGAAGACCAAGCCCCCGACTTGTGGAGGTCGCTGGCGATCTTGACCGCAGCATCGACATCGGCCGCAGTACCGGCGGCAAACTTGGCCAGCAGTTCGCCGTGAGCTGGCGAGGTACGCTCCAGATACTGCGCCGATGCCGGGACGTATTCGGCTCCGTTGATCCAATGGTTGTACTGTCGAACACTCATAGTGATTCCTCGATATTCTCTGTATTCGTTTACATTTCTAGCCAAAGAAAAAGGCTTCACCTACGCCACGCTCGGATCCGATCGGCAATCCAGCGGTTTCAGCAAGCGGGTCTCGATCTCGACTTCAGTATTGAGCGCCAGCAAGGGAGCCTCCTCGGAGGAGGTCATCGCAACGATCTGGTTCGGATTGGGGAATTCGGTAGCCCACAAACCGCACAGATTTTTCCGGGCCGAACTGGCGACACCGTTAATCTGCTGAATGATTCCTGCCGCCTTGCCCGTGGAGCAACGATAGACGTGCAGGTAACGAGCCGCCGCGACCTCCAGACCCTCACCTTCAGCGCGCGGGATAAGAACCTGCAGATGCTGATCGGCCACGTGGCAGGCAGCCTGAGGCAGAAATTTTTCGCGCCAGTCATCCACCTTCAGCAGTTCGGCCCGTAACCGGGCCCTGGCGTCCAGGGATTCATAGCGCCAAACATGGCGGAACGTGACGGTCGATCCGACCTGCTCCAACCACAATCCCTGCAAGCTCCCAAAATCATTGCCCCGGATCGGCATGCACAGATTATTGAACAGTTTCCAATAACGCTCCCAGCTTTCAGCCGTGAAGGTGTACTGGCGCAGTTCGTCGATCATCGCTGTGTCCTCACCAGGCGGTGTAGCCGCCGTCCACCGTGAACATCGCACCGGTGGCAAAGCTGGAGTCCTTCGATGCCAGGAACAGGATCATGTTGGCGATATCCACCGGCTCTCCCATCTTGTTCAGGGGCGAGCGAGCCTCCAGGCCTTTCTTGAAAGCCACTGGATCGGCAACGGTTTCGAAGATCTTGTCGTAGTAGCTGGAAGCGATCACACCAGGGGCGACACTGTTGACACGTACACCATCCAGGGCGTGATCCAACGCCATGGCGCGGGTCAACGCGGCAACGCCACCTTTGGCCGCCACATAAGCGGCACGATCCTTGATACCGACGACAGAAATGGTCGAGGCCAGGTTCACCACGGCCCCACCACCACGGCGGATGATCTCCGGAATGGCGTATTTGGAGCAAAGGAAAACACCCTTGAGGTTGACGTCGATCACGCTGTCCCAGGTTTCCTCGTCCAGGGTAACCACGGTACCGAGCGTACCGAAACCGGCGTTGTTGACCAGGATGTCCAGGCCGCCAAAGTGGCTGACTGCCTGATCCACCATGGCCTTGACCTGTTCGGTGTTCGCCACGTCCGCCTCGACGGCGATGGCGTGCTCGCCCAGCTCTGCCGCGACCTTGCGGGCCAGGTCGATGTTGCGATCAGCCACGACGACCTTGGCACCTTCCTGAACGAACAGCTTTGCAGTGGCTTCGCCGATGCCGGCACCGGCACCCGTGATCAGGGCAACTTGATTCTTGAGTTTCATTGGATGTTTCCTTTTGGTAGACCAGGGGCTCCGCGCAGCCATCGTGGATGGCGGAGCCGGACAGTTGAATGGAATCAGGCCGGAACGTAGTACTTGGCCTTGGCTTGTGGCAGCGGCTTGCGAGCGCGGATGTCGTCAGCGATTTTCTCCGCCATCATGATGATCGGCGCGTTCAGGTTGCCGCTGACGATCTCAGGCATGATCGACGCATCCACGACCCGCAGGTTCGGAATGCCATGCACGCGGGCATGGGCATCCACGACGCTGGTCTTGGGGTCGGTGCCCATCCGGCAAGTGCATGCAGGGTGATAGTTGGTGCCCGCCGACTGGCGAAGCGCGGCCAGGATCTGTTCGTCCGTCTTCACGTGGGCGCCCGGCGTGACCTCTTCTCCGCGATACAGATCCCAGGCTGGCTGAGAAACCACATGGCGGATGGCCTTGACCGCAGCGATGGCGTCGTCCTGGTCTTCCTTGGTTGACAGGAAGTTGAACACGAACTTGGGCGGGGTCTTCGGGTCGGCCGAGGCCAACCAGACACGCCCAGTGCTGGTAGGACGCATGAGGCTGAAAAAGTACTGGAAGCCATCCTCCAGCTTCACGCTGCCGTGCTGGAATTCGCCCAGCATCGGGATGAATTCGAACTGTACATTGGGTACCTTGATTTCATCCCGTGTACGGATGAAGGCACCGACTTCGAAGAAGTTGGTCGCACCGAGACCTTTCTTGAAGAAGGTCCAGAGTGCCCCCAGCTTGAGCTTGCCGACCGGCGTCAGCTCCTTGGCGATCGAGACGTTCTGGGACGAACTGTATTGAACCGGGGCGGCCACATGATCCTTCAGTCCCTCGCCCACCGCAGGCAGGTCGACGAGGCTCGGGATGCCGAATTCAGCCAGGTGCTTTGCGTTGCCGATACCTGACAACATCAGCAGATGCGGCGAATGAATAGCGCCCGCACTCAGGATGACCTCGCGATGGACGTCGACGCTCTCGGCCTTGCCATTACGGGTGAAGTGCACGCGGGTCGCATAGTTGCCTTCGAAGTGGATTTTGGTGACCAGGGCGTTATCGCACACATGCAGGTTTTCACGGCTGCGATTGGTGTGGATGTAGGCCTGCGAGGTGCTCCAGCGAATGCCCTTGTGGACGTTACGCTGAGTGATATGCACCCCTTCCTGCCGATAGCCGTTGTGGTCGGCAATGTGGGCGTACCCCGCCTGCTTGCCCGCGTCCAGGAAGGCCGTGTAGAGGGGGTTGTTGGCGGCACAGGTCTGGATGTGCATCGGGCCCTGGTCACCGCGGTAGTCATCAGCGCCCTTGTCGAAGGTTTCCGCCTTGCGAAAGTACGGCAGGCAATCGTCGTAGCTCCAGCCCTTGAGCCCCATCTCTGCCCAGTTGTCGTAGTCCCACGGGTTGCCCCGCACCCAGTTCATGCCGTTGATCGAAGACGAACCGCCCAGTACCCGGCCACGCGCCTCATAGATCTTGCGGTTATCGAGATGTGCTTCCGGTTCGGAGTGCAGGTACCAGTTGAAGCGATCATCCATCAGTGGAAAACCCAACGCAGCCGGCATCCGAATGAAGATGCTCTTGTCGGTTGGGCCTGCTTCGAGCATCAGCACCGAAACGTCCTTATCCTCGGAAAGCCGCCCTGCCAGCACGCTGCCTGCCGATCCTGATCCGATCACGACGTAGTCGTAGGCTTTATGGGTGTTACGGCCATTGATATCACGCATGGGCTCACCTAAATCTCATTGGAATGGTGCAAATTTTGTAATCGTTTACAAGCGCGAGCACAGAAAAACTCCTGCCACCTAAGTGACAGCCTACGCGCCCTTCGCCTCCTGGACTTCAGCAGTGCAAGCCACATGCCAGTCCAGAATCTGCCTCCAGAAACCCGAAAACCCGGGTTTCTTATAGGTCAGGCGCCCTTTCAAGCGCCCGACCCAGGACCACGTGCTGCTACTGTGCGAACAATGGTAACGTTTTCTGGTAACGATTACATCCCCAATCCACTCGAGACGATTCGTAGCGAGAGGGCTTCGTAGGGATCGAGATCGATGGTCAGCACGCCCTCCGCTCCCAAATCGCCCTCGACTCTTTCGTTGATCATGTCCACCACCGTACCGGGCTGGACGTTCGGTAGCGGAATGGCTTCGCTGATGCTTTCCCGGCCGAAGTTCAGCGCGGTGACCTGGGTGCCCTTGCCGGCCGGCAGCTCGTGCACCATGACGAGCAGGCCGGGGCTGCCGACTTCCGGTACCAGTATCTGCCGACTGCTGGCCAAGCCATAGGCCTGGCGTACCGACACCAGCCTCTTGACCTGGCTCGCAAAGGAATCGGGGCTTTGCAACTGCTCGGACAGCGAGCCGTACAACGACCGCGCCAACGGCATGCCCCTCGCCGACGCCACCGCAGCCGGGTTCAATCCGCCCAGGTCATACGCGCCCCGATGGATCCAGCGCGTATCGCCGTCACCCATCCTCGCCTCGACCTGCTCGCGCTCCAGAGGCAGCGCTCCCACCAGGTCCCAGCCAGACAACGCGAGAACCCCAGGCTGCATGGCGTTGTACATCACCAGCAGCAAGTGCATCTTCTGCACCTGTTGGATATCGTCGGCGGTCAGCGTTGCAAGATCCCGAACGCCCATGGCTGCGGTAATGATGCTCACCGTGGTGCAAGAGACACCATTGGTCACGAAGCGCAGGTTGTAGGGCGCCTGCTCGCCGCTGAGGCGCTCGTACATCTCTTCACGGATGTGTTCGCGCAGGATGCCGCCCGGTAGGGTCTGGCCCTTGTACAAATACATGTCGTGAGCATGCAGGGTCCAGAAGTGCACCAGTTCAAGGGTGAGCTCATCGTGGTTCTGCAGGGCATGAATCAGGGAGGCCGGGTCGATGCCAAAGGCATGCATCTGGTTCAGCATCAGCCGCAGAAACTCGGTATCGCCGGTCAGCAATGCATGCTGGTAGGCCGGCCGGGTGATGAAGTCGTACGACAGATCGGCGCCCCCCTTCGACATCTGGGCAATGTCATCCAGGGTGAGATTGAGTTCCTGGAAGCTGAAACCACCGGCCTTGCGGATCATGCCGCCGAGCAACTGGTTGCCGTTGATCGACAGCGGGTGGCTTTCCGACCAGGCCGTATCGTTGTGACGAATCTCGACGCCGAGGAAGCCGTTGGCATCCAGTCGCAGGCCCCGGGCGCCCAGCCGGTCGAGGGCATGCAGGGCATCACCGATGATCAGTTGCTGCGCCGCGAACGTCGGATCAAGCCAGTTCAGCGACGGCTGCCCATCCTTGAAGTAATGCAGGTACACCCAGCGCCGCGGCTTGCCATCAGCCCCAACCACGACCGGTGTCGCGCTCCAGTCGGTTTCCTTCACGCCGGGCTCGAAAAAGATCACCCGCTGCAACTGGCCCACGGTGTAGCGCCGCTCCTTGAGCAGGTCGCACTGGACCGGGCTGAGGTTGGCGCAGTCGCGCCCCTCGGCAATCTCCGGCAACAGGCCCCAGTCCTCCTCGCGGATCTCCACCATGTGATAGATGCCCGGATAAGGCGCGACGCCCAGCTCCGCCAGGCGGAAATCGGCGCCCTTGCCGGTGTGCGAGGGAATCGAATCATCGATGGTGACCGCATTGTGCGCCGCGGCCACCCGATTCATCCGGATCAGTTCCTCCTCGGTGCCGTAGAGCGGGTCGATGCTCCAGCTGATCCGGTCGAAATTGCCATCGACACTCGGCGTGTACTCCCGCCCCCTGATCCCCCCGGACTGCTTGATGGGCCCGGTATGAACGCCCTGCACGCCGATCGACGACAAGCTGCGCCAGAGCTCTTCATCGCCCAGCGCCTGCAGGACCGAGCCGCCCTCGGCCGTCACGATGGAGTCGGGGTAGACCGTCAGCCAGACGGAAGCAATGGCGGTGGCATCGCGCGGGCGCACCTGGGCGTAGGGGTTCATCCACTGACGAGCCTGCCCCGAGTAGGCCTGCGCGTGGTCCTGCGCCGCCTTGAGCATGGATTGACCAATCAGCCAATCCACGTGGGTTGTATCCGGTTTTGACATAACCTGCGCCTCCCTGATCCACGAAGTTTTCCCGCACTTAAGTTTCAGAGAGGTGCGCGCTGTAATCGTTCGCAAGAAAAAGAAGGGATCGATTGATCAGCCAGGCTACGGCTTAAAGAAACTCGGCAAAATCAATGCGTAATCGTTATCATGAGAGTCACCCATAAGCGAAAAAAGACCTGAAAACCGTGGCGAACAAGGAGGCCAGTGTGAGCGGGACGGTGAAATCTGTCGGCAGAGTGACGGTAACGGACGTGGCCAAGGCTGCCGGCGTGTCAGTAGCGACGGTGTCGCGCAGCTTCAACCTACCGACCCATGTTCGCGATGACGTCAGGGAAAAGGTGCTGGCCGTGGCAGCGAAACTCGGCTACAGCCCGAACCCGGCAGCCAAGGCCTTGAGACTGCAGAAAACCAATCTGATCGGGGCCATCATCCCAACCCTCGATCATGCGATCTACGCCACCATGGTCAAGAGCTTCCAGGAACGGCTGGCAGAGTACGGTTACGTGGTGTACGTGCTCAGTTGCGGGTTCGACTCCGGCGCCATCTTCGACAAGGTCAAGCTGCTCGTCGAGCGCGGGGTGGAAGCCTTGCTGATCGTGGGTGACGTGACTGACGATAACCTCAAGCGCTACCTCCAGGACTACCGCATGCCGGTCGTCTGCACCTACTCGTACCTGTCCGACCGGGAATTCCCCTTCATCGGTTTCGACAACTATCAAGCCACGCGCCAGCTCGTGGAATACCTGTTGGGCCTAGGTCATCGCAACATGGCGATGCTCACGGGACCGATCAAGGGTAATGACCGCCAACAGGCACGCTACCAGGCGTTCAAGGACACCTTGGAGGGCTACCGCGAGCGTTGCAGTCATTCGATGTACGAGGCCGAAACGGGCTACACCATTGAGTTCGGAGAGCGCACCCTGCGCCGCATCCGCCTGGAGCGCCCCGAAGTGACGGCAGTCATCTGCAACAGCGATGTGATTGCATTCGGCGTTCTGTCGGCCTGCAAGAAGTTGCAACTCAACGTGCCTAAAGAGATCTCGGTGGTCGGGTATGACAACCTGGAGTTCGCCGAGTACCTCGACCCGCCGCTCACCACGCTGGCCATTCCTGCCAGTGAAATGGGCTTGCGAAGCGCTGAAGCCCTGATTGGCAAGCTCAAGCACGGGGCCGAGATTCGCCCGCTTCTGCTCGGCACACAACTGATGATCAGGCAATCCAGCGACGCCATCTGACTCCACCCTCCGGCGGCCCTGACCACGATTGTCGTGCCCAGGGCCTTGCCACTCTCCTCAACGGGCGACCTGAGCGTCAGGACAGACGTAGCCCGTACGCGCCCGCCTGCGCAAATGACTGATCGTCAGCAAGACGAACGCCAGCAGGGGAATGATCATTGACAGCTTAAGGCCGTAGGACTCGGCCAGATGACCGATAATAGGCGGAGCCAGTAGAAAACCGGTGTATCCCAGGGTGCCGTTCATTGCCAGGCCTAGACCGGGTGCACCGGGATAGGCCCGACTGGCCTGGCTGTAGAGCAATGGCGTCATGTTCGCCAGCCCCAGGCCCACCAGAATGAAACCGGCAATTGATGTCACCGGTTCCGGCACGAGAATGGCCAGGAAAACCCCTGCTCCACCGACGATGCCGGAAAGCGTCATGACACCATGGCTACCGAGTTTCCGGATGAGCAGGTCACCCGCCAAGCGACCGACGGCCATCGCCAGGCTGAATGCGCCGAAAGCGAATGCAGCAATACTCGTCGAAGTGTGGCTCACGTCAGTGAGATAGAGCGAGCTCCAATCGATGACCGTCCGCTCCACGAACAGCGAGAGGAAAGTCAGGCCGGCGATCACCAGGAGGGCGCGGTTCGGCCAGGCAAAACTTCTCACCCGCTGGCGAACCACGCACGCGGGATCGATTTCCGGTTGCAGATCGCCCATCCAGCGCACACTCGCCAGGGTCGTCAGCAACATCAGTCCACCCGATACCCACATGCATTGGGCCAAGCCGAGAGTGCCTGAGAGCATGGTTGCCACGGTCGAGGCTCCAGCCAGCCCGCCCAGGCTGAAAACGGCATGGAACGAAGACATCAGAGGTCGCTGCTGTTTTGCCTCGATCAACGAACCATGCGTGTTCATCGCCACGTCCAGGATGCTGTTCGCAATACCAAGGCAGAAAATGGCGGCGGCAAGCGCCATCAGCGAGTCGGCCATGGCACACAGGGGGAGCACCGCCGAGACCAGCAATCCTCCCAACAGTACCGTCGTACGACTGCCCAGCTTCGTGGCGATCGCACCGGCCAGGCACATCATGAGCATGGTGCCAGCGGCAAATGCACTGAGGGCAAAACCCAGTTCGGAGTCGGTCAGGCCGAGCCCCTGCTTCATGCCGGGAATGTTGGTTGCCCAGATGGCGAGTACCGCACCATTGGCAAAAAATACACCCGAGGTTGCAACACGGGCACGTCGTAAAAGCGGTGTGCAAGGCAAAGTCATTCCCCTCTTGCGATTATTATTGACTGGGGTAACGCTTGTTGAAAGCCGCTTTGCAATGCCAATCCCGGCGCACGGCCGGGACTGGTAATCGATTACAAAGCCAGGCAAACGTTAACAGATATCCGGGGTTGTCGTCGCCTCCAGAATCATCAGGCTGCCTGCCGGAGCGCGTTAAGCGAACGATCACCCTTGATTCGCGCCCAGCCCACATACAGCACCGCTGGCACGATCAAAGCCGGTATCCAGGCCACATCCGCGCCGATCAGCACCGAGAAATAGCTGTGGTAGAACGACACATCCATGAACGGAATCGTAGAGGCCACCCCCAGCAGGAAGATGATCATGGTCGACCAGCTGTACCTGCCATAGATCCCATCCACGTCATACATATCCGCGACCACGTATTTACCCTTCTTCACCAGGTAGTAGTCAGCCAGGTTGATCGCGCTCCACGGTACGAGGAAATACACCTGGGCCACCAGGATATCGGCGAAGTACGCGTTGAAGTTGTACTGGGTCGCCACAGCGATCAGGGTCGCGGCCAATGCAGTCAACCCCATGACCACGAACTTGGTGCGCCGGCTGATTCGCTTCATGCCCTTCATGCCCGAGAAGATGGTCATGCCGGCCATGTAGGCGCTGTAGAGGTTCAGTGCGTTGATCTCCAGCACGCCAAGCACCACGATCAACATCGCCACCTTGCTCCATGGACCGAAGAAACTGGCGATTGCATTACCCGGATTGGAAGTGACATCGGTGAACATCGTCGCCAGCAGCGCACCAAGCAGCATGACCAGGCAGGCCCCCAGCAGGTTGCCGAAATAGCTGTACCAGAAGGTCTCGCGAGAAGAGATGTCCGGCGGCAGATAACGGGAATAGTCCGCGACGTAGGGACCGAAGCCCAGCGTCCAGGAGGCCGCCTGGGTCACGGTCAAGGCAAAGGCCGCGAGAGTGAACCCCTGTGTCATGTCCATGGCGCCAACCGGCAACGGGTGCTGGAGCGCCAGAGCGGCCACGATCAGGAAGATCCCGCCGGACAAGGCGGTCATGATCGCCCCGAAACGGTGGATCAGCTCATACCCGATATAGCCGATGATGAATGACACCAGGCCAAACAACACGATGGCCGTATTGTCGCCCACGTCCATGAACGACTTGATCGCATCGCGCATCACCACCCCGTTGGCCGCAGTGAACAGCACGAACGACAGGTAGTTGATCAGCAAGGGAAAGCCGGCACCGAGGACACCGAACTGCGCCCGACTCTGAATCATCTGTGGAATGCCCAGGTGCGGCCCCTGGGTGGAGTGCGCGGCCATGAAGACCGTACCGATGACACAGCCCAGGATCAGCGCGAAGCATGTCCAAGCCAGACTCAAACCTGCCACGATCCCGAGGCTGCCGACCACCAGTGTGGTCACTTGCATGTTCGCACTGAACCAGATGGTGAAGAGCCGGCGCGGATGACCGTAACGCTCCTCCAGGGGTACAAACTCGATGCTTCTTTTCTCGATGTCCATCGTTAGCCTCTCTTGGGCACGCTGTTTCTTATAGGTTGGCAAGAGGCCTGTTGCCAGGCCGAACCATTCTCTGTAAAGGATTACATCCCTGTGCAAAAAAAGAGGCTTTCCCCGCCAGGTCAGCCCTGAACATAGCCTCTGTAAAGGATTACAAGGCAAGGCTTGTGCCAAACTTCCGTAATATTGCCGAATACCGCGCAGCCCCCAGGCCAGGCGGGCTCGCCAGTCACGATCCAGCCCTGGCCCCGAGCAAGCGGACGACCCCGTGTATTGATTCGTAACAGTGCAAGCGGAAGATGTGCCGCACGGAAACAGTGCCGCCAGCACATCAACGCGCAAAAACAAATCGCCCCGTATTGCACGGGGCGATGAAGAAAGGAAAACGTACCACCGGTCAGTGGGGCCTGATGGCCGAAGGCGCGGTCATTTTCAGCGTAGGTAGCGGCTGGCTCCTGCCACCAGGGCCAGGCCGCCGGCGACAATGATCAGCGAGAGGGTGAGCGAAGTGGCGTGCGCCACAAAACCGATGAATGCCGGACCGGCCAGCACGCCGGCGTATCCCACCGTCGTCATTGCCGGTACTGCCGAGGAAGGTGGCATCGAAGTCTGCCGTCCCACTGCCGAGAACAGCGCAGGCACGATGTTCGCGCACCCAAGACCGACCAAGGCACAACCTGTCAGCGAAAGACTCCAATGCGGGCTGAACAACATGACACCCAGCCCCATCGACGCCACCAAGGCCCCCATTCCCACCATGCGCCGATAGCCCAGGCGATGGGCCAAGGCATCACCGGCCAACCGCATGATCGTCATCGTGCAGGCGAACGCGCCATAGGCCAGCCCCGCGAGGTTGGCATCCAACCCGCGAGCGGTCACCAGAAAGACACCACTCCAATCGAGCATGGCCCCCTCGGCGAGGAACGTGATGGAGCAGAGCACGCCCAGAAAGAGCACCTCTCCCCGGGGTACTGCGAACATCGGCGCCCGGTCGCCCGCTGTTTTTCTCTCAGGCTCGCCCTGCAGCCCGGGGATCGACCGCCATGCAATCACCAGGCAACCGGCCACGGCTATCAACGTTGCCCAAAACGCCAGCAAGCCGAGCTTCAACATGAGCGTCATGGCCAGCGCTCCCAGCACACCGCCGAGACTGAACATTCCGTGAAACCCGGACATCACCGGCCTCTTGCAACGAGCACTGACGGCAACCGCCTGCACATTGATCGCACAGCCCTGCACGCCGACGCCCATACCGAACACGGTCACGGTCACCGCGAGCAGCGGCACACTGCCGAGGGTCGCCAACAATGGCAACATGGCCAGCATGACCCCAGTGGCGACCAGGATGACTTTCCGACAGCCCACGCGTGCGACCAGCCCGCCCCCCAGGGGCATGGCAATGATCGATCCGACACCCAGCCCCAGCAATAACAGGCCCAGCGCCCCTTCATCGAGCCCTGTCCGTTGCTTGAGAAGCGGCACCAATGGCGCCCACGCGGCGAGGCATAACCCCAGGACAAGAAAAACCAGCCGTGTCGCTGTGATGGATTCAGCCAGATCCCTCCCGGCCTCTTCACCCACGACACGCTCGAACGTCTTACTGAACACCTTCACCTCTCAGGCAGCAGCTATCAATGGCAAGGAACTTGCTTCTCCTTGTAATCCTTTTCATGATAGCCAGCCGGGAGACTGACATGCACGCACTTTGTTCGATGGCAGGTATTCGGAAAATACGCCTGGATGACCCCGGGAACGTTGCAGATACGCCTCTTGGCGATACAACGGTCCAGAGCGGCAAAACCGGGCAGGCGTTGCCCCTGGCGAGCGAAACCACAGAAGTACCACCGACGGAAGCCGTTGCCCCGAAAGGCTGGTGGGCTCGGGTGACCCGTGCCTTGCATCCTGCGCGGTGAAATGTAACAAACCTGCCCCGTGCACTGATCGCGGTGCAAACAGCCAGGCAGGACGCCCAGCCTTGAGACTGGGCGCCCTCACCTTTACAGCGCCCCCTTCGTCTTAAGTCTGAATTGATGAAGCAGCGGCTCGGTGTATCCATTGGGCTGCGCGGCCCCTTCAAAGACCAGTGCACAGGCGGCCTGGAAAGCCATCGAGCGATCAAAGTCATCGGCCATCGGGCGGTAGTGCTGATCTCCGCGGTTCTGCTCGTCGACCTTGCGCGCCATTCGCTTGAGGGTGCCCAGTACCTGCTCGGCGCTGACGACACCATGGCGCAACCAGTTGGCCATATGCTGGCTGGAGATACGCAGTGTGGCTCGGTCCTCCATGAGACCGACATCATGAATGTCCGGCACCTTGGAACAGCCGATGCCCTGCTCCACCCAGCGCACCACATAGCCGAGCAACCCCTGGGCGTTGTTGTCGAGCTCTTCGGCGATCGCCTCGGCAGTCCACGTTGGCTGCCCGGCGACCGGCACGGTCAGCAGTCCTTCGAGCAGTGAATCGCGCTCATGTTCCAGGTTCACGGCCTGCAGTTCAGCCTGTACAGCCTTGACGTCCACTTGGTGATAGTGAAGTGCGTGCAAGGTTGCGGCTGTCGGCGAAGGCACCCACGCGGTGTTGGCGCCCGCGCGTGGATGGGCGACCTTCTGTTCCAGCATCGCCGCCATCTGGTCGGGGATTGCCCACATGCCCTTGCCGATCTGGGCGCGTCCAGCCAAGCCGCACGCCAGGCCGACCAGCACGTTGTTGCGTTCGTAGGCATTGATCCATGGGGTACTCTTCATGTCGCCCTTGCGCAGGACCGCACCGGCCTCCATCGCCGTATGAATCTCGTCACCGGTACGATCGAGGAAGCCGGTGTTGATGAAGGCCACCCGCGCCGACGCAGCACCGATACAGGTGCGCAGGTTGATACTGGTACGGCGCTCCTCATCCATGATGCCCATTTTCAGCGTGTACGGCGGTAGCTCAAGCAGGGCCTCCACACGACCGAATAACTGATCGGCAAAGGCAACCTCCGCCGGGCCATGCATTTTCGGTTTCACGATGTAGATCGACCCCCGGCGGGAATTGCGTCGGGTCGCCAGATCACGTTTGGCAATCAACGTCGTGACCACCGTATCGAGAATACCTTCGGGGATTTCACGACCGCCTGCATAGAGAATCGCCGGATTGGTCATCAGGTGGCCGACGTTGCGCACGAACATCAACGAGCGTCCCGGCAGGCTGAAAGTCTCGCCATCGGCCCTGACATACTGCCGGTCGGGGTTCAGACTTCGCGTGAAGGTGCGACCGCCCTTGCTGATCCTTTCCTCAAGGGTGCCCGACATCAGGCCCAGCCAGTTGCGGTAAACCTGTACCTTGTCGGCCGCATCCACCGCCGCCACCGAGTCCTCGCAGTCGAGGATGGTGCTCAGTGCCGCCTCGATCAGCAGGTCCTTGATCCCTGCCCTGTCGGTCTGACCGATCGCACTTTCGCGATCGATCTGGATCTCGACATGCAGTCCGTGATGTTTCAACAGGATCGCCGACGGTCGATCCGCCACGCCCTGGTAGCCGACGAATCGCTCAGGATCACGCAGCGCCGTCTGCACACCGTCGACCCAGGCCACGAGATGTCCCTGGATGACCTGGTAAGCCGTCACCTGAGCATGTCCCCCCACTGCCAACGGTGCGATCTGGTCCAGCAAGGCCTTGGCGAACTCGATGACTTTTGCACCGCGCACCGGATTGTAGGATCCGCCGGCCTGCGCGCCACCGGCGTCACTGATCGCATCGGTGCCGTACAAAGCGTCGTACAACGACCCCCAGCGTGCATTGGCCGCATTCAGCGTATAACGTGCATTTGACATGGGCACGACCAATTGAGGTCCGGCCTGCAACGCCAACTCATCGTCAACGTTCTCGGTCGTCACCTGGACACCTGAATCATCGGCTACCAGGTACCCGATTCTTGTCAGAAATCCACGATACGCTTGCATGTCCTTGACCGGCCCCGGATACGCACGATGCCATTCATCCAACTGAAGCTGAATCTGGTCACGCACATCCAGCAGGGCCTGGTTCCTGGGTGACAGGTCATGAACCAGGGCATCAAATCCTTCCCAGAACCGGGCTGCGTCAACACCACTTCCTGGCAGGGCTTCGTGCTCAATGAATGATGCCAACTCAGCGGCCACCAACAGGCGATGTCTCTCGATTCGTTTGCTCATCATCACGTCCCCTTAAACGATACTCGCGGCACCGGCGCTAGCGACCTGTGCATCCTGTGCAGCCTTCACTCCTGAAACCCCTACTGCGCCGACGACAAGGCCCCCGACACGAATCGGCACGCCGCCCTCCAGCGACGTCAATGCAGGCGCCGACAGAAAAGCCGTGCGCCCGCCATTGACCATCTCTTCGTAGACCTTGGACTCGCGCCGACCCAAGGCGGCAGTACGAGCTTTCTCCAAGGCGATGTAGGCACCAATCGGCGCACAGCCGTCCAGACGCTCCAGAGCCAGGGGGTGACCGCCGTCGTCAACCACCGCAATAGCCACATCCCAATGGTTGGCCTGCGCGTCTGCTCGTGCAGCAGCCATGATCCTGGTGACGTCATCCAAGGTGAGTAGCGGCTTGGTCTGCATGTGTTGTCCTCGTCTGATGATGGTGAAAGGGTGTATGGGTCAGCGCTTCATCCACCAGTTCGATCCAGTGGCGTACAGGCGTGCGGCCTGCCCCGTTCAAATGGGTTTGGCAACCGATGTTGGCGGTGGCGATGACCTGCGGTCTGCCGCTTTCGAGCGCGTTGAGCTTGTGGTCCCGCAACTGCCGGGAGAGCTCGGGCTGGGTCAGGGAATAGGTACCTGCCGAGCCGCAGCAAAGATGGCCGTCGGGTACTGCGGTGAGGTTGAACCCCAGTCGTGTCAGCACCTCTTCAACCGCGCCCCCCAGGCGCTGGGCGTGTTGCAGCGTGCAGGGACAATGACAGGCAATCTTGAGATCGGGATGAAGCCCGAGGTCCTGCAACGGCTCAGCCCGCAGGACCTCGACCAGGTCCACCGCCAGGGCGCTGATGCGCTTGGCCTTGTCGGCGTAGTGCGGATCACGCTCGAGCAGTTGCCAGTATTCCTTGACGAAGGCACCACAGCCGCTGGCGGTCATGATGATCGCCTGCGCACCGGCCTCGACAGCAGGCCACCAGGCGTCGATATTGCGCCGGGCACGAGCCAGGCCTTTTTCCTGGGCATTGAGGTGATAGTCCACGGCGCCACAGCAACCGGCTTCGCGGGCAGCCACCGTGCTGATGCCCAGCCGATCCAGCACCCTCGCCGCCGCGGCATTGGTGTTGGGCGACAGGCTCGGTTGCACGCACCCTTCGAGCATCAGCACCTGGCGAGCATGTCGTACCGACGGCCGATTCCCTGCGGGCCGCACCTCTTCCGGGATCTTGTCCCTGAGCGTCGACGGTAGCACCGGGCGCAGTGCACGCCCGGTGCGCAGCAACAGGCTGAACACCACAGGCTCGGCCAACACCAGGCGCAGCCCGGCACGCAGGGACTGTTCGGCCAGCGAACGCGGAACCGCCTCTTCGACCACCGCCCGGCCGATGTCCAGGAGGTTGTGGTACTTCACCCCCGAGGGACAGGTGGACTCGCAGTTGCGGCAGCTCAGGCAGCGATCCAGGTGCTGCCGGGTACTGGCCGAAGGGGGCTGCCCCTCCAGCAGTTCCTTCATCAGGTAGATGCGTCCCCGGGGCCCGTCCAACTCGTCGCCGAGTAACTGATAGGTCGGGCAGGTCGCGTTGCAGAAGCCGCAGTGCACACAGCTTCTCAGGATGGCCTCGGCCTCCTGCGCGCGTGGCAGGGAGCGGGCCTGTTCACTCAGATGGGTCTGCATGCGCTCAAAGCTCCTTGTACAGGCGGCCGGGGTTGAAGATGCCCTGCGGGTCGAGCCGGGTCTTGAGCTGGCGGTGGTAGCGCAGCAGCCCTTCCGGCAGCGGGTGGAACGGTGAGTCGCCGCCTGAAAAGCAGGTGGCATGCCCACCGGCCTGGCCGACGACGTGCCGAATCCGCTGGGGCTCGGCATCGCTCTTGAGCCAGCGCTGGGCTCCGCCCCAATCGACCAGTTGTTCACCGGGCAAGTCCAGTGGCGCGGCAATGGCCGGCACGGACAGGCGCCATAACGGTCGCGGGTCAGCGAAGAACGCCAGGCGGTGCTCTTTCAGGCCTTCCCAGAAGCCCGGCTCGACGGTCTCGCACCCCAGGCGATCGCGGGCGGCATGTACAGACCCCTCCCCGCCTTCCAGGCGCAGGTGCAAGGCGCTGCCATCATGGCAGGCCGCGCTGATCGGCAACGGTTGTCGGCCCCATTCGGCCAGGCGTTGCATGGCGCCTGGCAAGTCCACCTCCAACCGCAGATTGGCCACTGCACGCGGTTTGGGCAGCACCTTCAAAGAAACTTCGGTGATCAGGCCAAGACAGCCGAAGCTGCCGGCCATCAATCGGGAAACGTCATAGCCGGCGACGTTCTTCATGACCTCGGCGCCAAACCGCAGGTGCTGCGCATGACCGTTGATCACCCGCGTGCCGAGCACGAAGTCACGCACCGAACCCGCCCAGGGACGACGTGGGCCGGACAAGCCAGCCGCAACCATGCCACCCACGGTAGCCCCGGGACCGTGATGCGGCGGCTCGCATGGCAGGCACTGTCCGTATTCGGCCAAGGTGGCCTCAAGCACCCGCAGGGGGGTCCCGGCACGTGCCGTGATGATCAGTTCGGTGGGGTCATAATTGACGATGCCCTGGTGGGCCCGGGTATCGAGGACCTGCCCCTCCACTGCCCGGCCCAGCCATGTCTTGGACTGCCCGCCGCGGATATCCAGGTGAATGCCCGAATCCAGGGCAGCCCTCACCTGATCGAGCAGTTGGGCACTGGTGTCGCAAGCCGTCTCATGCATCAGAAGCGCTCCAGTTCAGGAAAAGGTAGTTGGCCGTGATGCACATGCATCGCCCCGAACTCGGCACAACGATGCAGGGTGGGAATGTTCTTGCCTGGGTTCAAGAGCCCCGCCGGATCGAAAGCTGCCTTGATCGCATGAAACGCAGTGAGTTCTTCGGCGTTGAACTGGGCGCACATCTGGTTGATCTTCTCGCGGCCTACGCCATGCTCGCCGGTGATGCTGCCGCCAACCGACACGCACAGTTCCAGGATCCGTCCGCCGAGCTGCTCGGCCCGTTCCAACTCGCCCGGCCTGTTGGCATCGAAGAGAATCAGCGGGTGCATGTTGCCGTCCCCGGCATGAAAGACGTTGGCCACGCGCAGCTCGTATTCGCGGGACAACTCGGCGATGCTGTTCAATACCCCCGGCAGTGCCCGACGGGGGATGGTGCCATCCATGCAGTAGTAGTCCGGCGAGAGACGCCCGACGGCGGGAAAAGCATTCTTGCGCCCGGCCCAGAAACGCACGCGCTCGGCTTCGTCCTGGGCCAGGCGCACTTCGGTGGCCCCGGCCTCGATCAGGATCTGGCGAACGCGGGCGCAGTCATCATGGACATCCGACTCCACTCCATCCAGCTCGCAGAGCAGGATGGCTGCCGCGTCAACCGGGTAACCGGCGTGAATGAAGTCCTCGGCGGCGCGGATCGCCAGGTTGTCCATCATCTCCAGCCCGCCGGGAATGATGCCTGCGGCAATGATACTGCCAACCGCAGCCCCAGCCTTCTCCACCGAGTCGAACGCCGCCAGCAGTACCTTGGCGACCTGGGGCTTGGGCAGCAGCTTGACCGTGACCTCCGTCACCACCCCGAGCATGCCCTCAGAGCCAGTGAACAGCGCCAACAGGTCGAAACCCGGGCAGTCCAGGCTCTCGGCGCCCAGTGTCAGTTTTTCGCCCTCAACGGTGAGAATCTCGACCTGCAGCAGGTTATGTACGGTCAGCCCGTACTTGAGGCAGTGCACGCCGCCGGCGTTCTCGGCGACATTCCCGCCGATCGAGCAGGCGATCTGCGACGAGGGATCGGGCGCGTAGTAGAGGTTCAGGGGGGCTGCGGCCTGAGAAATGGCCAGGTTGCGCACGCCGGGCTGGACCCGTGCATAACGCCCTTGTGCGTTGATCTCAAGGATCCGATTGAACCGGGACATCACCAGCAGCACGCCCTGCTCCAGCGGCAACGCGCCGCCGGAAAGCCCGGTACCACTGCCTCGCGCGACAACGGGGACCTGCAGGCGGTGACAGATCCTGAGTATCGATTGAACCTGCTCGACGCGTTCGGGCAGCAGCACCAACAGCGGCATCGTGCGATACGCGGACAAGCCATCGCACTCATAAGGCCTGAGGTCCTCGCTGCGGCTCAGGACGGTCAGGTCGGGCAGTTCCACTTCCAGCGCGGATAACAGCTGTCGCTTGTCGACTCGCGGCAGAACGCCGTCGAGGTGTTCGTCATAGAGAATGTTCATGGTCACTACGCTCACGGCTATTGTTGTTGTGTCCTGGTAGCCCCAGGCATGAACACATTCATCATTTGCCGAGCACGGCTTGTCGTCCAGCGCCGAAAGAAGTGGTAAGACCAGTATTCGTCTGGGAGTCGATTTGAGCTACGCTCCAGAAGTCCCGTTCCAGAAGGCCTCGGATGGGATAAACCAACAACAAGACGATACGGTTCCAGACTGGTCATACCAGCCAAGGAGATGCCGATGCTTCAGGAAAAAGCGCCTGCCACACGCCAGCTGGCGGACGTCGTGGCAGAGCGGATAGAGCAACTGATTGTCGACGGCGTGCTGAAGCCGGGGCAGGTGCTGCCCTCCGAGCGTCGGTTGTGCGAAAAGCTCGGGATCTCCCGACCTGCCTTGCGCGAAGGTCTGCGAATCCTGCGTGGCAAGGGAATCATCGATACCCGGCACGGCCAGGGATCCCAGGTGGTGTCTCAGTTGAGCAACCCCACCGAAACCACGGCCTTGATGCACTTGTTCAGCTCGCAGCCCAAGACCATCTACGACCTGCTGGAAGTCCGAGCGTTGCTGGAAGGAGAAGCGGCCAGACTGGCCGCCTTGAGAGGCACGGATGCCGATTTTCATCTCATTTCAAAACGCTACGACGAGATGATTTCGGCGCACGGCAGCCCGGCAGGACTCGACCCTCAGCAGCATGCTCGCCTGGACCTGGCCTTCCACCTGGCGATCTGCGATGCCTCACACAATCCGGTCCTGGTGCACACGTTGCAGTCACTCACCGACCTGATGCTCAGTTCCGTATTCGCCTCGGTCAACAACCTTTACCACCGCCCCGCCAGCCTCCAGCAGTTGGACCGGCAACACGGCAAGCTCTACCGATCGATCATCGAGCGCCTTCCGGACGTGGCTCAACGCGCCGCACGGGACCACATCAACGGCATACGCGATGGACTGCGCGAAATAGAGCAAGAAGAGCAGCGCCTTGTCCGCTCGACGCTGCGGCTCAAAGGCTGGGAGTGATCAGCGCTGAAATCGCCTCCCGCGCCCGGCAGGAGGTGCCCGGGAACGGCCAGCGAGCAGCGCCGCACCCGCCCAACGCCGGCTGTCGCGCGCAGCCCCCGGCCTCAGGAGGCAAGCATTTCGCCAATACGTGACAGAAGCACATCGACTGCGAAAGGTTTGGTCAATACCCACATCCCGGGCGGCAGCTCGCCCATCCCGATGGCTGCATTCTCGGCATAGCCCGTGATGAAAAGGGTCTTCAGCCCTGGGCGCACCTCGCGTCCGGCGTCGGCCATCTGTCGACCATTCATCCCGCCGGGCAGGCCCACATCGGTAATCAACAGGTCGATATGCATGTCTGATCGAAGCAGCTTCAGCCCTGCCATGCTGTCGGAAGCCTCGATCAGTGTGTAGCCGAGCTCACTCAATGTATCGGTGAGCAGCATGCGGATCGTGGGCTCGTCATCCACGAGCAGGATCGTCTCGGCGCGCTTTGCAGTCACTGCAACGGGATGCTTTGTCGGCTCGATCCGACAGACGTCCCCATCGTGTCGTGGTAGATAGATGCATACCGTGGTGCCAAGGCCGACCTGCGAGTGGATCCGTATCTGCCCCCCTGATTGCTTGACGAAACCATAGATCATCGACAACCCCAAGCCTGTTCCCTGGCCCAGGGGCTTGGTCGTGAAGAACGGCTCAAACGCCTTGGACACGACTTCCGGTGACATGCCGACACCGGTGTCTGTGACACTCAGAGACAGGTACTGCCCCTGCGGTATTTCATAGAGTTCCGCCGCGCCCCCATCAATCAGGCGATTGGCGGCCTCCAATCGGATTCGCCCACCGCCAGGCATCGCATCACGTGCATTGAGGCACAGATTGAGGATCGCATTTTCCAGCTGGCTGGCGTCAACCAGGGCCGGCCACAAGTTGTGCGCGCCCACGGTTTCGATCTGGATCCCCGGACCGACCGAGCGCTGTATCAGTTCAGTCAGTCCTGTCATCAGGACATTGACATCGGTCGGTCGGGGATCGAGGGTCTGGCGACGCGAAAACGCCAATAGACGGTGGGTCAGCGAAGCGGCTCGTCGAGTAGCACCTTGCGCGGCCTGCAGATATCGCTCGGTATCCGCCATGCGGCCCTGGCCCAGCCGAATGCCAATCATCTCCAGCGATCCGGAAATCGCGGCGAGCAGATTGTTGAAGTCGTGAGCCAGTCCTCCCGTGAGTTGACCGACCGCTTCCATCTTCTGCGATTGACGCAATTTTTCCTCAGCCTGCATCAGCTCGACGGTTCTTTCCTCCACTCGCTGCTCGAGCGTGTCGTTCAGGGCCATCAACTCGGCCAGCGCCTGGTCGCGCTCCGCCTCAACCGCTCGGCGCGCCTCAATGTCGATCAATACCCCTGGAAGGCTCAGGGGTGTCCCGCCTGCTGATCGGTTGACCCGGCCTTTCGCCTCGATCCAGTGATACTCGCCATCCGCGCGCCTGACTCGATACTGGTGCACGTACGCACCGCCACCGGCTATCACCGCCTCGATCGCGGCGGCCCGGGCAGATCGGTCATCGGGATGAACGGCAGCGACTATCTCCTCATGTTTCAACCCAAGCTGACCGCGAGCAGGATCCAGGCCAAATGCCTGCGCGAAGGCCTCATCGATCTTGAAGAGATCTTCAACCAGATCCCAGTGCCATGTGCCGATGATCGCCCCTGCTTCGAGAGCCAGCTGCACACGTTCGATATTTTCCCGGGCCAGGGACTCGCTCGCCCTCAACTGTTCCTGAGCCCGTCGACGCTCTGTCGCATCGGTGAAGAACACTGCAATTTGCCGATCCGCCGGGTTGCCGACCCTGATAGCCCGTACGTCGAACCAGCGATCGAAGGTGGTGGCATAGCTTTCAAACGTCGCCGGTATGCCGGTCTTCGCTACCCCGCCATAGACTTCAAACCAGAAAGGTTCCAGGTCAGGGGCATACTCGGTGACCCATTTCCCTCGCAGATCGACGCCCGCCTCCCGCACGAACGCGGGGTTGGCCTCCAGAAACCGATAATTGACGGGATTATCATCCTCGTCGAACCTGACCTCGGCGATAGCAAAGGCCGCATCAATCGTGTTGAGGATGAATCTGAAGCGCTCCTCATTGATCTTGAGCGCCTCGAGGGAAGTGGGGATGGCCTGAAGGTCGACAACGCCACCTTGAGCCTGCGGCTGGGGCACAGGCTCTACCGCACTGCGCAGACGAAGAACTTCCGCTTCAAGTTCCTCGCGGGTCATATGTCGTAGAGCGTCGCGTCCGGGCATCTGCCTACCATCGATGGGATTCGGTTCAGGGAGAGAGTCGGTAACTATAGATTCAGAAAGCAATTATCGGTTCCGCTATGCACGGGTTCATGAAACCCGTATCGAAGCGCCTGGATTGATCGACTCAAGAGCCATGGGCCGAAATCGAAATGGCGGCTACCATCAGCAAGCCGTAGACGAGTCTGGACCTCGACTGACCGCAAAAACGAAAAAACCCGCCAGAAGGCAGGTTTTTCAAGGCTTCCAGAGAACTTGCAAGCTCTCTATGGAATGTCAGATGGTGCTGAAGCCGGGTGTCGACCGATATGGCTAAAAGCACCTTGCACGGCATCGATAAAACCGGGTGCTGCCTGTTCGGCCTGCTCATCAAGGTCATAACGGATAGCATCCTCGACATCCTGATTGGCCAGGGCTCGCGGGATGACCGGCTTGACCTTCATCCTCAAGCGATCCGCACTTGGGTGCGCAAGGACTCGAAGTAGTCGCCATCCACCGGAGCCGTGGGCGACGAGGCAGCCCCAGCCAACAGCAACCCGCGCAACTGCTGTCGGCCCTGATCCTTGCGAATCAGTTCCCGAACGTAATCGCTGCTGGTGCTGTAGCCGCGCAGGCTTGCCTGATCATCCACAAAGGGCTTCAAAGCGTCCGACAGGGAGATGTTCATAATGCACAATCAGCTTCGAAAACTTGCTTTTCCAGTGACTACAAGTGGGAGCCGGGACGCTGAAACCGCCCCGGCCTTCGGCACTAACGGCGAGGCTTGAACCCCATGCCCGTCAGAAGGTTTTACTCACGCCGAAAACCACCGTTGCAGAGCAGACATCCTCATACCCCGAAGCTGAGTAGCACTCTGTCTTGGAAAGGTCCGTGTCGATGTAACTGGCAAAAAAATTCACACCGAAGAGGTTTTTGGACAATTTGACCTCCCAGTCGTGATAGGTCGAACGCGGTTCCTCACTCTTCGACCAAAAAGCATCATATTTCAAGTCGGAGTAGCCATAACGCACCAGTAAATTCGACTCGTAGGGAAGCTCAAAGTTGTAACCCAAAGACCAGTTCAGGTTATTAGGAAGACGGCTACGCAAATCGAAGTCATAGGTGTATCCGAGTTGAAACCCATACCCGCTGAGCACAGCAGAGAACTCGTTGAAATCGGAATTGGCCTCCTTGGGATACTCATAACGCCCAACATAAGTATCCAGTGAAATCTCTTCTGTAAAGGGAATGGTAGCCCCCACATAGTACATGTCCTCTCGACGAGCTTTCGTTCCTGCATCCACATTACTGGAAAACACCCCGACATAGAGGCCCGATTGGTGTTGAAGCACTACCTCAGCCTGCAAGGCTGGGTCACCCTTTGTCTGTGAGATACCCGTATCACGATAGTCGCTGAGTGCTGTCACGGTCACGTCCAAGCCGAAACCGTTACCCAGCTCAATGGCCTGGGCGGCACCATTTCCGAGCGATCCGCAAACAACAGAAAACAATAAAATATTTTGTTTGGCTTTGGAAAACACGTTCGAGAAGTTCATGCAGTGTCCCTCATTGTTTTTGTTTAAACACGGCAGTTTTAAAGCAAGGCAAAGCACCTAAAACCAAAACCGGTTTTAGCGGAGCGATTTATCTTTAGATAAACTGACCCTGACTAAGTTGTCATGACAGGCCAGCCAGACAGTCTCAGAAAGCAAGCATTCGCGCTGGGGTCTTAATCAGAATCTGGTCGATGTCCTTTTGAGTCAGACCGTTTTCGAGCAAGATGGGAACGATATGGTTGAGCAGCTGTGCAATGCCCGGTCCGCCATATTTTCTGGCTGAGTTTCGCATCCAGAGATCAGTCCCCATGACGATGCGATCGCCATAGCCTGCCTTCACATATTGATAGATGGCCGCCAGCGACAGCGGATCATAGGTGGGAGCCAGGCCCTCGCGAGTATCACGCCAGGCATAACCTGAGCCGAACAGATCGAATGACAGGATAAAGCCACGATCCATCGCCCAATAGCCGATATCCAGATTGGGGGACAAGGTTTTGGGATTGTGCATCAACGTTCTGAAATCCATCGGGGCCAATGCCGTCGAAAAATGCGCCAGGATCATTCGATCCTTGGGCATGCCGAACGTCATGGCGGTTTCCAGAAACGCCTTCAGGACTTCTGTTCCCAACAAATAGGCGTGAACGGTAACCGGCACTCCCGTATTTCGCGAGACCCCTGCGGCGGCCTCCAGTCCGTGCAGAAGCGGGACATCCTCTGTCGCCTTCACACCAAACTGCTCACTTTCGGCGAGCAGTTTGATATGACCACAACAAACGTTGGTGTCATCAATCCCCACAAACATCTCTTTCTCGAAGAACCCAGCCAGCTCGCTCACGTTCATCTTCTTGTACTTCGCCGGGAGGAGCACATGTGAGTTGATCCCGGTACTCATGATGATGTTGACACCCGTTTCTTCCGACATCTGGCGCACCGTCACCGGACTACCACGCTCGTAAGTCGGACTGCAGTCCAAAATCGACTTCCCCCCCAAGGTCGCGAAATCACGCAGCTCGCCGAGCATCATGTCCTTGTCGAGCACAAACTGGTCCTGGCCATTGGCGTAGAAATGCGTCAGGTAGCTGCGATTCTGCAGGGTGATCGGGTTACCCTTCTCCGGGAAGAAGCTCGCTGGCACCTCTCCCGGGTCGGAAAGCATCATCATTTCCTTGAGCGTCTGCGCGTCGAACATCGACAACGACTCGAGCACTCCCGGCACATGATCACGCAGAACATGTTCATGCATGTCAGTCACACCGAGCAATTGCGCATCCATCAACCCTCGCACGGTACGTACGTTCTTGCCGCCGGGCTTAGCGGCGACCGGAAGCGGCGCAAGTGTCCCGGCGACGGCTGTCGGCTTGCTTTCGCAACTCGCCAGCAACCCACCGGCGGCCCCCGCAAGCGCTACAGTACCGGTCATTTTGAGAAAGTCGCGACGGCTTTTTAAGCTCTGATTATTCATGTTCCACTCCAGTTCAAGGCTGTCGTGCGATTACTTGTCGCGACCCAACTCATCTGCCGGGATCTTGTCGAGCTTATCCAGAAGATCCGCGGCCAGAACTGCAGTAGGTCGTAGTTCTTCCACCGCGACCTTATCCAGGGTGTCGGCGATATCGTAGAGGTAGACCGGTGCGGAAATGAGGCTGATCACCGGCATCCCCGTCAGCAGGTGAATAGGACCGACATCGGTCGGCAAACCTTCATCGTCCGTGAACACACCGGTTGACATGACGATAGAGCGGGCATAGTTGTTCGTCTTGACTTGGTCACCGACCAGCTCAAGCAATGAGGGCGATGTGATGAACACACGTGGATCGACTTGACCGGTCATCACAGCCTTTCCGTCCTTGACCACCATTTCACGTGCTATGTGCTCGAGGGTGATGTTTGCAACCACGTTCATCCCGGTGCCGATGATGTTTTTCTTGGCAAAATCTTCGTGTGCCTCATAGCCGGTGAAGTGGCTATCCATCGCAACGAACATCAACGTTCGATCCCGGCTCCTCACCGGTTGGGCCCCGTAATACTTTGCCAGCGCCAACACTTCAGAGACCCCACTGGCATCCTCCACGGCCCCCATGAATCCAGAGTCGTGATGCGATTGGACCATGAGCGTCTCTGCACTTTTTCCCGGTAGGTATCCAACAACGGTGCGGTACTGGACCTTCCTGACCTCTCCCTCCAGAACCATACGGCCGATGGCGTCAGGCTGTTTCTTCAAGAGGGCCTTCAGTGCTTCGCCCTCCTCACGACTCAACCACAAACCAGGTATGTTCAGTCGGAGGTTGTCATCGACGAAGTAGGCCATGTCCTCGTTGTAGAAACGATTGCTATTGAAGTAGTTGGAGAGGATGCCAACGAATCCGACAGCACCACCCTCTATCGCCGAGGCCATGTTGAAGGGATAGTTATCAGGCGTGAACGGGTCCAGTCGTTTCTCGTTCTTCAAGCTCTTGGCCGGGTCGTAAATCGAATCAGCCGCCATCTGGATAAGCGTCATGTTGATGTCCTTGAGTTGAACATCAGCCACCACGATTTTGCCTTTGATATCGAGGCCCTTCAGGTCCTTGCGATTACCCACATAGATGAATTCGGCCCTAAGCCCATCAGCTCCTGTACTAAACATCCCCTCCTTGCCAGGGTGAAAGCTGTGACGCATATAGAACGCCGGGATTGCCGTACCACCGACATCAAGCCCCCACTTCTTGGCCTCCCATTGGAAAGTGTCTCCTTTTTCAATCGTCACATTCTGCAGACCGAAATCCTTGAACTGTCCGGCGATGTAATCGGCAGTCTTGACGTTTGCCTCGCTGCCGGTGCGACGCGGACCGAAGTCGGTGATGTCTTGGATGAATCCGAAAATTTCCGCATTCGTTGCCAAACCAGGACGGACATCATGGCTATCCACCTGTGCACCTGCCTGAGAAACGAATAGAGAAAGAGTAAGGGCCCCCAGGGCCAGGAAACGGGTGTAAACACGACCTGCGGCACGGCGCTTCTTTGTGTGTTCCATGCGAGTTCCGTCGATTCTATTTATTATTTCGCGGGACTACCGAAGGGCCTCCGACAGCGCCCGCGTCTCCAATCCTCCAATCGAGTGGGCGGACAACGATGCGCGGAACCCGCCCGCTCCTCCTCCTCGGAGGTGGGTTTCACTATAATCGTTTCCCCACAAAAAGAAAGCGAGCACTCGCTTTCTTTTTTGAGATCTTCAAACGACCCAAGATTCATCCCTCAGTCACACAGGACCGATGGCAAAAATGGTCAACGTGGGTACACGGCAGCGTCTGTCTAGCGGACGGTCTCGGCGCGCAACCGATCGATCTCGCGGCAAACCAGGTCAATCAACACATCCAGCTTGGCTGGAGCCTGATCATCGGCCCCCATACCATGGTTGAACGCCAGGTACTCCAGACTCGAATAGATCATCTGGCTGATGAATTGGATGGCCGTGCCATTCTCGAGCTCAGGGAAGTAAAACCTGAGGTCACCTGCCACCACATCCTTCGCGATGATCGGACGCAGCGCCTCCAAAAGCTGAGGGTCGGTGCGGGATTCATCCCAGACCTCATCGATCGCCTTGAACTGCGGGGTCTGTACGAAGCACCAGTACCCCTCGATAAAGAATCGTACACGCTGGTGACTAGGTGAATTCAGCAACTCCTCGGTCACCTCCCCGGCTGCCTGACGCCTGAGCTGCGCCTCCAGATAGCCGACCATGGATGCCATGAGGCTGACCTTGGTCGGAAACCGTTTGAACAGGCCACCATGGGAAATCTCGGCTCGTCTGGCCACCTCCTGGGTGCTGGTCTTGCTGTAACCGTATTCCGCCACACACTCCTGGGCGGCGCGTAGAATACGGTGATAAGTGTCCAGGCTACGTCGCTGTTTGGGCAAAGGAATCCCGCACATTTCCAACGTACTGATCATTGCATCATCATTAGTTTTCATTCATGGCCCACGGACAATTCCAGACGCGCAGCACTAAAGGTCGACATGGTAATGGCCAAGCGGCCAATTGCCCAACAAGGCGAGGACGAACCATCAGGTTCCATTCTTCAGCGAGGTCCAGGCACGTGTGATGTAGCGAACGTACTCTGGGGCCGGCTGGGCCGAAATGTAGAGCCTTCGAACGGTCTCAGGTAGAGGGTAGATGACGTGATTGTTCACGATATCTGTCGAAAGGAACGACTTCGAGGCTGGCGTCGGATTGGCGTACCCGGTGTAGTTTGTTACCCCTGCAATCGTCTTGGGGTCCAACAGGAAGTTAATGAAGGCATGCGCTTGCCTCTTGTGCCGGGCATCGGCAGGAATGGCCAGGACGTCGAACCAGATGTTCCCTCCTTCCTTGGGCACCACATATTCGATTTGGACACCTGCCTGTGCCTCCTTGGCACGTTCGATTGCCTGCACTCCGTCCCCCGAGTTCGCCATCGCCAGGCAGATCTCGCCATTGGCCAAATCGCCCACAAACTTGGAGGAATGAAAGTAGGTGATGTAGGGCCGTATCTTACGAAGTAACGCGGTGGCGTCCTGATAGTCCCGAAGATTGGCACTGCCGACGTCGCGCCCCAGATAATGAAGGGCTGCGCCATACAACTCGTCAGGTGAGTCCATCACGGCCACCCCACACTGGTGCAATTTTTGGATCGAGCTCGGCTCGAACAGGACCGACCAGGAATCAACGGCGTCGACACCCAGTACCGCCCTGACCTTTTCCTTGTTGTAAGCCAGCCCGCCCGTCCCCCATAAATAGGGCACCACATAGCGGTTATCGGGATCATTGACCTGCAGTTGCTTCAGGATTGCCGGGTCGAGATTCTTGTAGTTTGTAAGCAACGACCGATCCAGCGGAGCAAACACACCTGCCTGGATCTGTCGACTGATGAAGTGACTGCTCGGAACCACAACGTCATAGCCCGAATGCCCGGCAAGCAGCTTGGCTTCCAGCGTCTCATTGGCATCGAAAATATCGTAGGCCGGATCGATACCCGTAGCGCTCCGGAAATCCGCCAGGGTGGTTTCGCCGATATAGTCGGTCCAGTTGTAGACGTTGACCTGCGCCTCCCCCGCATAAACGGCCGTGGTTGCCAAGGTTGCCGCAATGACCACGCCCAACATTCGCAAGACGCCCATTTGCCATCCCCACAATGAGTGCATTGCAAGCTTATGTTGGTTTCAGCGCAAAAAGCGAGCAAATACTTACTTATAGGAAGGAGGGCTGAAAGGACTGACTTTGTAAGGTCTTCAATCGAGGCGCATGAATGGAGGTCCCGAGCACCTGCTCAACAATCAGACCTGTGCCCTGAAAGCGATGGGCGCCGTGATTGAAAAAGACACGGCTCTGATTAACGCAACCTTGATAATCGCGAAGCATTCTAGGGCGCTGGTTCGCTCATTCTCACCTACCCGGAACCCTACACGAAAACCATGCGCCCATCGTTAATGCTACTGTGCGGGACCATACTGCTGTCTGCTCTCGCTGGCTGCGCCTCCGTCATGGCTGATCGGACATGGCATGGCAAGCGTTACCTGTATATCAGTTGCTCGGGGCTCACCTCTTCCTGGGCCAACTGCCTATCACAAGCCGAGCAAAGCTGCGGCTCCTCCCGCTTCAAGGTCATCGCTCAGTCAAACGAGGCCGAGGAGGACAGTACTGATTATCCTTTGGGTATCAATCCCGCCGGCTTCAGCAGCCGAAACGCCGTGATACTGTGCAACCCTCCGGCCCATGAACGTAAGCAGCTCAGCCGGAAGGTGCTTCGCCATCTCACAAGTCCATAGCCTTACCATGCAGGCAACACTCCATCACGACGAGTCTCTGATCAAGTACTCGACACGGCAACCTGCAGATTCCTTCAATGCTCCTTACACCACCTTGATCAAATCTTGAAAAACCCTTGAGCCTCCCTTGAGGAACCATCTTTAAGCTTGCCTCACCTGCTTGTCTTAATGGTTGATACCTGATGTCCCCCACCTGTTCTAAACGGTCGCCACTGATGACGACCGTTCTCGCCATTGCAATTGCGTCGTTAGGAGGATGCTCCCTGACCCCGCGTTATGAGCGACCAGGGATTGCGCTCCATTCACTGTCCACAACCCCAGAACAGGACCAGGAGGCTCTCACCCACCTGAGTTTGCTGACGAAAGAAGAAGCCGAGCTTCTGGACGGTCTGGATCGCTCTGGTCAACTCAAGCAGTTGGCCGTGCGGGCACTCTTGCACAATCGTGACTACCAAATCGCAATGTTGCGCGTTGAACAGGCACGCGCGGAATACGGCATCGCCAGAGCAGACCGACTCCCGACAGTTCAAGGCACTGGCCAGATGGAGCGCCAGGACTTCAGTGATCGCTCGCTGAATGAGGTATACGGACAGCGTTACAGCACAGCGACTGTGGGCTTCAACGACTTTGAGCTCGATTTTTTTGAACGAGTCAAAGCCCTGTCCGAGTCGGCACGGCATCAGTTCTTCGCCACACAATTGGGCCAACAAGCATCACGTAAAGCACTGATCGCCGAGGTTGCTCAAGCCTGTCTCATGCTACGAGCCGAGGCCGACCGCCAGCAGCGCGCAGAGATGCTTTTGCAGCGCCGTAAACAACAGGTTGAGCTCGCGCAAAGAGAGGCCGAAGCCGGTGGACTCTCTCAGGAAGAACTGCAAGCAAGCATGGCGACGCTCAGTCAAGCGCAGCAGCATGTGCTCGACACAGTCCAGCAGCTAGCCAAAGCCCGAAACGCATTGGGATTGCTCACTGGCTACACCTCCCCCCTCAACACAATTTCTCAGACTCCAGACACCGGGAGCACTGAACAAGCCGAGGCCGCGTGGCTGACCAATCTCGACTCTGAGCGATTACTCGGCAGGTTCGATGTGCAAGCAGCCGAAGAGCAACTCAAAGCCGCCAACGCCTCAATTGGTGCAGCAAGGGCCGCATTCTTCCCATCAATTCGCTTGAGTACTGGCGCTGGCGTGGCCAGCAAGCACCTGCACGGACTGTTTTCAGACAGCACAGGCACCTGGCTCTTCGTACCCCAGATCAACATTCCACTCTTTGATGGCGGACGTAACCAGGCAAATCTGGATCTCGCGAAAGTACGCAAGAAAATCAGCGTAGCCCACTACGAAAAAGTCATTCAGCACGCCTTCAGAGACATGGTGGACGGCTTGGCTGAGCGAGACGTGCTGTTACAGAGGATTCATAGCCAGTCCGCACTCAATACGCTGGCCCAACAACAGCTCGAACATCGCAAGGCTCAGGCCAGCCGCGGAGACGCCAGCAAGGCTGACGAGTTGAGGGCGCAAATTCAGGCCGCTCAAGCCGAACAGGCGCTGGCCGAGACCCGACTCGCCCTTGAAATGAATTTGCTGTCGCTTTATCGGGTGCTCCACGGTGCCGATGCATCAGCCCTCTCTTCTTAAACCGCAAAAAGGAAACCCCACGTGCGCGTTATTAACGGACTTCACAAAGGTCTGATTACATCCCTGGCCTTCAATGCAGCACTGGTCGCTGTTCAGGCCCAAGCCGATGAACAGGCGACCAGCGATGCTGGTATCTGGGGCAACAGCACCGATGTCACGATCGGCCTGGGAGCAAGCTACGGTCCCCGCTATCTCGGCTCAAAAAATTACACGTCAGCACTGCAGCCACTGCTTCGAGTTGAACGAGGGATTTTCTTTCTCGACTCTGAAGGTGGTCTCGGAGTGCAGTACGCATCAAACACCGGTTTCAGTGCCAGTGCGTCAGTCGGTTATGACTACGGGCGAGCCGACGGCGACAGTGACTTCCGTTACGGCTCGGACAAGCTCAAGGGGATGGATGAGGTCAGTGGCGCCACCGTCTTGAACCTGGCAGCCTCCCAGAAGCTCACTTCCTGGCTGGCCTTGAACGCGCAAGCCGACCTGCGCATGGCCGGCGCCAAGCGCGGCGACCGTTACAGACTGGGACTCGAAAGCACACTGCTCGACGCCAGTGCAGACAAGATCACGTGGGGGCTCAACGCCCACGCCGGTAGCGGCCGATTCAACCAGACCTACTTCGGGGTGACTGCCGAGCAGAGTGCTGCCTCGCGCTTTGGCAGATTCAAGGCTGATCAAGGTATCTATGCGTACTCTTCAGTGTTGTCCTGGATGCATACCTTTGATCGGCACTGGGCGACCGTCGCCAGTATCGAGTTGACCCACTACACCGACCAGGTTCGCAACAGCCCGCTTGTAACCCAAGACACAACGGCGACGAGCTACATCGGCGTGAACTACACCTTCTAAACATGGTAGCCAGCATGATTCGTCCGTTGTTCGAAATCGGCATCAGTCGTTACGTGCCAGTAATCCTGCTGGCTACATTAACGCTGGGTGCCTGTACTGCCGAAGATCCGGCAGACCCACAAGTGCCTCGCCCGGTGAAAGTCGAGACCGTTGTGGCGCAGCCGCAGCAAGGTCCCCAGTTGCTCGGTACCGTGCGCACTCAGCGCCGGGTCGATCTCTCATTTGAAATCAGCGGTGTGCTCGACCAGTTACTGGTGCGTCCAGGCCAAGAGGTGCGAAAAGGTGCCGTACTGGCTCAGTTGGATCGACAACCCGCCCAGCTTAAGCTGACTCAGGCCAAAGCCAAGCTGCAAGCCCAAAAGGCGCTTGTGGTGCAAAACCAACAATTGTTAGAGCGAAGCCAGCGCCTACTGGCTGATGGCTCGCTAGCCAAAAAGGATGTCGAACAAGCTCAGTCCCAATATCAATCCGCGGTGGCCGAGCGCGACATTGATGAGGCCTCAGTCAAGCTGGCCCAGCGCGAGTACACCCTGACTCAGTTAACGGCACCTTTTGATGGTCGCGTGGTGTCGTACACCGTTGAACCGCACACCCAGATCGGTGCGGCCCAAACCGCGGTTCAACTCGTCGCCTCAGGTCATCAGGACGTCGTGGTACAAGTGCCCGTCGATCAAGCCAGAGGATTGGTCATCGGCAGCGACGCGGTGGGTATGGAGGGGTCTCAACACACCACCCCGCTCATGCTCAAGCTGCGCAGTCTTTCACCTGAGGCTAAAGCAGGCCTTGTGCAAGAGGCCAAGTTTGAGCTCATCTCGCCCAACGTACAGTTGGTAGACGGCACAACGTTGATGCTGCAACTTGCCCCGAGCAGCACCACAGCCGCGATAACGCTACCCCTACAAGCATTCAAGGGCACCCCATCCCCCCAAGGCGCCGAAGTGTTTATCTATGAACCCCAATTCCGGCGAGTGGTGCGTCGTGAGGTTCAGTTGGCGGGCCTCCAAGGCTCACGCCTGATCGTTCGTGCCGGACTGCTCCCTGGCGAACAGGTCGTCACGGCCGGGGCCGCGTTCCTGACAGATCGCCAGGAAGTCACGTTATTCAAGTCGTCTAACAGCAGCGGTACCGAGTAATTCATGAACCTCACACGAAACGCGATCACGTCAAGCCGACTGACGTTCGCCATCGCATTGATGATGCTCTTGGGCGGGATTTTGAGCTTTCTCAACTTCCCCTCTCAAGAGGAACCGTCCATCACTGTCCGAGACGCCATGGTCATGGCTGCGATGGATGGGTTGAGCACTGAACAAACCGAACGCCTTCTGGCTCAACCGCTTGAAAACAAGCTGCGCGAACTCCCTGAAATCAAGACCATTCAGACAACCGTACGACCCGGCAAGGTCTACACCCAGATCACGGCCTACGACACAGTGAAGAATCTTCCTGCGGTCTGGCAGCGCGCACGGAACAAGATCAACGAGGCCTCGGCAAACTTTCCAGCGGGCGCAGAGCACGCCCAGATCGACGATGACTTCGGGAGCGTTGCCGTGGCCACGATAGCGGTCACGGCTCCAGGGTTCACAACGTGGGAAATGCGCCGACCGGTCGAAGAGCTGAGCAATCAGCTGCGAGATCTCAACGGTGTTGATCGCGTCTCGCTGATTGGTCTGCCATCGGAACAGCTCTACGTCGAACTCGACAGCGAGCGTCTTTCCCGGTCAGGGCTTTCGCCAAGTCAGATTGGCGAACAACTGCGCAAACGCAATGCCGTGCTCGGCGGCGGGACCCCCGTCGTAGGTGGACAGAACATCTCGATCCAGATCACCGGCAACCTGCGTAACGCCGAAGATGTCAGTCAATTCCAGATAGCCCTCCCAGAAGGGGGGAGCCTCCCATTGGGCTCGCTGGCCAAAGTGCACTCAGAGCCTAAGACTCCGCCGGACAACGCCGCGATCTACCAGGGACAGGATGCTGTCGTCATCGCAGTCTCGATGACCTCGGGTCAGAGCATCGAGGCATTTGGCGCCGCGCTACGTGAGCGCCTGGCGACACTGGAGAAAGAACTGCCGGCAGGATTCAACCTGCACGAGGTGACCTTTCAGGCGGACGTGGTGCATCACGCCATGGACCGTATGCATCACGTATTGCTGGAAACCATCCTTTCAGTGATGGCGGTGGTGGTCCTGTTCCTGGGCTGGCGTACCGGCATGGTGGTCGGTGCCATTGTTCCGCTGACGATCTTTGCAACACTGATCGCGATGCGCTTTCTCGGGATACAGCTGCAAACCGTATCCATCGCGGCCATCATCCTCGCTCTTGGCCTACTGGTGGATAACGGCATCGTCATTGCCGAGGACATTGAGCGCCGCCTACACGCGGGAGAGGATCGCCGTCGCGCCTGCGAAGAGGCTGGACGTACGCTGGCGCTCCCGTTGCTGACCTCGTCGCTGGTCATCGTATTGGCGTTCTCACCCTTCTTCCTGGGCAAGACGAGTACCAACGAGTATCTCCAGTCACTGGCTGTGGTGCTGGCCCTCAATCTACTGGGATCTTGGGTTCTCAGTCTGACCGTCACTCCCCTGCTCTGTTATTTCTTCGCCAAGGAGCCTGCACAGACAGAGGCCCAAGGTGCAGAAACCGAAACACGGTTCTACCGCACCTACCGATCACTGATCAGCTCATTGCTTGACCATAAGGTAACGTTCATTGCCAGCATGCTAGTGCTGCTGGGGGTAGCCGTTGTCACGATCATGAACGTCCCCTATGACTTCCTTCCCAAGTCCGATCGCAAGCAGTTTCAGATCCCAATGAGCCTTGAGCCGGGAACCGATTCACGTAAAACACTGCAGCGCGTGCGGGACATCAGCAACTGGCTTGAACAGCATCCGCATATCACGCAGAGCATTGGGTATGTGGCCGATGGTGGGCCTCGAATCGTGCTGGGTCTGAACCCTCCGCAACCGGGGCCGGAAGTGGCTTACTTCACGGTGAGCGTGGACGCCGAGGCAGACATAGACCAGATCATTGCAGAGGTGGGCTCACACCTGAGCACCCACTACCCTGACATGCAGGCTCAACCTCAGCGATTCTCCCTGGGTTCGACTGAGACGGGAGTGGCAACTTATCGGATCTCTGGTCCGGACACTGGCGAATTGCGCAAGATCGCCGACCAGATTGCCGATACGCTGAGGTCGCTGCCTGGTACAGTCAATGTGAAGGACAACTGGGGCCCCAGCATTTCTCGCCTGGTGGTCAAGGTCAACCAGCAAAAAGCCGAGTTGAACGGCATCAACAGGGAGGACATTGCTAGAGCCCTGCAACTGCGAAACGGTGGGATGCAGGCATCGATTGTCTATGACGGATCGACGCCTATCCCGGTGGTGATCAAAGATGCCACCAAGGGCGCTACAAGCATGAGTCTAGAGGGCACATGGGTCTACCCAGAGACAGGAGCAAAGCCGGTGCAGCTCTCCAGCATCGCTCAGATTGATGTCGCATTCGAGCCGGCACTGATGATGCGCAGAGACAAGGTCCGTAGCATTACCGTGACGGGCAGCAACCCTGCGCTGACGGCAACCTCCATCGTGGAGCAACTGGCCCCCCAGATCGAGGCGTTGCAGTTACCGACAGGCTATCGGATTGAACTCGGGGGTGAAATCGAGGATGCCGCCGACACGAATGATGCCCTCCTGATGTACATGCCACATGCCTTCGTTGCGATGCTGCTGTTGTTTATCTGGCAGTTCAACTCGATGCGCAAACTCGCCATCATTCTACTGAGCGTCCCCTTCGCCCTGATTGGCGTGAGCCTGGCCCTGGTCCTAACGGGTTATCCTTTCAGTTTCATGGCCACGTTTGGTGTTCTTTCCCTGGCCGGCATCATCGTGAATAACGCCGTGCTACTGCTCGAACGCATCGAAGTCGAGCGGCAGAACGGTCATTCAATCAAGGTGGCGACCGTCAACGCAGCAGTTAAACGGCTGCGACCGATCGTCATGACGAAACTAACGTGCATCACCGGTCTTGTTCCTCTGTTGCTGTTCGGAGGCTCCCTGTGGGAAGGTATGGCCATCTCCATGATTGGCGGCCTGGCCTTGGGAACTCTGATCACCCTGGGCTTGATCCCCCTACTCTACGACCTACTGTTCTCGACTCTGCCTGAATGGTTTGGCAGACGTCGCAGAACTGCCTGACCCTTCAAGCCTTGCCGCAGTTGGCAAAAACTGCGGCAAATCCATGTTAGAGGCCCGTGTGACCAACAAATTGATCCTGATTGTCGAAGATGATGCCGACAGCGCCAGTATCCTTGAGGCCTATCTGAAACGCGATTTCTTCGATGTGGTGATTGCCGAAAATGGTCTCAAGGGCATTGAGCTGCATCACCGTCTCAAGCCTGATCTGATCCTGCTCGACATGATGCTGCCGTTGATGAATGGATCAGAGGTGCTCAATACGATTCGCAAGCGCGGCAACACCCCGGTCATCATGGTGACCGCCCTGGGGGACGAACCGGAAAAGCTCGGCGCGTTGAGATACGGGGCAGATGACTATGTGGTCAAACCCTACAACCCCAAGGAAGTGGTGGCTCGAGTGCAGGCCGTGCTACGTCGGGTACAGCCCCAGACGGTCAGTGAGACACGACTGCGATTCGAAAGGCTATGGCTGGACCTGGACAGTAGAACGGTCGGCCTGTCCCAGGATAACGATGCAGACCTGATGATAGATCTGACCCCAACTGAGTTCAATTTGCTCGCCGTGCTTTTAGGTGCACCACAGAAAGCGTTCAGCCGTGAGGAACTGCTGACCCGTTGTCTTCCTGAAAGCGACGCCCTGGCGAGAGTCGTCGATACTCACATACACAATGTCCGGCGCAAACTTGAGGTGTATGGGATCACAGGCGTCCTGGTAACGGTTCGTTCGATCGGCTACCGCTTTCAGTGAGGACTCTAAGATGAAAAGACCGGTGAGCCTATGGCAATGGGTAGGCTGGCGGATGGGTTTTATCGCCAGCGGCACCGTCGCATTAATGTCCTTTATCATGTGGCTGCGCTTCTACTGGTGGGATCTAGGAATCAAATCCAAGATCCCTGCCGATGCGCGGGTCCAGCTGGAAAAGCTCATCGATCATCCGGCCGGCCATGAGGCCGAGCTCTGGACCTACATTACCAAGTACTACTACGTCGACGATATCCTGCCAGGCATCTCCGGTGCTGATTGGTGGGCCGTATTATTCCTACTGATTACAGCACTACCGATAATCGTCATCGCCGGCTTTCTGCTGCTGCGCCCACTGTCCAAACGGTTTATCGAAATCGCGCAGGCGGCTCAGAAAGTCGCACGCGGCAATCTCAAAGTAAAACTGTCCATTGCCGAGAAAATGCCCCTGGAAGTTCAGCAACTGACCTCCGACTTTAACAGCATGACCCAACGCCTTCGGCTTTATGAACAGGAAGTGCAAGAGTCCAGCGCCGTACTGGCTCACGAGCTGCGCACCCCCCTTAATGCTGCCATGGGGCGGGTGCGTGGCATGCTCGATGAGGTGTTTCCCGCCAATGAGGAGCAATTGGGCTTGGTGTTGCACCAACTGGAGCACCTGAATTATCTGGTGGACGACCTCTTGCTACTGTCCCTGGCTCAGGCAGGCCAGCTTCCTCTGACGAAAACCACGTTCACCGTCGAGGCCCTTTTGAATGAGCGCATCAACTGGTTCAACCCCCAGCTATCTGCGAGCGGAAGGACGATCAAGGTGACCAGTCTTGCACTTGATCCCATCGCGGCGGATCGAAACCGCATTGGTCAGGTATTCAATATCCTGCTGGATAATTACCTGCGCTACGCATCCTCCGGTGGCGACCTCCAGATTGAAGGCCAGTCGACCCCGGATGGCATCTGTCTCATTTTCAGCGATCGTGGCCCCGGTCTGTCCGAAGAAGAAATGCAGCGCGTGTTTCAACGATTCTGGCGACAAGAGCGCTCCAGAGACCGTCGAGCGGGAGGCAGCGGATTGGGTTTGTCTATTGCTCTTGCTATATGTGCTGCCCACAGCGGCACGATCACTGCCAGCCAACGCGACGGTGGTGGAATGGTTTTTGAAGTCAAATTGCCTTTTGTGTGAAGCCGCAAGCGCCACAATGAAGGCCAGGGGCTCGGTATCTTGAACGGCCCAGCGCTGAACACCGCGAGGAAGGCCAGAAGCACCTCTCCTGCTGTTGCGACCCTGGTTGAGGGCCGCAACAGCATCCGCACTTGCTTGCCAAGCCTGTAGGACCGAGAGAACCATCGCCGCGTACCGCTGGAACAAAAAGCCAAGCCAGGCACACTGTGGAGGTGTGTCTCACAGGTCCGGGCTGTCCCAACGGCATGCAGAGGCACACGCGATCCGGAAAGCGGCAAAACAGTTTTTGCCTGGCTGCATACGCTGATGAAACTCAGAACGCCGCCTGCACCTTCAGCCCCCCCACCCAGGCATCATCAACGTGTGATACACCTCCCGGATGACGCACGTACTGCAGGTTCGGTCGCACCGTTAGCCAGCGGGTGACATGCACGCCGTAGTACAGCTCGGCGTTGTACTCCGTATCCTGGATCGGCAGGTAGTTCGGATCCTCGTAGTCTTCCACGGCGTTGGCACGGTTGATCGCCTCACTGTTGCGTCGGTAATCCGGGTTCACGTGGATCTGCGAGATGGCCAGACCGAGGTCATCCTGCGGTCTCGCGTCGAAGAGCCCCTTGTACACCGCGCCGACGGAGACGTAGCGATCGACCTTGTTGGTCTTGCGATCATGCAGCGTGGCCATGCTGAACAGGCTCAAACCACGTGGGTTGGCCCCGCCACTACCGGTGATCTGCTGCTGCACGCCAAACCACAGGCCGTGCTTGCTCGAAGCACTGCGGTAGGCTTCGCCACTGAGGACCGCGGGCTCACCGTTGTGGTCCTTGTAGACCTCCTTGGCTTTGGCGGTGCTGTAGTAGTAACCGAGCCGGTACTCACCCGGAAGTCCTGCCAGGGTTGGCTGCCAGACCAGCTCCACTGGCAGCACCGCGCCCTGGGTGCCACTGCCGCTAAGCTTGAAGCCATTGCCTGGCTCGGTGTTCGACGGGTTCTGTTCGAAGGCACCGACCTGGGCATAGAGTTCCGGTGTCAGGTGGTACTTGACCCGTAGCCCCCACTGCTGGACCGGCCAGTTGTACCAGATGGCCCCCCAGTTGCCGACCTGCGAGCCGCAGAAGGTCAGGTTCTGGAAGTCACAGACAAAACTGTTGAAGTCCTCGCCCTCACCAAAACGCCCCAGTTTGATGTCCAGGCGTCGGTCGAGGAACTTCTGCTGGTACCAGGCCTGGGTCATGCGCCAATGGGAACCACGCCCCCAGACCTCCTGGGAGGAGCTGAGCGTGCCAACGCGAGGATCGCCGATACGATCATTGGAGATGTTGTCGCCATTGCGGTCGGCAATACTGAGCTGTAACTCGGCATCCGACCAGCCCAGCAGCTTCTGCAGGTCGAAATGGGCGCCCAATGAATACTGGTCGCTGTAGCGCGCGGTTCGATCAGGGTTGTAGCCGCCGCCCAGATTGGCGCCTATCTCACCGACATATTCGAGGTCGAGATCGACACCGCGTCGGGCGAGATCACTGCGGCTCCCACCCCAGTCGCCGAGCATCCAGGGCGAGTCGGGATCGAAGGCTTCGGCAGCATTGGCACAGCTGGCACCCAACGTCAGGGCCAGTGCCAGAGGAAGTGCGCAAGGGTGCGCGGTGAAGTATCCGTACTTGAGCATGGTCATCAGATTCAAGGGAGTGTGACGTGAAAGAGACACGGGCCACCAGACAATCCCGGTGGCCCGCGACGGGGGATCGTGGATCAATGCGTGCTGACGCGCAGCGGTTCGCGCAGACCCAATTGCTGGCGCATCGCGCCGACGGTACGCGCGTCTACCGCCGTGGCCGCGTTGCCCCAGCTGTTGCGCAGGTAGGTGAGGATGTCGGCGATCTCGCCGTCGCTGAGTTTCCAGTCGAAAGCAGGCATGCCGGCCCCGGTGACATAGGTGTGGGTATGCACCGCATGGGAGCCTCCCAATACCACGCTGGTCAGCGTGTCGACGTTATCCGCCAGAACCGCCTTGTTGCCGGCGAAACCGGTGATCATGTGCGGCACGCCCTCCCCGGCCGGCGCATGACAGGCCGAACAGTGCACCTCGTACAGAGCCGCGCCGTTTTTCATCCGCGTGTCGTTCGCCGCCAGCGCCGCAGCGGGTGCCACGGGTTGGCCAGGTAACGACTTGAGGTAGGTGGCGATGGCGGTGAGATCGGCCTCGGTCAGATGCTGGGTCGAGTTTTCAATGGCCTCGGCCATTGGCCCGCTCGCGACCGCAACGCCATCCGAACCGGTCTTGAGGTAGTCGACGATCTGCTCAACGCTGGCATCACCCAGGCCCTGGTGCGCATCGTTGGTGATGTTCGGGGCAAACCAGGTGCCCACCGCTCCGCCATGCAGATGCGCCGAGGCTATCGCACCGCCCAGGGCGTTACGCGGGCTGTGACAGGCGGCGCAGTGACCGGCACCTTCGACCAGGTAACGACCACGATTCCAGGTGGCATCGTGGGCCGGATCCGGTACCAGCGGACGGTTGTCGAAGAACAGCCAGTTCCAGCCGGCCATCAGCAGGCGCTGATTGAACGGGAAGCGCAATCCGGCCAATTCGTCGACGGTATTGCGCTGCGGGGAGACAGTGCTGAAGTAGGCCCAGAGCGCGTGCAGGTCCTGGTCGTCCATCCGCGTGTAATCGGTGTATGGCATGGCCGGGTACAGCAGCCCATGGCGACCCTGACCGTGACGCACGGCGTTGAAGAAATCACGCTCGGTGTACTGGCCAATGCCGGTCTCGCGATCAGGCGTGATGTTGGACGAGACGATCTGCCCGAACGGCGTACCGATGCTGTAGCCACCGGCAAAATCGCCGGCATGGGCCGTGTGGCAGGCCGCGCAGTCGGCGCTGCGCATCACGTATTCTCCGCGCTGAACCAACGCCCCATCGCTGGAGCGCCAGTCGGCCAGGCGCACCTTGTTGTCCGCCACGCTCGAGCGTTGGGTGGAGTTGGCGTGGATCACCAGCCCGAGCACCACCAGGGCACCGGCCAGTACCACGCCGCCAGCCAGGCCGGCGATGTTTTTCTTGTTCATGCTCACCTCACACCAACGGGCCGGGATTGTGTTGATACTTCTCGTGGATTGCCCGCGCCGTGCGAATCGCCAGCGCGCCCACCGTGCCTGTCGGGTTGTAGCCGGCGTTGGTCGGGAAGGCCGAGGCGCCGACGACGAAGACGTTGTGCGCGTCCCAGCTCTGCAGGTAGGTGTTCACCGCACTCGTGCGCCGGTCCTCGCCCATGACCATGCCGCCCTGGGTGTGGTTGGAGTACTCGTCGTAGGGGTTCCAGGTCTTGGCCGCGGAGTTGAAGGTCAGGTGATGCTTGGCTCCCAGTTGCTGGCCGATCTCCACCGCGCGCTGCTCGATGAAGCGCGCCATGTTGCGGTCGTTTTGGTTGAAGTCGAAGGTCATGCTCAGCAGCGGCACGCCGTAGCGGTCCTTGTAGTTCGGGTCCAGCGACAGGTACGAACCGCGGTCGGGCATGGAGGTACCCTGACCGAAGATGATCGCGTAGTTCTGGTAGTTCTTCTGGTAGGTGCGCTTGAAGTCCTTGCCCCAACGCGGACTACCCGGTGGCAGCAAGCCGGCGCGACCGATGGGCATGCCCTCGCGCGAGACGGTGAGCAGGCCCGCGCCGCCAATGAAGTCCAAGGCGCTGTGGTCGAAGTTGTCACCGTTGTAGTCGTCGACCTGGATGCCCAGGCCGCCGGCGCCGATGAACGGGTTGAGGGTTTCACCCTCGAACCAGATGTGCGCACCGGAACAGGTCTGGTAGTTGTAGTTGCGGCCCAGGGTGCCCTTGCCGGTCGCCGGATCGTACTGCTCACCGATGCCGCTGAGCATCATCAGGCGGGCGTTGTCATAGGTGAACGAGGCCAGGCACACGATATCGGCCGGCTGGTAGACCTGCTGACCCTTCTCGTCGTAATAGCTGACGCCGGTGGCAGTCTTGCCATCCTCGGCCTTGTGCACCTGGTAGACATAGCCCTGGGTGATCAGGGTGAAGTTCTTGCGACGCATCAGCGCTGGAATGATGCAGGCCTGCGGCGAAGACTTGGAGTAGTTGCCGCAACCGTGGAACATGCAATAGCCACAATAGGTGCACGGCGCCATGCTCACCCCCAGGGGGTTCACATAAGCGGCCCCCACATGGGCCACTGGAATGTAGAACGGATTGAGGCCCATGCCCGCGGTGGTTTCGCGGTACATCTGCATCAGTCGCGAGTCTTTCAGCGCCGGTGTCGGGTACTCTCGGCTGCGTGGCCCTTCGAACGGGTTGCCCCCTGGACGACGTTCACCGTTGAGGTTGCCGGCCACGCCGGAAATGCCGGCGATGCGCTCGAAACGGTCGTAGAACGGTTCCAGTTCCTGATAAGTGATACCCCAGTCCTGCACATGATCGAGGCCCTTGAGCTTGCTCGCGCCATAACGTTCCAGGGTGGCGCTGCGTACCTTGAAGTCCCACTCGCTAAACCGCCAGGCCATGCCGGCCCAGTGGAAACCGGCGCCGCCGACCGACTTGCCCATCTGGAAGGCTTTCAGTTCGCGGGTCGGAATGGCCGTCTGCCCGGCGTGGTTGCGAAACGTCAGGGTGTAGTCGCTGGGCTGCAGCAGTAGCTCGCGGCGCAGGGTCCAGCGCAGCTCGTCGGGGTCGACGGCCGGCGGCGTATCGGTGGAGGTATCGAGCCAGGGACCACGGTCGATGGCGACCACTTCCAGTCCGGCGCGGGTCAGTTCTTCGGCCATCAGCGAGCCGGCCCAGCCCAGGCCGACGATGACGACGTCAGCCTTCTTGCGTTGAATTGCCACGTTAGTCTCCTCGGGCTCAGCTCACAGGGATCAGGCTGATAGGCTCCAGGCCCAGGTCCTGTCCACGGCGTTCGATGTATTGGCGGTAGTCGTAGCGGGCACCGGGGAAACCGACCAGCTTCCAGCCCACCATGTCGCGGTTGCCGCCATACAGCGGGTCACTGAAGTAGCCCTCGCGCACGCTCTGCAGCAATGCCTCGAACAGGCGTACACCGCTGCCCTCGCCGTCCCAGTCCAGACGTCCGGTTTCCATTTCGGTAAGCACGGCGTCGATGGTCACGCCGTCCAGATCGGCAAACGAGCGCTGGTGCTTCTGCTGGGCGTAGTGTTCGAGAAAGGCCAGGCCCGCCAGGTAGTACTCACGGCGAGTGCGCAAGTCGATGGCCAGTCCCATCAACTGGCGTTCATCAGCCTGCAGCGGTTGGTCCAGGTAGACGTCCTTGGACTGCCCATAAGGGCCCGCCATCTGGGCGTCGATGAAGTCCACACAACCGGCTTCGCTGGCCGAGGGTCCGGTTTCGTCATGGGGGATCAAGCGGTCGAAGACAGCCGTCAGGGTTGCCCGCGCCTGCCCCTTGAACACCTCGGAACGGCCTCCGGCAAACACCGGCGTGGGCAACATCTCGGGGTTCAGGCCGGTTTGCGGCGGCACGCTCTTGAGCTCACCCGCAGTGACCTTGCTCAGACCGATGGTGGCTGCCAAGGCCCCCAACGAACGCAAGGCGTCCCTTCGTCTCATGTTTTTCTCCTTCACGGCGACCGTCATGCGGCCCCCTGCTAATCACGGTGGTGCCGTGGGCGTCACAGAACGCGAAGCAGCGTTTTTTTTCGGGCGCGCAGCCGCTCGCGACGAAGGGCCGAAGGCACGTCGGGCAAGGAGAAGTAAGAGGCGAATAGGCGAAAAAACGCGGCCAAGGCGACCTGTCGGTCACGGCAGGGCCAGTCTAGGGTGCGACAACCCGCCACGCCATTGAAGTTTTGACGTGTTTACGTCAAAACCGCCTTCAGGCCTTTCATTCCGGGAGGGTTTCGTCGATCACCAGGCGCAGTTGAGCTTGAACCTGGGGCGGTGTATCAAGATCGCCATTGGCGTACAGCAGGTGCTGCACCGCCGCTTCAGCCTGGCCTGCCGGATCCTGGTCGATGACCAGGGACAACAGCCCATCGCGCAACAGGCGGTGATGCTGCTCAGTGGCCTCGTGACCAATCCAGACGGGACGTACCGACTGCTCCAGCAGTGCCTGGCACACACCCGTGGAACCACTGCCGGTGGTATAGAGGCCCAGCAATGAGCCCTCCTGCAGGGCAGCACGCAACACCGCGGCAGTGCGCACATTGTCGTCCTGGCACTCCACCGGCCCAATCACCTCCAGTTGCGGTGCCCGCTCACGCAGCACGTCGAGAAATCCACCAACTCGCTGCTGATGAGCGTGGTAGAGCAAGGAATTGGTGATCAGCAACACCCGCCCCGCCTCGCCACGCAGCCACTGGCTGAGCAGGCGCCCAGCACTGCGGCCGGCACGCTGGTTGTCGATACCGACGTAGGTGGCGCCCGGCAGGTCGGACAGGCTGCTGGTCAGCAGGATGACCGGCACGCCCAGCGCCAATTGCGCGGCCAACGCTTCACGGATGGTCGGGGTGTCCTGGCCGACCACGATCAGTCCCTGACGGGGTGTCCGGGGGTTACGGATCAGCTCCAGCAACTGCTCCGGGTGTGCCTCGGCCCAGAGCTGGCGTTGCAGCACCAGGCGCGAGCGCAACAGATCCGCTTGCCGGGAAAAGGCCTCGGTGAGCCGCTGGAAATGATCGGTGGGACTGTCGACCATCAACAGGTCGAAACGCAGCAGCCCATGCACCGGCGACGGCAGCACGCGCCGCAGGCCCAGCTCGCGCGCCGCCTCAAGCACCTTGCGCCGCTTGCGATCGGAGACGCTGCCGCGTTCGTTGAGTACGCGATCGACAGTACTCAGGCTGACACCCGCCAATTGGGCAACATCAGCCATACCTTGGCGACGGTCAATCTTGTCCACCTGCAAACACCCAGCTACCAAAAGGGCGGAGTCTGCCATGCCGGCGCAGGCTTCGCCTACTCCGCCCTGCGGGGCGGTCAATCGTGACGAGCCCCTCGTGCGTTCACCGCCAGCGGCATCAACCGACGCGGAAACAGCCCCCTGCCCAACAGCCAGCCGTCCAGGGAAAACTTCCCAGCCCCGGTAGCCAGCACTCCTGCGAACACGACCAGCAACAGCATCACGTATTCCCAACCGCCGCCACCAGGCGAGGCCCAGGCATAACCGCGGCTCCACTCCCCGCCGAAGCCGATCGTCGCCACCAGGAAATAGATCAGGCTCACGAACGCGCCCAACCTGGCAAACAGACCGAGCCCCACGCTGACGGCACTGGCGAACTCAATCAACCCGCCCAAGACAACGAACGCCGCGGCGGCTTCACCCAGACCGAAGCCCTGGAACCCAACCTCCAGCTTATGGAACCAGCCCAACCCGGCAAAAATCTTCTCCGAGCTGTGGCACAGCTCGTTCAGGCCAAAATACAGGCGCACCACCGTCGCCTGCCAGAGCAGTGTGCCGAGCCAGGCCGCCGACTTTCCACGATCACGACGCAGGTCGCCCATCACGCAGTCGATAAACTGAAGCAACAGTGGCACTGCGGCGAGGCTGGCGACCCAGACCATGACCTGGGCGTCGTTCATCGCAGCTACGCGCCAGGCAATCAGGAACGGCAGCAGCGAGATCAGGAAACCCGGGACGAACGCCCTGGGCGTGATCAGCACGGCACTGAGCAAGGCGACGCACGACCAGAGCGTGCTGGACCAGGCCGCGAAATCAGGGAGCGAGTGATTGCCCCAGCCACAGTAGACGGACGCCAGCAAGGTCGCCGCCAGCCCGGCCACGCTGAGTGCATGGGGCACAGTGGAGGGTTTGAGAATGCCGTAGTCGTTGGCATAGGCACCTTCGACAACAGCGGGAGAAAGCACAAGAGGACTGTTCATGGCGGACCTCGATCAAGGATGGGGAGCAGGCAGGGTTTTCTCGAAGGCGCGCACCAATTCAGTGGCAAATCGCTGCTCCTGGGCATCGCTGGCACCACCGGCGATACCGATAGCACCCACTGCCCGCGCCTTCTGACGAATCACCACCCCTGCGACCGCAGGCAGAATGCCGGGGATGCTGCCCAACTGCAGGTTTTCCTTGCGGGCCAGGTCATAGAACACGACCGTATCGACGTCGTTGATCGCCGCCGAATTGGCTTTCTTTATCGCCGCCTCGACACAGCCGGGAGCGGCGCCGTCCATACGTTTGAAGGCCAGCAGGTAGCCATTGGCATCAGTCACCGCGATACACGGATGGACACCTTCGCTGATGGCCTTGGCCACCGCGTTATCAAGCAGCATGCCCGCCCCGCCCAGCGACAGGTTGACGGTGGCACGTAACGCCGAACCGTTTTCAGCGGCCACCGCCCAAGGCATGACCAGCATCGCGAGTGTGACGGGAGCCAGCAGGCGCACAGAGGCCCGAAACCTGGAACATGAGTTCATGAAAGATTCCTTTCCAGAAAGTGTGTCGTAGGTCTCAGCCTTCTGCCTTGCGCAGGCATCAGCAAAGCAGAAGGCCAGCGTCATCAGCGGAACGAGGCGGCCACGTCCTCGGCCAGCTTCTGTTCGGTCAGGTCCGTTGCCCCGCTGATGCCAACGCTGCCGATCACATGGCCGTCATGCTTGACCACGACACCTCCCACCGCCGGAAGGATGCCGGGGATGGTGCCGATCGCCAGGTTCTCCTTGCGGGCCAGGTCATAGAAGGTGATGGTATTGATCGCGAACCGTGCAGCGGACTGGGCCTTGGCGATCGAAGCCTCGACACATCCGGCATAGGCGCCCTGCATCCGGGTAAACGCCAGCAAATGGCCGTCCGCATCGGTCACGGCGATGCAGATCTTCATGTCTCGACTGCTGGCGATTTCAGTCGCGCGCCCCGCCAGTTGCAGGGCAGCCGTGGTCGACAGGTTCTCCTGGCTGACGACTGAAGCGGTGGTGCCGGCAGCGGCCTGGGCAGACGAGGACGCGGCAGCGATCAAGGCAAAGGACAAGGCGGCCATGCTCATGGTTGTTTTCATCGGTACATCTCCTGGGTTGACGACCTGCGCGCTGTTGCACAGGCCGGGTTGAATCGTTCGCTGGCGGTTTGCGCGCAGCCGAGCGCGATCCGCGAATCGCCGTAGCGTTCGCAGGCGCAGGGGTTTGGTTCAGAAAGGGATCCGGTGCAGGTGAGCACCTGAAGCCGGCGGCTACCGGACGGCAGTCGTCAACGGTTTGCCCACGACTGCCGGGACTTTCTCGCGGGTGCCCAGGCCCTTGGGCAGTTGCACCTTGTAGATCTTGAACGGCATCTCGATAGCATCCTTGCCGCCGGGGCCACGGTTCGAGGCCATGCGGGCACTCTGTGGCACGGGGATGTAGAGCTCGCGCTGGTCGGAAATGATCATGGCATCCGGGTTCCACAGGCGGGGATCCTCGGTGACCACCCGCAACGTGCCGTCCGGCGAGTAGACCGTCACCCTGGGTTTATCGTACTCACCCAGGTAGACGTTGCCGTCACTGTCCATGGCGGTTCCCGTCAGCGGGCTGGTGTCGTACACGAACTCCACCTGCCGGGCCAATGCCTCCTCACTGACTCGAGGATCACGCAGCGCCTGGGTCGGCACCCGCCACAGCGGCCCGCTCAGGGGCTGGTAATAGAGCCACTGGCCATCCGGGCTGATTTCGATAGGATCGGAATGCACCTGATGGTCGCTGCCATCGGCCAGCAACAGCACCTGGCCGTTCTCACCAATCGGTCGCCGTTCGGGACTCATCTGGGTCGAAGGGTGTCCCGCAAGGCGCCGGACCGACTCCCCCGTGCGCAGGTTGACCACGATGATCGCGCCCAGGCCGGAGTCGGTCACATAGGCATGCTCACTGTCCAGGCGCAGGTCGTTGAGGTTGGCGCCTGCCGGCAGCACGCTGGCCGGCAGGCTGATACTGCGCAGCAGCTTGCCCGTACGGGTGTCGAACTGAAGGATTTTCTGTCCCGGGTTGATCCCCTTGGGGCCCGCGTCCTCGCCCTGGTCGATCGCCCAAAGCGTATCGTCATCGAAGATGTGGATGGTGTTGATCTTGACCAATGCCGCGGCACTGGGCTTGCCCGGGGCCCAGTCATTCCACTGCCCACCGGGAAAAGGTTTCAGACTACCGTCGGGTAATACCTCGGCAATGGACGGTGTTTTCTCGAAACCCGGCCAACGCGGCAAGCCCACGAACAGCCGACCGTCAGATGTGAGCGCCACGGCATTACACAGCCAGTCCAGACGAGCGACCTCGGTCAAGGGCTGCCCGCTGGCCGGAACGTTGCCGGCCTGCGCCAGGGAGGCACAAGCGAGTCCGGCCGCGCAGACGGCAATGCTGAGGGCGCGAATCAAATGTCCCGATGCGTTCATTACTGTTGTCCTTTTCAGTTTTATGGCCAAAGCCGATATCAACGTGCAGTTGCGGGGTTCAGCGGTGATTCAGGTGGGCGGCCCTCGTGTGGCCTCGCGGCATCGTCCGGGCGTTGCAGCGGGCCGACGATGAGCAGGTAGCTCACAAAAGCCCCGGCGGCATTCAGCGCGACGTAGATCAGGGCACCGTTGAAGGAGTGCATCGACTGCACCATGTAGCCGATCACCACCGGTGTGACGACGCCAGCGAGGCTGCCGAAGGTGTTGAAGATCGCGCCATTCATCCCGAAGCTGTCCTTGGGCGAGACATCGGCAATGATGGCCCAGCCCAGTGCGCCCACGCCCTTGCCGAAGAAGGCCAGGGCCATGAACAGCACCACCATCAATTCGGTCTCGACGTAGTTGCACAGGATCATGCTCATCGACAGGGTCATGCCAATAAAGATCGGCAGCTTGCGGGCCCGGGTCAGGGATACCCCCTTGCGCAGCATCCAGTCGGAAATCATGCCGCCACTGATGCCGCCAACGAAGCCGAAGATCGCGGGGACGACCGCCAGCAAGCCGGCGTCCAGCAACGAAAGCCCACGTTGCTGCACCAGGTAGACCGGGAACCACGTCAGGAAGAAGAACGTCAGGGTGCTGATGCAGAACTGCGCCAGGTAGATCCCCAGGAACATACGCTGCCTCAACAGGCCACGGGCACGCCTCCAGGTCTGTTGCCAGCCCTGCGCGGGCGGGCGATTGCTCGCATGCTCGCGCAAGCCGGCGCCCCCCTGGCGCAGTGTCTCGAGCTCGACCGCTCCCAGCCCGGCATGTTCGACCGGGGCCTTGATGCGCAGGATGAAGACCACGCCCATGGCGACGCCTGCCACTCCCATCACATAAAACACCCACGGCCATCCCCATCGGGTGGACACCCACGCCAACAGCGGGGTGAACACCACGGCAGCAAAGTACTGGGAGGAATTGAAGATGGCGGTCGCGGTGCCACGCTCGGCAGTCGGAAACCACATCGACACGATCTTGCTGTTGGCCGGAAAGCACGGCGCCTCGGCAGCCCCCACCAGAAAACGCAGGGCAAAGACCGCCACGAACGCGAAACCTACCGGCATCATCGCCACCGTGCCGATCAGGCCGGTGAACACCGACCAGGCCACGATCGCCAGCCCCAGAACCCGGATGCTGCCGAAACGGTCGATGGCCAGGCCGCCAGGCAGTTGCAGGAGCATGTAGGCCCAGGCAAACGCCGAGAACAACCAACCCATCTGGGCATGCCCCAGCCCCATTTCATCGGAGAGACTGGCACCGGCGATGGACAGCGTGGCCCGGTCACCCTGGTTGATGATCATCATCACGAACAGCAGGACAATCACTTCATAGCGCCGGTGTTCGGCCAGGAAGCGGCGTAGAGAAACTATTCTTTTCATTGTTTTCTCAAGGGCAGATTGCAGAGGTGGGCAACCGGCGGCTGCCCCACAGGCATCACTCAGCAGCGCGTTTCGCGAATGATCGCGTCCGCCCGCGTCCTGACCTCAGGTCGCAAGGCCGTGCCCAATCCGGGCAGGCTTGGTGCCAAGGCAAAGCCGCCGTCGATCTGCGGAAGATGGGTCACCAGTTCCCCGTACCAAGTCGACAGGGAGGCCCGGACAACTTCCTGCAACACGGCCGTGGGTGCATGCAGCCCCAACTGCAGCCCGGCGAACAGCGCCACCGGACCGGTACAGTCATGAGGTGCCAAGGGCTTGTTGTAGGCCTGCGCGAGCGCGGCAATCTTGCGCGCTTCGGTAAAGCCGCCACACCACACCAAATCCAGCATCAGGTAATCGAGGCTGCCCGCCGCCAAAAGATCCCGGTAGGCCGTACTGCCGCCCAGCGTTTCGCTCGCGCAGATCGGGACACGGGTACGATGACGCAGGTCCGCCAGCGCCTGGGCATCGTCCATCTTGCACAGCGGATCTTCCACCCAGTAGACGTCGTAGGCTTCCAGCGCCTGGCAGATGCGCAACGCCGCCGTGCTGTCCCACAGGCTGTGCAACTCGCACATGATCTCAATGCGATCGCCCACGGCCTGACGGATCTGGCGGAACGCCTCACAGCCCTTGCGCACATCATCCAGGCTGATGCTGTTGGCGCCGTGCTGGCGGGCAAACTGATCGAATGGCCAGATCTTCATGGCCGTGTACCCCTCCTCCACCAGGCTGACCGCCAAGGCGCCCGCGTCACGACTGAACGCCAGCTGGTCGTCATAGGGGCCCTGGGCACGATCCGCCGTCGTGATTTGCCGACGAGCCCCCTGCTGGGTATTGAATTCATAACCCGCGCAGGTGTTGTAGACCCGGATCCGCTCCCGGCAAGCACCGCCCAACGCCTCATGAATGGGAATACCATGGCGCTGCCCCTTGAGATCCCACAACGCAATGTCCACGGCACTGGCGGCCCGTATTTCGGCACTGGCGCTGTGATAACCGACATAGGGCGTGGTGAGTTCCAAGGAAATCGCCTCGATGCCGCGTGAGTCCCGGCCTAGCAGCCCAGGGGCGATCAATTCATGCACGGCCGCTTCAACGGTGGCGGCCCCTCGAAAGGTTTCCCCCAAGCCGATCAAGCCCTCATCGGTTTCAAGCTCCAACCAAATCAGCTTCGGTCGTTCGGGCAGGCGCAGGGTTCTAACACAGGTGATCTTTGACATTGTTCTTATCCTGAATCCGTTCGCGCAAATGGTATCGTTACCATTTCTAATAAAAACCTAGCGCATCGATCGAATCAGAACAAGATAAATCAAGAAAAATATTGACAGCCCGCAAAAATGATAACGCTACCTAGACGGGCGATCATCGCGGAAAAGACCGACCTAGACGGCCGGCCCGGTGCTGGCACGCTGTATGAGGCTGAAGCCGATATCCACGACCGTCGACGCTTGATGTTCACCTTGCAGGCGCTCCAGCAGCAGCCTGGCGGCCGTATCGCCCAGGGCGGCACCATCGATCCTGACCGTCGACAGCGCAGGGAAGGTATGGGCGGCGAAGGCCATGTCACCAAACCCCATGACCGCCAATTGCCCAGGCACGGCAATGCCGCGAGCGGCCGCTTCGGTCAGCACACCGTGGGCGATCGTATCGGAGGTACACACCACCACGCAGGGCTCCCGTGAATCGAGCCCCTGCTCCTGGAGGAGTTGGCTCAACCCTTGGCGTCCCTGCTCCAGGGTCGGCAACCCCTGCCAGGTTTTCCGATGCACGTTGTCGATGCCCTGCTCCGCCAGGGTCTGGATGAAACTGTTGGCACGTCGCATGCCCCGCGGGTCATCAACGGCGAACAGGGCAAACTGCCGATACCCCTGGCCGGCGAGTAAACGCGCGACATCGCGCCCCGCCTGCTCGTGGGAAAATCCAACCAGCATGTCGATCGGCTCAGCGGACAGGTCCCAGGTTTCCACCACCGGTACGCCCGCGGTACGAAGGCGATTACGGCTGGTGTTCGTATGCATCGTCCCGGTCAGGATGATGCCATCCGGACGACGGCTGAGGATGACCTCCAGCAACTCCTGCTCCTGCTCGCTCTGGTAGCCCGACACCCCCAGCAGGACCTGGTAGCCGGCCTTGGCCAGGCGGTCATTGATGGCCTGGAAGGTGTCGGAAAAAATCGGGTTGGTCACCATCGGCAATACCACCGCCACCAACCGAGTACGGTTGGATCGCAGGGCACCGGCCAGTCGGTTGTGCACATAGCCGGTCTGTTCGATCGCCCGGCGCACCTTGAGGCGAGTGGGCTCACGCACGGCCTCGGGCTGGTTGAGATAGCGTGAAACCGTCATGGGGGCAACGCCGGCCAGTCGCGCCACGTCACTCAAGGTGACTGTCGCTCGAACCTGTTCCTTTCCGTCTGAAGCCATACCCGCCCTACCCCGTGAATGCGCCAATGCTGAAGTCGGGCAAGAGTAGCCTGCAAAAATTTTGAAGGAAACCCGTCAAAATTCTCGTGGCGTGATGTTCGACCGCCCCCCTAGACTCGCCCCGCCAGGCCCCCTGCAACTTTCGGCCAGGTTTCGCACAGGCCGTCACACCCCGATGCCGCGTATTCGGCGGGGAGCTGGTCCTGAGCAAATAACAATAACGCAAGCGTCGCTCCGACGCGGTGTACAGCACCGTGTCCGAAAGACATACGTCCTAAGGATGATGGACATGAACAGACGTGAAGCCTTGATATCGCTTGTTCAACTCAGCGCCGCCGGTGTCATCGGCAGCGCCAGCGCCGGCGTGATTCGGACCGATACTCACTTTCCCATCGGCACCCAGGCCGAAGCCTTGCCCAGGCCACCTTCGCAGGGCGACCTGGAGTACCTTACCCCCGCCGAAGCCAGGGAGGTGGCCGCCCTCTTCGACAGATTGATTCCCGAGGATGAGCTGGGCATGGGCGCCAGCCAGGCAGGCTGCGTGGTGTTTCTCGACCGACAGTTGGCCGGCCCCTATGGCCAGGCATCCAGTACCTACCGCCTAGGCCCTTGCAGCAAGGGTACGCCCGAACAGGGGCCGCAGTTCAGGCAGACACCTGCGCAGCGCTACCGTGAAGGTCTTGCGCACCTAGGTGAACACTGCCAAAAACACTACGCCTGTGCCTTCAGCGACCTGATGCCCACCCAGCAGGATGACCTGCTGCGCGCCATGGAAGCCGGGAGTGGCGACCTTCCATCGACCCTCGACAGCGACTTCTTCGCATTGCTGCTGCAGAACGTGCGCGAAGGCTACCTGGCAGACCCGATGTATGGCGGCAACCGCGATATGGTGGGCTGGAAGCTGGTCGGTTTCCCCGGTGCCCGCTACGACTATCGCCCCTACATCCACAGGAAGGGCATGGCGTTGAACCTTGAGCCCGTGAGCCTGCTCGACAAGGTCGGCTGAACGCTCCCATACGCTGATTGAACAACCTAACTCACGCGAGGCGGCCATGGCATCTGCCGGCTCCCGGCTGCGCGCGCACCAAGGAAGACTCATGAAAACAGCAAGACCCAAAGCGGACGTGGTCATCATCGGCCTGGGCTGGTCAGGCTCGGTGATCGCCGAAGAGCTGGCCCGGGCCGGGCTCAGGGTGGTTGCCATCGAGCGTGGCGCCTGGCGCGACACCGCCACCGATTTTCCACCTGCGGTAGACACCGATGAATTGCGCTGGGCCACCCGCAAGGAAATCCTGCAACCGCCCCGGCTCGAAACCTACACCGTGCGCAACAACGCTAGCCAGCAAGCCCTGCCGGTGCGCGAGTGGAGCAACCTGACCCTCGGCAACAATGTCGGCGGAGCGGGCACCCACTGGGCCGCGGCCTCCTGGCGGTTCAATCCCTTCGACTTCCAGCCCTACAGCAAGACCCTCGAGCGCTACGGCAAGGGGCAACTGGCGCCGGGGCTACAGGTTCAGGACTGGGGCGTGACCTACGAGGAGCTGGAACCGTTCTACGACCGTTTCGAGCGGATCGCCGGCACCAGCGGCAAGGCCGGCGTCATCCAGGGCCAGGTGATGCCGGGAGGCAACCCGTTCGAAGGCTCGCGCAGCCGAGAATTCCCGACGCCGCCGTTGGTGCCCAGCCATTGGAATGACATCTTTACCCAGAAAACCACGGAAATGGGCTATCACCCCTTCCCAGTGCCCGCTGGCACGATCTCCCAGGCCTACGTCAACCCACTCGGCGTGCGCATGGGCCCTTGCACCTACTGCGGCTACTGCCAGCTGTTCGGTTGCGGCAACTGGTCCAAGAGCAGCCCTAATGCCTGCGTCGTGCCAGCCTTGATGCGTCACTCAACGTTCGAGCTGCTGACCGAAACCGAGGTCCTGCACATCAACAAGTCAGCGGACGGCCAGACCGCCACCGGGGTCAGCTTCATCGACAAGAATGGCGTGGTCGGCGAACAACCCGCCGATATTGTCATCGTCGCCGCCTACCAACTCGACAATGTGCGCCTGATGCTGCTCTCGAAGATTGGTGAACCCTATGACCCTCGCACCCGCCGGGGCGTCATCGGGCGCAACTACAGTTTCCAGACCCTCTCCTATGCCTACCTCTGGTTCGAGAACGAACATCTCAATCCGTTCATGAATACCGGCTGCCTGGCCATCCAGATCGATGATTTCAACGCCGACAACTTCGACCACAGCGGCCTGGGGTTCATCGGCGGCGCGGGTATTCAATCGTTGTCCAACAGCGGCCTGCCCATCGGCATGGCGGGAGTCTTGCCCAAAGGCGCCCCGACCTGGGGCAACGGCTGGAAAAAGGCCTTCCAGCACAGCTACCAGAACTGGGCGATGATCCAGGGCCAAGGCACCAGCTACGCCCATGAGGACATGTATTTCGACCTCGACCCCACCTACAAGGACAACTACGGTCGCCCGCTGATGCGCATGACCTTTGACTACAACCTCAACGACCAGCGTTCGGGGGAATTCATCCGGCACAAATGCGAGCAGATCGCCAAGGCCTTGGGCGGCCAGCATATCGAGTCCTACAACTTCGCCGCCGACCACTACACGCCCTTTCGTGCCAATGACTCCTCTCATACCAATGGCGGCGTGGTCATGGGCACGGACCCCAGGACCAGCGCGTTGAATCGCTACCAGCAGTGCTGGGCCGCGCACAACGTCTTCGTGCTGGGTGCCTCGTCATTCCCGAACAACGGTGGCTACAACCCGACTGTGACGATCGGCGCCCTGGCGCTGTGGACGGCCAAGGCCATCCTCGAGCAATACCTCAAGAACCCCGGCCCTCTGGTTCAAGCGTGAAAGGAACAGTCATGACAAAAGCAACGAAACGGGCAGCACTCGCCTGCGCCGTGGCAGCGGCCCTGGGCCTCGCCCTGTACTTCAACGGCAGCACCGCAGCCGACGAGGTTGCCGATAACCAGGTGACTGCCGCCGCCACGTTGGCAGCAGACCCTGCCGCCGTGGCGCGAGGGGCCTACGTGTCGATACAGGGCGACTGTGCAGCCTGCCATACCGTACCGGGCGGCCGGGCCTTTGCAGGCGGCTACGGGCTGCAGACGCCCTTTGGCGTGATCTACTCCACCAACATCACGCCGGATATCAAGACCGGGATTGGCAACTGGACCGAGCGGGACTTCTTTCGCGCCGTTCGCCACGGCCGGCACAAGAACGGGCAGTTGCTCTACCCGGCCATGCCCTACAACGCTTACGTCAAGATCAGTGACGCCGACATGCACGACTTGTGGGCCTACATGCGCACACTCCAGCCCGTCGAACAGTCGCCATCGCACAATACCCTGGGCTTTCCCTACAACATCCGCCATGCCCTGTGGGGCTGGAACCTGCTGTTCTTCGACAACGCGCCGTTCGTGACACAACCTGCACAGTCCGCAGCCTGGAACCGGGGGCGTTATCTGGTGGATGGCCCCGGTCATTGCGCAGCCTGCCATACCCCGAAAAACTTCCTCGGGGGCGATACCGGCCGCTACCTCCAGGGCGCTGAGCTGCTGGGTTCCTACGCACCGGAGATCACCGCCGACCCTTACCGTGGATTGGGCAGTTGGAGCCGCGAGCAGCTCCAGACCTATCTCCGAACCGGTGCCAACCACCAGGCCATCGCCTCTGGCGCCATGGGTGAAGCGATCGAGTTTTCGACGCAACACCTCAATGACCAGGACCTGGCTGCGATTGCCGAATACCTGAAATCTGTGCCCGGCTCGAACAGCATCAAACCGCAGGCAATGGCAACTACAGAACCGGTCATGCGCCGTGGAGCACAGGTCTACGAGCAAAACTGCATGGCCTGCCACAACGTGGCGGGCGAAGGCATTGCCGGCATGGTCACCGGTTTCGCCGATAACCCGGGGATACGCACGCCAAGCGGTTCGAACCTGGTCGCGGCCATCCTCAAAGGCAGCAAGGCCGTAACTACCTCAGGCAATGTGACAGGCGCCGGGATGCCTTCATTTGATTGGAAGCTCGGCGATGCCGACATCGCGGCAGTCCTGACCTACGTGCGAAACAGTTGGGGCAACGCGGCGTCGCAGATCACCCCCGAGCAGGTGGCCACCGCCAGACGAACATTGGACGCCAAGCCACAGATGCTCAGGCATTTCTGAGCGTCCTCTCCCCTTATCCGTGACAGCTCCTAAACAATGCGGTAACACTGCTGTACGCCGAAGCATCGATCAGGATAGGTGCATGTCAGCAGCAGTGATACTGATCCAGCTACACACTCGCCACCTTGAATGGAAGCTCAGCAGAACAGGTTTGCAAGTATCTGCACCCTCACCTCGGCCCTGCCTTGTCTCGGCAACAAAAACCTGTCTTTGAGGCTCGATCAGGCAACGACTCGCTGAGCGTTCAAGTTGGCTAGTCAACTTGAACATATGCCTTGCATATGCCATGGGAAAACACTAAATTATGTATAGGTTGAACCTAGGCAGGAGTCGTCAGACATGCGTACCGTCTCTATTTTCAAAAATGGAAAGAACCAGGCCGTTCGCCTACCCGCCGACATGGCTTACGATGGCGTGGGTGAGCTTGAAATTTCTCGCGAGGGTGACGTCATCACGCTGCGCCCTGCGCGACCATCCTGGTCGTCTTTCTCTGAAGTCGCAAAAGCTGATGCTGACTTTCTGCAAGAGCGCCCAGCGGTCATCGGGGATGAAGGCAGGTTCAATCTGTGACCACCTACATGCTCGATACCTGTATCTGCTCGTTCATCATGCGTGAACAGCCGGCGTCGGTGATACAGCGTCTAACGACCGAAGTTGAGCGAGGCAATCGGATTGTCATTTCCGCCATCACCTATGCAGAGATGCGTTATGGGCAGATCGGCAAAAAAGCATCGGCTAAGCATAAGCCGTTGGTCGACGAGTTTGTGAAACGCCTTGATGCGATCTTAGCGTGGGATCAGAACGCAGTGGATGCGACGATAGGGGTGAAATGCAAGCTCACCGAGTCAGGTTCGCCCATTGGGCCCAATGACACAGCCATCGCTGGGCATGCCATCGCTTCTGGCTGCACGCTGGTGACGAACAACGTGCGCGAATTCAGTCGCGTTGCTGGACTTGATTACGAAGATTGGGTAGCGACCTCCTAAGGCGCAAGTGGTGATCAACGGCCAGTAGGGCGGGAGTCCCCCCTTGTACGGGATGAAGAAACTCGGCCTTGACGGTGTCGAAATGACGGACCGCCTGCCAAAGGTAGGCGACCACCAAACCGGCCCAGACCAGCGACGCGATCGATATCAGCCCTTCACCGACGACAGCCGTCACCCCCCAGCCGTTCGCAGCAACGCGCCAGGCCTGGCCCAGTCCGGCCAGTCCCGGTACCAATGCGAAATACGCCGATGGAACGTTCATCCGGTTTCCCGAACCGTTCAAGTGTTCCTGCAATACGCTCATGCGAATGCCTGCCACGGTGCCAAAGGTCCCAAGTGAACTTCCGAAATCGGTTAGGTCGCCAGAGGCAGCCAACCACGTCCGGCATCCGATTTTGTTAGGGAGAAGAACCACAGCGCAAACGAGATAAGTTTTCCCGACAGGATAGAAAATCTTTTTCATGCATGTTCTCCCTTGGAACATGCCTACTTTTATTTCTATGGGCCTGGAAAAATCCAGCCGGGCCCTCCCACGCCAACCTATTTAGCAAGATTTTCTTTTTCTACAGACACATATCGACCGTGTGCCAGGAAGTGGTGTAACTGAACCAACCGGAGGCGCCCTGCGGGCGAAGGATGAGTCTGGAATCCGACGGACTGCAAAAACGAAAAAACCCGCCAGAAGGCAGGTTTTTCAAGGCTTCCAGAGATCTTGCAAGCTCTCTGTGGAATCTAAGATGGTGCCCGAAGCCGGGGTCGAACCGGCACGTCCTTACGAACGGGGGATTTTAAGTCCCATGCGTCTACCAATTTCGCCATTCGGGCGGCAACGCGGTGAAGCGGTCGGCATGGCTGCTCAGGATGAACCGGATGGCCTCATGGCCTTCCGATGCCAGTGCGACAAGGGCACGAATATATACATCCCCTCCCCTTGAAGCAAGTTCACCGGCGCCAATTTTCCGTATTCGACACATTTCGCAAGCTTATGATTTTCAAAGGATTGCCTTCTGCTCCGGGCACAGCGGTGAATCATGGAAACCCATGTCGAGCGCTCTCCACGCCTTTGCAGTGTAGCCACTCCCCCTTTTCAGGACGGCAGCACCGGTCCCTTCTCATCCAGCTCGCGAAATTTTCCCTGGAGAAACTGGTACAGCGCCTGCACCGAAGCGGAGATCTGTCGGCGATGAGGGCACACCAACTGCAACCGGGTTGGCTCGCCGTGGTACTCGGGCAACAGCAGTTCCAGCCGCCCGGCCGCGATGTCCGCCCGCACCTCCAGCCAGGCCTTGTAGATGATGCCCTCGCCGGCCAGCGCCCAGTGCCGCACCACGTCGGCATCGTCGCTGAACAGGGTGCCTGTCACCGAGACCTCACGGCGCTGGCCATCCTTGTAGAACGCCCACTTGTCGTAGTAACGGCCCTGCAGCACATAGCAAAGGCAGTTGTGCCGGGCCAGGTCCTCCAGGGTATGTGGGCGCCCGTGAGCCTCCAGATAGGACGGAGCCGCCACCAGTACCCGACGGTTCTCCGCCAGCGGCAGGGCCACGAAGCTGGCGTCAGCGGACTGCCCATAACGCACGGCGACATCGACCGGATCACGGAACACATCGGACAGTTGGTCGGACACCGACAGGCGCAGGGTCAGTCGCGGATGCAGGCGGCGAAACTCGATCAGCCAGGGGGACAGCAGGTTGCGCCCCAGGTCGGACGAGACCGCCATCTGCAGGGTGCCCTGCAGTTCCAGGCGCTCGACGTGAAGTTGTTCGTGTCCTTCACGCAACGTTTCCAGCACGCCTCGCGCATACGGCAGGTAGCGTTCACCTTCGGCGGTCAGGCGCAGGCTACGGGTCGAGCGGGCAAACAGGCGGATGTCCAGCTCACGCTCCAGGCGCTGGATCGCCGCGCTGACTTGACCGGGCAGCAGGTCCACCTCGCGGGCGGCATTGGAAAAGCTGCCCAGGGCGGCGGAACGGACGAACAGAGCCAGATCGTCGAATCGGATCATTTTCACACCAGAAGTGAAAGAGCTAACCGATCTTACCCCTTTATCTCTCCTTAAACGAAGATCAGAATCAGCGCCAACACCTCATCCTGCTTGCATGGAGTCACTGATGAACCTCGCGCACATTACCGCCCAGCGCTACACCACCAAGGCCTACGATGCCTCGAAACGCATCCCACAGGCGGCCATCGACGAGCTGCTGACGCTGCTGCGCAATGCGCCCTCCTCGGTCAACTCGCAGCCGTCGCACTTCATCGTGGCCTCGACAGCCGAGGGCAAGGCACGCCTGGCCAAGGGCGCCGAAGGACGCTTCGCCTACAACGAGCCGAAGATCCTGAACGCCTCCCACGTGATTGCCCTGTGCACCCGTACCGGGATGACCGACAGCCACCTGGAAAAGGTCCTGCACCAGGAGCAGGAAGATGGACGCTTCGCCAGCGATACTGCCCGCAGCGGCCAGCAACAGATCCGCGCGGGCTTCGTCGACCTGCACCGCTACGAGCAGAAGGACCTGCAGCACTGGATGGAGAAGCAGACCTACCTGGCCCTCGGCAGCCTGCTGCTGGGTGCCGCGTCGCTGGGCATCGACGCCACGCCGATGGAAGGCTTCGATGCCAAGGCGGTGGACGCCGAACTGAACCTGCACGCACAGGGCTTGACCAGCGTGGTACTGGTTTGCCTGGGCTACCGCAGCGACAGCGACTTCAATGCCACCCTGCCGAAGTCGCGCCTGCCGGAAGACTATCTGTTCACCCACCTGGCCTGATCGCCCCTGGGTGGCCTCAGCTCGCCAGCTCCTGGCCTGGCGAGCCCTTCCTGTCCGTGATCCGCTTGCCTTCCTGCAAGCCCACCTCCAACGCCTGCCCGTCGCGCTGCTTGCCCTGCCGCGCCTGCCCGACCAGTCGCGGGATCAACGGCCCTTCCGGCAGATGCCGCCAGAAACGCCCGGGCATGTGCTGGCGCATCGCATCGGGGTTGACCCGGGCCGGGTTGAAAATGTGCCGGTAGTAGGTCAGCCACAATTCGGCACCGGGATCCTCGGCATGACGGGCCCACTGCCGCCATTGCTCCGGGCAGTGGCGCCGATAGTCCATGGCTTCACCATCGAAACGGATGCCATCACGGGGCGTTGCGATCAGCCAGCGTTGCCGACCCAGACGCTCGGCGAAATGCCCACTGGCGCTGGCAAGGATGTCATGCGCCGGCTCATGGAACGCCACCAGGTCCAGCTGTAACCGCTCGGCCAATGCGTCGGGCAATGGTACGAAACGCACGAAGGCATGCAGGTGATGAGCTTCACGGCCCACCTGGCGAATCCGCCGTTGCAACTCACTGCCCAGGCGATCACCGGCCAGCATGGCGGTCCGGTCCCCATGGGCGACCCGCCACAGCACTTCATACAACAGGTTCCAGCGCTGCTCGCCACGATAGCGGGCAGCCTGCTCCAGTTGTGTGAGCAAGGCTGCCGGCACCCGTGCGCAGAACACGCCAGGACCTGTCGGCAAGGGGGTGGAACCGGCCAGCAGATCAGCCACCGGCCCCTGGCTCCAGGTCACGTCGACCGGGTCGATACCATGACCGAGCAGAGTCCGTGCCTGGCCACGCCAGGTCGCGAAGTCGTCGTCACAGTCCAGCGCGATCACCCCCACAACCCCATCTGCAGCGGGGCCTGGGGCTCACGTAGGCGGGTACGCAGCAAACCGCTGCACGCCTCCGCCTGGGATGGCCGATAGTCGCTGGTGACAATGAACGGCCGGGCCTTGTCCAGCACGCAGCGCAACTGGATCAGGTCGTCGTAGCGGATGCGCCGTTCGCGCCGCAGCGCGACCATGCGCTGCACGCTGCGCAGGCCGATCCCGGGGATACGTGCCAGCAAGGCCGGTTCGGCCCGATTCACGTCCAGCGGGAAGACCTCGCGATTGGCCAGCGCCCAGGCGAGCTTGGGGTCGATGTCCAGGTCCAGGTTGCTCGACTGCTCCAACAGTTCGCCGGCCTTGTAGCCATAGCCACGCATCAGGAAGTCGGCCTGGTACAGGCGGTGCTCACGCAACAGCGGTGGCGCGGCCAACGGCACGCTGCCGGGGCTGTCGGGGATCGGGCTGAACGCCGAGTAGTAGACGCGGCGCAGGCCATAGCCCTGATACAGCGACTCGGCATTGCGCAGGATGGTGCGGTCATCCGTGGCGTCGGCGCCAACGATCACCTGGGTACTCTGCCCCGCCGGCGTGAAGCGCGGGGCCCTGGCCTCCCCGGCCACCGCCTGCTGGCCAAGGTGAATGGTGCCCATGGCCTGGCGAATGCTGGTCACCCGCTTCTCCGGCGCCAGGCGCTTGAGGCTGGCCTCGGTGGGCAGCTCGATGTTCACGCTCAAGCGGTCCGCCAACCGCCCGGCCTCCTCGATCAGCAGCGGATCGGCATCGGGGATGGTCTTGAGGTGGATGTAGCCACGGAACTGGTGTTCCTCGCGCAACAACCGCGCCACCCGGATCAGCTGCTCCATGGTGTAGTCGGCCGAGCGGATGATGCCGGAGCTGAGGAACAACCCGCTGATGCAGTTGCGTCGATAGAAATCGAGGGTCAGGCGCACCACTTCTTCCGGCGTGAAGCGCGCCCGCGGCACGTTGCTGGAACGGCGATTGACGCAATACTGGCAGTCGTAGAGGCAGAAGTTGGTCAGCAGCACCTTGAGCAGCGAGACGCAGCGCCCATCCGGTGTGAAACTGTGGCAGATGCCCGTGCCATCGGTGGCACCGAGCCCGTCACGGCCACGGGAACTGCGCTTGGGCGCGCCGCTGCTGGCGCACGAGGCATCGTATTTGGCGGCGTCGGCAAGGATGCCGAGCTTGGCGATGAGCTGCATGGGATCGACTCGAATACTGATTATTCATACAGTATTCCGAGAATCCGACACATGCAAGCATCCTCAGGCGAAAGGTCCGTCAATCATGCTCCGCAAACGAATGCTCCGGAAACAGAAAGGCCCGCGGCGATCACTCGCCCCGGGCCTTTCAGACAGTCTGGCTCAGCCGATCAGACCTTGACGATCCAGCCTGCTGGCGCCTCGACGTCACCGGTCTGTACGCCGGTCAGCTCCTTGTACAGGCGCTGGGTCACCGGGCCGACTTCGGTCTCGCTGTGGAACACGTGCAGCTTGCCCTGGTACTCGATGCCACCGATCGGGGTGATCACCGCAGCGGTACCGCAGGCACCGGCTTCGGTGAAGTCGGAGATCTTGTCGATCAGCACATCGCCTTCCACCACTTTCAGGCCCAGGCGGGATTGGGCCAGTTCGATCAGCGACAGACGGGTGATACCCGGCAGTACCGAAGGCGACTTCGGCGTGACGAACTCGTTGTTGGCGGTGATACCGAAGAAGTTGGCCGAGCCCACTTCCTCGATCTTCGAGTGGGTCAGCGGGTCCAGGTAGATGCTGTCGGCAAAGCCATTCTTCTTGGCTTCGGAACCCGGCAGCAGGCTGGCCGCGTAGTTGCCACCGACCTTGGCCGCACCGGTACCCTGCGGAGCGGCACGGTCGTAGCTGGAGATCACGAAGTTGTGCGGTTTCATGCCGCCCTTGAAGTACGGGCCGACCGGGATGCAGAACACCGAGAAGATGAACTCCGGCGCGGTACGCACGCCAATGTTGTCACCGACGCCGATCACGAAAGGACGCAGGTACAGTGCACCACCGGTGCCGTACGGAGGAATGAAGCGCTCGTTGGCTTTCACCACCTGCTTGCACGCCTCGATGAAGGCTTCGGTCGACGGTGCCGGCATCAGCAGGCGCGCGCAGCTGCGCTGCATGCGTGCGGCGTTCTGGTCAGGCCGGAACAGGTTGATCGAGCCGTCCTTGCAACGGTAGGCCTTCAGGCCCTCGAAGCACTGCTGGCCGTAATGCAGCGCGGTCGAGCCTTCGCTGATATGCAGGACGTTGTCTTCGGTCAACACGCCATTGTCCCACTCACCCTGACGGAAGTAAGACAGGTAGCGCTTGTCGGTCTTGATGTAGTCGAAACCCAGCTTGTCCCAGTTGATGCTTTCCTGACCCATGACACCCTCAATCTGATAACGGCCCGGATACTCCGGGTTTATGACTTTTTCCTCAGACGCCCACAATACTCTATTCGGAGAGGAAATCGCAGCCTGGGCGACATGCATGTCCTACATGCGTTTATGCCTGTTCCCTGGCGACCAGCGGACAGTCAGTCGATATTGGCTGTCAGGGGCGCCGACCGGCCGAGACGGTACTGGTTGTTGCCGCTGCGCTTGGCATCGTACATCGCCAGGTCGGCGATATGGATCAGGGTGTCCATGCTGACGGCATGATCGGGGAAAACCGCGACGCCCAGGCTGGAACCGATGCGAACGTGCTGGGTATCGACACTGATCGGCACCGACAACTCGATCAGCACCTTGCCGCACAACCGATGGATTTCTTCCGACAGCCCGATCCCCTGCTGCGCCAGCCCCTCGAAGATCAGCACGAATTCGTCGCCACCGATACGCGCCACGGTGTCGGAGACCCGCATCAGGTTCTTCAGGCGGTTCGCGGTGGCAACCAGGATCTGGTCGCCGGCAGCGTGCCCATGGGCATCGTTGATGTCCTTGAAGCCGTTCAGGTCGAGAAACACCAGGACCACCCGCGTTCCGCTGTCGCGGGCCCGCTCCAGCGCCCTGGACAGCCGCTCCTCCAGAACCAGGCGATTGGGCAGCCCGGTCAGGGCATCGTTGTGGGCCAGGGTATGCATCTGGCTGGCCCAGGCCTTTTCCTCGGTGATATCGCGGACCACGCCCATCATCTTGATCACTGAGTCGTGGACGTTCTTCACCACGTTGCCGGTCTCGCGCAGCCAATGGATGCTGCCGTCCGGCCAGACCACCCGGTATTCCTCGTCGTGATTCTCGCCGGTCTCGATGCAGCGCAGTTCCCCGGCGCGCACCTTGGCCCGGTCATCGGGGTGCACGCTGGCGCAGAACAGTTCGTAGGACGGCACCACTTCGTCGACCTTGTAGCCGAACATGCCGTATATGGCTTCCGACCAGTAGAGTTTCTCGGTATCGACGTCCCAGTCCCAGGTGCCGATCCGGGCGAAATACTGGCTGCGCCGGAAGCGCTCGGCATCGTCGGTGGTCTCGCCGCGGCGCTTGCATTCACTCAACTGGTGCAACAACACCCGACACTCGGCCAGCTCCCGACGAGCCGAACGCTCGCGCCACCAAAGCACGACAATCAAGGTGACCATCGGCACCGCGACAAGCGCCCCGATCCATCCGCTCATCCGTGAAAACCAGTAAACTTGAACATGGGCACACAAAAGGTAAATAGCCAGTGGCTATATTAGTCCATACCAGAGGTGTGCCTATAGCTGTTTAGTGGCCATGCGCCGCAAGCATCAACGACTGGTGCACGCCAAAACCGGCCATGACCCCGGCTGCCGAGGCCAATGTCGCGTTATGCATGGGGCTGGCGGCATCGCCGGCGGCAAACACACCCGGCACCGTCGTCTCCTTGCGTGCATCCACCCGCAGGTAGAGGCCGTTCGGCCCTTCCTCGAATTCACAGCCGAGTTGTTCAGCCAGCGGGCTGGCCATGTAGGTGCGAGGAGCGGTGAACAGCGCCTGTACCGACACCAGCCGGCCATCACTCAAGCGGACGGCCTCAAGCGCCGGGGCCGTCCCCAGCAGCTCGACCACCGGGGTCCGCTCGATGCGCACGCCGCGTGCCTGCAGATGCGCCAACTGCTCGGCATCTGGCTCGAACTGGCCCTGGGTGAAATACACCGTCGGCCCCCAATCCGGGATCATGCCGGCCTGGTGTGCGGACAGTGGCATGGTCGCCAGTACCCCCAGGGCCCGGTCACGCACCTCATAGCCATGGCAATACGGACAATGCAGCACCGTAGTGCCCCAGCGCTCCTGCAGACCGGGAATCGCCGGCAGTTCGTCACGTAGGCCGGTAGCCAGGACCAGGCGGGCCGCCAGTTCTTCCCGGCCATCGGCGAGCAACACGGCAAACCCGGCCTCGACGCGATGCGCCGAAACCACTTCCCCCTGCACGAACTCGACGGTCGGATAACGCAGCAGCTGGCGCAAGGCCTCCTCGCGGATCGCCAGCGGTGGCTGGCCGTCCTGGCCGAGAAAACCATGGGAATGCGCGGCGAAGCGGTTGCGCGGCAAGCCTGAGTCGACCAGCAGCACCCGCTGCCGGGCACGGGCCAACTGCATGGCCGCCGACAATCCGGCAAAACTGGCACCCACCACCACTACGAAATGAGACATGAGCAGATTCCTCGTGAATTGAACTCACGAAACTTTATAAGTTACGTAAAGCCATCACGTCAACTCCCGTAACTTTTCTTGTTACGGACGGTTGATTTTGCTATACGTACCCACTGTTCTTTCACCCGCGAAACGCCCCATGCGCAACGACAGTCGCCTTTCCCGCATGCTGCACGTGCTGATCCACATGGACCGTCACGACCAGCGCGCCACCTCCGAGACCATCGCGCAGATGCTGCGCACCAACCCGGTGGTGGTCCGCCGGACCATGGCCGGACTGCGCGAGCACGGCTACGTGCGTTCGGAAAAAGGCCACGGTGGTGGCTGGAGCCTGGCCCGCCCGCTGAACGAAATCACCCTGCTCGACATCCACCGCGCCCTTGGCGCTCCGGAGGTATTTGCCATGGGGCTTTCCCGCGAGGAGCCGCAGTGCCTGGTGGAACAGGCGGTCAACGCCCGCCTGACCGATGTGCTGCAGGAAGCCGAAGCCCTGCTGATCAGCCGTCTGGGGCAAGTGACCCTGGCCGAACTGGCGAACGATTTCGATCGACGCATGGCGCAGAAACGGGCGGAAAACCCCGACCTGGAAATCATTCATGGGGTGCCAACCCTGGAGAAGTCATGACAGAGACAGAACTGCAGGTCACCGACCTGCTCGAGGGCGACGGCAAGGCCGTGGTCAAGGGCGCGCTGATCACCACCCAATACCGCGGCGCACTCGCCGATGGCAGCGAATTCGACTCATCCTACAGCCGTGGCAAGCCGTTCCAGTGCGTGATCGGCACCGGCCGGGTGATCAAGGGCTGGGATATCGGCCTGATGGGCATGAAGGTCGGTGGCAAGCGCCGTCTGTTCGTACCGGCGCATCTGGCCTACGGCGAACGCGGCATGGGTTCACGCGTGGCACCCGGTGCCGACCTGACCTTCGAGATCGAGTTGCTGGAAGTGCTGACCCGCGACGATTGAGTCGTCAGCTACCCAGCCGTAGCTGCATGACGATGGTGCGCTCCTCGCCGTGCCAGGCATCGCGCACGGCCTCGAAACCCAACCGGGCATAGAAGCCTTCGGCGGTCACCGTCGAAGGCACCTTCAACAGGCTGATGCCGGCCTCCCGGGCCAGCCGGACCACCTCGGCCAGCAACGCCCGACCGACCCCCGTCCCCTGGGTATCCGGCGCCACGAAGACGCTGCGCACCACCTCGCCATCAAGGCTGGCGGTGCCGACGACCCGCTCCCCTTCCTGCGCCACCAGCATGGTCCGGATCCCCAACAGACTACGCACGTCCTGCGGGCCGAAGCTCTGCTCGACCCGCTCGATCACCGCTGACGCATAGTCCTCGGCATTGCTTTCACGCAGGGCCTGGATGATCACCTGGCTGATGGCCTCGGCATCCGCGTCGCGGGCCAGGCGAATGCTGCAAGTCATGGGCTGACCTCGAGTGTCTCCTCACCAGGGGTGACTATCCTACGCCCCGCTCTTCTCCGGCAAGGGCAGGCTTGTTGCGCGGGAAACCCAGCGACTATCCTTGGGCAGCCCCCGCCGTTCGATCGCCTGGAGATGCCCCATGCCCGACTCGCAAGTCGATATCGCCCTGGAAACCCTCCTGCCCCTGATGACCGGGCGGCCCTTCCTGGTGCTGACCGGTGCCGGCATCAGCACCTCCTCCGGCATCCCGGACTACCGTGACAGCGCTGGCGTTCGCCGGGGCAAGCCACCGATGATGATCCAGGAGTTTCTCGGCTCGCCCCAGGCCCGTCGGCGCTACTGGGCCCGGGCCATGCTCGGCTGGCCGCGGGTCCGCCAGGCCAGGCCGAACGCGGCCCACCAGGCACTGGCCCAGCTGCAGGCACGCCAGCACCTGAGCGGCCTGATCACCCAGAACGTCGATACCCTGCATGAGCAGGCCGGCAGCCAGGACGTGATCGAACTGCATGGCAGCCTGCACAAGGTGCTGTGCCTCGATTGTGGCGCCCGCCTGGAACGCGATGCCGTGCAACTCGAACTGGAAACACGGAACGCCTATCTGCTGCAGGTCGAGGCGACGCAGGCACCCGATGGCGATACCCTGCTCGAGACCCACTTCGAATCGGACTTCCAGGTACCCCGCTGCCCACATTGCCAGGGCGAACGGCTGAAACCGGATGTGGTGTTCTTCGGCGAAAATGTCGCCCCACTGACCGCCAGTCGCGCCCTGGCCTGTGCCGAACAGGCCCAGGGACTGCTGGTGGTCGGCTCGTCGCTGATGGCCTATTCGGCCTTTCGCCTGTGCAAGCGCGTGGTCGAGCGCGGCAAGCCGCTGATAGCCATCAACCTGGGCAAGACCCGCGCCGACGAGCTGCTGGACTTCAAGTTCGAAGCGTCCTGCGAGCACTTGCTGCCCTTGCTTGCCGAACGCCTGGGCTGATCGGCAAGGCTTCGAGCGTTCGACTCAGCCCGGAATGGTCAGTCCCTTGGCCACTGCCGGCCGATCGAGGAAGTCTGCCAGCGCCCGGGTGACGTGCGGGAAGTCCTGGATACCGACCAGATCGCCGGCCTCGTAGAAACCGATCAGGTTGCGAATCCACGGGAAGGTGGCGATATCGGCGATGCTGTATTCGTCGCCCATGATCCAGCGACGGTTTTCCAGGCGCTGGTTGAGCACGCCCAGCAGGCGCTTGCTTTCGGCGACATAACGGTCACGTGGCCGCTTGTCCTCGTAGTCCTTGCCGGCGAACTTGTTGAAGAAACCGAGCTGGCCGAACATCGGCCCGATCCCGCCCATCTGGAACATCAGCCACTGGATGGTTTCATAACGGCTGGCCGGGTCCGCGCCGATCAGGCGGCCGGCCTTCTCGGCGAGGTAGATCAGGATCGCACCGGACTCGAACAGCGGCAGCGGCTGGCCGCCCGGGCCATTCGGGTCGATAATGGCAGGAATCTTGTTGTTCGGGTTCAGTGACATGAACTCCGGGGTCAACTGGTCATTGGTGGCAAAGCTGACCAGATGCGGCTCGTAGGGCAGGCCCAGTTCCTCGAGCAGGATCGACACCTTGACACCATTGGGGGTCGGCAACGAATACAGCTGAATGCGGTCTGGATGTTGAGCAGGCCATTTCTGCGTAATGGCGAACGACGAAAGATCGGTCATGAAAGGCTTCCGGCTGGCGACTGGGAACAACGATCGAGCCGATTATAGGCACAGCCGACGGACATGCTCACCCTGTCTAGCCCGGCAATTTACGATAGAGACCACCGAACCTGTGAACCTGGAGACCCCCATGCCCTTGAAAAGCCTGAGACCCCTGAGCCTGTCCCTGCTGACGGCCACCCTGCTGGCCCTGGGCGGATGCTCGACGCCCACGGTCGTGACCTTGCAGAACGGCACCCAGTACCTGACCAAAGACATGCCCAAGACCCATGGTGCCGATGGGTTCTACGAGTTCCGCGACATTTCCGGGAAGAAGGTGCGGGTCAAGGCTTCCGATGTGGCGACGGTCAAGGCCGAAGACTGAGTCCTTCCTTGTGGGAACCATAGGGGCTCAGCGGAAATCCCGGCTCCGCACGGTGATATCCGCCAGCATCGAACTCAGGTCGCTCAGGCGCCCGGCAATTACATTGCGTACGTCGCCCTCGGCCTCCAGGCGTCCATCGACCCTCAGCAATTGCGCTCCCACCAGCACCTGCCGCTGACGTTCGGCCAGGTCGCGCCAGACCACCACGTTGGTGTTGCCGAACTCATCCTCCAGGGTGACGAAGGTCACGCCGCTGGCCGTACCCGGGCGCTGGCGCCCGGTCACCAGGCCGACGATGCTCACCGAACGCCCCGGTTCGAGGGCCCGCAACTCCCGTGAACTGCGGCAACGCAAGGCACGCAACTGCCCGCGCAGCAGGGCCAGCGGATGCGGTCCCAGGGTCGTGCCCAGGCTGGCATAGTCGGCTTGCAGGTCCTCGCCGACACTCGGCTGCGGCAAGGCCACCGCCGTCTCAACCTCCCGCGACAAGCCGGCGAACAATCCCAGTTGCCGGTCGACCCCGGCCACTTCCCAGCGGGCACGGTAGCGGTTGCCCGCCAGACCGCGCAGGGCTCCGGCATCCGCCAACAATTCACGGGCCCGGGCATCGAGCCGCGACCGGTCGATCAGGTCGGCAATATCCGCAAAACCCTGCCGCTGCCTGGCCGCCTCGATCTGACGCGCATCCTCCTCGCGAAACCCGCGAATCATCCGCAGCCCCAGGCGCAGGGCCGGCTGGGCGCCTTCGTCCGGTTCCAGGCTGCAATCCCAGTGACTGGCGCGCACATCCACCGGGCGAATCTGCAAGCGATGACGGCGGGCGTCCTGGAGGATCTGGTCGGGGCTGTAGAAGCCCATCGGCCAGCTGTTGATCAGCGCGCAGGCAAACGCCGCCGGCTCATGACACTTGAGCCAGCAACTGGCGTAGGTCAGCAGGGCAAAGCTGGCGGCATGGGATTCGGGAAAGCCGTAGCTGCCAAAGCCCTTGATCTGTTCGAAGATCTGCGCGGCGAACTCCGGTTTGTAGCCGCGCGCCGCCATGCCATCGGCCAGTCGCTTGCGATGGGGTTCAAGCCCGCCATGACGTTTCCAGGCGGCCATGGAACGGCGCAACTGATCGGCCTCGCCAGGCGTGTAGCCCGCCGCGACCACGGCAATCTGCATCACCTGCTCCTGGAACAGCGGCACGCCCTTGGTCCGCGCCAGTACGTCCTTGAGATCGTCTGACGGATAGGTCTCGGGCTCATCACCGTGTCGCCGGCGCAGGTACGGATGCACCATGCCGCCCTGGATCGGCCCAGGCCGGACGATCGCCACCTCGATCACCAGGTCATAGAAGTTCTTCGGCTTGAGCCGTGGCAGCATCGACATCTGCGCCCGCGACTCGATCTGGAACACGCCGATGGTATCGGCCCGGCCGATCATCTCGTAGGTCGCCGCGTCATCCGCCGGAATGCTCGCCAGGGTCCAGCGCGGCCCGCCGCGATACTGCTGCACCAGCTCGAAACAGCGCCGCAGGGCGCTGAGCATGCCCAGGGCCAGGACATCGACCTTGAGCAGGCCGACCTTGTCCAGGTCGTCCTTGTCCCACTGGATGATCGTCCGCTCGGCCATGCTGGCGTTTTCCACCGGCACCAGGGTGTCCAGCGGCTGCTCGGAAATCACGAAGCCACCCGGGTGCTGGGACAGGTGCCGGGGAAAGCCGATCAGTTGCCGGGTCAGCCCCAGCACTCGGCGCAACACCGGGCTGTCGGGATCGAAACCGTTCTCGCGCAAGCGCTCGGCCGACGGCGGTTCATCGCTCCAGCGGCCACAGGCATCGGCCAGGGCATTGACCTGGTCCGGCGGCAAGCCCAGTGCCTTGGCCACATCCCGTACCGCACCGGCACCATGATAGGTGCTGACCACTGCGGTCAGTGCCGCCCGTCCGCGACCATAACGGCGGAAAACGTACTGCAGCACTTCCTCGCGGCGCTCGTGCTCGAAGTCGACATCGATATCCGGTGGCTCGTTGCGCTCGCGGGACAGAAAGCGCTCGAACAACAGGTTGGAGCGGTCCGGGTTCAGCTCGGTAATGCCCAGGGCGTAGCACACCACCGAGTTCGCCGCCGAACCACGCCCCTGGCAGAGAATGTCCTGGCTGCGGGCAAACTGGACGATGTCCTGTACCGTCAGGAAATAGCTGTCGTAGTCCAGTTCGGCGATCAGTGTCAGTTCCTTTTCAATCAGGTCCCGAACCTGCTGGCTGATCCCACCGGGCCAGCGACGGACAACCCCCTCCTCCGTCAGGTGCCGTAGCCAGGAGGCCGGCGTCTGTCCTTCGGGTACCAGCTCGCGGGGGTACTGGTAATTCAGCTGGTCGAGCGCGAAGCGACAGCGCCGGGCGATCACCAGGGTCTCGGCCAGCAAGGCAGGTGGATAGATGCTACGCAGGACATCCAGGCTGCGCAGGTGCCGCTCGCCGTTGGCATGCAGCTGCTGCCCGGCCTCGGCCACGCGAACGTGCAGGCGAATGGCAGTCATGGTGTCCTGCAAGGCACGGCGGCTGCGCACGTGCATGTGCACGTCCCCGCTGGCCACGGCGGGAATCGCCAGCGTGGCGGCCAGGGCCTGCAGACGCGCCAGGCGGCCCTGGTCGTCCTCGCCGCAATGCAGCTCCACGGCCAGCCACAGGCGTTCGGGAAAGCGCTCGCGCAACCAGCGGCCATCCGTTTCAGAGAGGTCCGGCCCGGGCAGCCACAGGGCCAGCAACCCCGGCAATGGCTGGTCGAAGTCCTCGCGCAGCACCTGGTAACGGCCTTTCTCCACCCGCCGCCGGGCCTGGGTGATCAATCGGCAGAGCACCTGGTAACCTGCCAGGTCCTCCACCAGCAGGACCACCCGAGGACCGTTCTCGATCTGCATTTCACTGCCGATGATCAGCGGCAGCTCGCAGTCCTGTGCCGCCTGCCAGGCCCGCACGATACCGGCCAGGGTGCATTCGTCGGTGATCGCCAGGGCCTGGTAGCCTTGCTCCCGGGCCCGCTCGAACAATTCCCGGGCACTGGAAGCACCACGCTGGAAACTGAAGTTCGACAGGCAATGCAGCTCCGCGTACTCGCCATTCATGCGAACCAGCCCTGCAGCAGCAGCGGCCCCTGCTCACCCACCGGGCGATAGGCCCAGGCCTGTCGACCACCGCGAAGCTCGACCCGGTAGTAATCGCGGCGCACATCCGCCCCATCCCACCAGCCCGACTCGATGCGTTCCGGCCCGAGCAGGACCCGCACCGCCTGCTCGGGCAATGGCAGCGGCTCCCTGAGCAACCAGCCCGGACGCAACGGCCCGAGCTGGGACAACGGGCCCGGCGTACTGGCCGAGAGCGGCTGCCAGGCACATTCGGGACGGTGATCGGCCTGGAAGCACAAGCCCTGCACAGCCTCGTCGCCGAGCCGGGCACGCAGGCGCTCGCGCAACTGCTCCCAGGGCAGGGACTGCTGCGGACGCTCGTCGAACAGCTCGCGGTGCTGCGGGACAAAGCTCGGCAGGTCCTCGGCCTCCAGGCGAAAACCGCGCGCCGCCGACTCGACCTGGACCTGCTCCAGGCGCCCGCGGGCCAGTTCGAAGAGCATCGCCGGATCGCGTTCGGCGCTGAGCAGGCCGACCTTGATCCGCGTCTCGACGCCTTCGGCATGCTCCAGGATCAGGTCGAAGCGCTGCACACCGCTGTCGCGCCCACAGAGAAACGCCGCCAGGTCGCCGGTCAACCGCCGCAGGGGAAACAACAGGGCCTGGTGGGACGTCACATCGAAGTTCAGCTCGATGCGCGCGGCGAAACGATCCGGCGGCAGGTAGAAGGCCAGAGCCAGCGGCCGCTCACCGAGCAAGGTATCGATATGCTTGAGCAGGGACGCCTCGAAGCGCCGTGCCAGGCTGTGCCGGGGCAATGCCAGCACCTGCTGCAAGGTGCGCAGGCCCATGCGTGACAAGGCCGTGGCCATCCCCGGCTCCAGGCCGATCCGGTCGATGGGCATCTGCCCCAGGGTGTGGCGCAGGACGGCCTCGTCGGCCAGGGCCAAGCCGTCATAGGCATTGGCCAGCACCCTGGCCGCCGCCGGATGCGGCGCCACGACGATTCGATGGCGAAAGCCCAGTTCGGTCAACTCCTGGCGCAAGCGGGCTTCCAACTGCGGCCAGGGGCCGAACAGACCCAGGCTGGACTCGATCTCGAACAGCAGGGCCCGCGGATAACGCAGGCTGACCTGGGAACTGAAACGATAGGCCCAGGCAGCGAGCAACTGCTGCCATTGTTCGATTTCGGCAGGGTCGTACTCGGCCGTGGCGAACGCCTTGGTCAAGGCATGGGCGGCCGTCAACGATTGCCCGGGACACAGGCCCAGGGCCCGGGCCGAAGCGTTCACCGCCTGCAGCACCCGCCGCTGCGGCGAACCGCTCAGCAGCGCCAGCGGTGCGTCGGGCTCGGGGACTCGCCGCAACACACCGTCCAGCGCCAATTGCGGGAACACGATGCAGACCCAGCGCATGCCAACCTCAATGCCCCGCGCCAAAGGCGATGGGTGCCGAATGAGCCAGGCCGCCGCGACACTTGAGAACGCGCAACCGCGCGGGCTGGCCGTCGATGGCCAGTCGCAGGGGCGCGGGCGACGGGTTGACCGCCTCTTCCAGCGGGCGATAGACGAAGGCCAGGGTCTGGCCGCTTTCCGCCGCCACCTGCAGGCGCCGCAGCGCCCGGTCATCGGCCTGTTGCGGCCAGCACAGCACGGCACCGCAACTACCGGAGCGCAGGCACTGCTCGGCGGCCCACAGGGCATCGCGGGGCGCGGCCTGGAGCACCGACAACTGCCGCAGGTCGACCCCGGCACTCAACCAGGCCTGGGGGTAAGGCACATGGGGTGGCGCCACCAGCACGATCCGCTCACCACTGGCCGACAACCGTGCCAGGGTCGGCCAGACCAGTTGCAGCTCGCCCACGCCCTCGCCGGCCACCAGGATCTCCGTCAGCGCCGATTCCGGCCAACCACCACCGGGCAACACCGCATCGAGCCGGGCATGCCCGGTCGAGGGCAAGCGGGCGGCCTGTACCGCCGGCCGGCCCTTCCAGACCCGCCGCTCATCCAGCAGCGAGTCGAGCGCGACCACGGCGCCCATCAGCCTTGCCTCACCAGGCCACAGAACACCCCTTCGATGGCCAGCTCCTGGTGTTCAGGGTCGACGACGATCGGGGCATAGGCCGGGTTGCGGGCCAACAGGCGGATGCCTGTGGCGCTGCGCTCGAAACGCTTGATGGTGACTTCGCCGTCGAGCCGGGCGACGACGATCTGACCATTGCGTACCTCGACATTGCGCCGCACCGCCACCAGGTCGCCGTCGAGGATACCGTCGCCAATCATCGAGTCGCCCTGGACCCGCAACAGGAAATCCGGCGTGCGGGAAAACAGCGCCGGGTCGAGCCACAGGCGCTCGTGGACCTGAGCGTCGACATCGATCGGCCGCCCGGCCGCCACCCGCCCCAGCAGCGGAATCTCCAGCAGGCTCGGACGTGCCGGCTGGTTGAGCAGGCGGATACCTCGCGCCTGGTGGGCGTTGACCTCGATGAAACCGGCTTCGGCCAGTGCCACGACGTGCTTGCGGGCCACGCTGCGCGAGGCAAAGCCAAAGGCCTCGGCGATCTCGGCGAGGCTCGGGGGCTGACCGTGGTCCGCGATGCGGTCGCGGATGAAGGTCAGGATGGCGGAACGGCGGGGAGTGAGATGGGTCATGGAGTACATTTGTACTCCTGTGGGATTTTCCTGACAAGAGCCGCCAGTCGATCCCTTGTCATGGTCGCCCACCAGGTCATCGCCCTGGTCGTAGAGCCATGCCCACAGAATCGCTGAAAACGACATGAGCCGAATGGATTGGCAAACTTAATTTGCAAATTCAATACATGTAGGAAAGTTCTTAAATAACACACTAGAAAAACAACAAATCACCTCACTCGAATAACGCTCAATGAATATTGAAAACAGCCATCAAATCGTTATATTCAGATTGAGCTCGACATAAAAATCCTCAAAAGCCCTTTAAATACGCCACCTCAGCTCCCATCAAAAAAATAAGGAAAGTCACAAAGCCAAGTCCAGCCAATGGACTATTACGATAAAAATGGAAACTTGCGCCAGGAGGCCATCCGCATGCATCCAAAACAACCGGCTGAACTCGATGACCTGTTCCAGAACAACACGTTCCTGCCCGATGCGACTCCCAACCGTTTCAATCACCTGCTGGACCAGCTCAGCCAGGATCGCTACACCACCCTCGCCACCCTCTATGCCGAAGCCTATCGCCTGTTCCCTGCCACACCCGAGCTCGACGGGTTCTTTGCCAGCACGGCCAACCTGATCCTGCTGCCGCCCCTGGAACGGCGGGCAATCATCAATGAGCCGGTCTTCCAGATCTGGGCGCGCCGCTCCGTCTACCTGACCCACCAAGTGCTCGATGGCCTGCAGTCCGGGCGTGGCGACCTGCTGGAAAACCTGCAGGCATTGCCGGATATCCTGCTGCGCCTTGCCCAGGCCGCCGCACAACACCCGTCGGCCAACCGCCCGCCCATCAGACGCTTCGACATCGACCCGCTGATCGCTGCCGAACTCGCCCCCACCTACGAATTTCCAAGCGACGAGGCGACCCGCCAAGCCCTGGAGAACACCGGCTACTCCATTCACTTCTTCGGCGACGTGGTGAATGTCGCACTGTCGCGCATCGCCATGACCTGGCCTGGCTGCCACGAACAGTTCCGCCACCTGGTCCGACTCATCGGCTACCTGCCGGACGGCCACTTTCGCACCGGCTCGGCCAGGCGTTTCAGCGGTGCGATCCTGCTGTCGGCCAGGGACCACTCGCTACTCGAAGTCGAAGAGTCGCTGGTTCGCGAAACCGCCCACCAGTTGCTCTATTGCATCGAGGAACTCTGCCCGGTCGTCGATCCGCAGGCCGATGAAGAACGCCTGTATCTCCTGCCCTGGTCGAACCGGCCCTGTGGCCTGGCCGAATACTTCCAGGCGTTCTTCGCCCAACTGATGCGACTCAAGTACCTGGAGCGCGTGCGCCAGCGTCCGGCCAGCGAAATGCAACGGGCCGAAGAGCACCTGGTCTTCATACTGCGCGGCCTGGGTCGTGCCCTGCCGACACTGACCAGCAGCCGCGAATTCACGCCTCGCGGTCGCCTGCTGCTGGCTCATCTGGTCGAGGAGGTCCTGACACGGGAGCAACAGCACGCCAACCTGCTGGCCCGTACCGGCCAGTTGCACGACATGCGCCTGGCGGTTTGAGCCGAGCGCTCAGTTCGGGTCCAGCAGGCCACCCGTCCAGTGGCGCGACAGGCGCCGGCCGGTGAACTTCGCCACCACCATGCCCTGGGGGACCAGCCGATCGCGATGGCGGGTCAGCATGCGTCCGGCCTGTTCGGCCTGCAGTACCACCTCCGAGGACGGGTCTCCCGGCCGGCGAACGATCCGCGCAAAACGCTGGCCCTCCTCGACCCACTCACCCAGTTCCCTTTCGAAGACCAACACGCCCGGGCAAGGCGCCAGGATGGTTTCCATATGGCCCATTTCCATCGCCTCGACCGGCCAGTCATCGACAACCGGTTTTTCATCGACCACGCCCTGGTCACACAGCCAGGCATACAGGCCCGCGGCATCCTGCCCGGCGAGGTGATCGGCGACATCACCCTGCCCGCGCAACTCCAGCGTGGCCGCCATGCGCCCGGCCGTGTCCCCGGCCCGCAGCCAGGGGGCGATGACGGTTTCCTCGAAGGAACCCTCGCCGCCCTCGTCCCAGATGATCGCCACATCCATTTTCATCGCCGTGGCCAGGGCCCGGCCACGGGGCCAGAAACTGCGGTGCAGGTAGAGATAGGGCAGCGCTTCGTCGTCGGTGTGCAGGTCGAGCATCACGTCCGCCGGGGCCGCCAACTCCACCAGCTTGCGCTGCCACGCCTGGACATTGGTCGCGCAGCGGCCCAGCGCCGCCGACTGGTCGAACGCGCGGTTGAAATTCTGCCCGGTGGCCTCGTGGAATCGCCCGAGGATACGCCCCTGGCGAAACTGCCCGATGCCCAGCGGGTTGGCCTGCGGCACCACGGTCACACTGCCGTTGAGCCGTCCGGCGGACTCGGCGCCGGCCAGCCGCTGCATCAACAGGTGCAGCACCAGCATCCCGGCGATTTCATCGGCGTGGACCCCGGCCTGCAGATGTACCTTCAGCCCGTTGTCCGGGTCACCAAAACGCCAGGCGTCGACCCGGACCGGATCACCATTGTTGTTGTGCACATTGAACGAAACGTCCTGCGCCATCCTCCGCCCTCCCGTCATGAACATGGAAAATCGTTGCCGTCGACAGTAGAAATTGAACATACGTTCAATTAAGCTTTTCCCAGCTGAATCGCCCAAGGACCCTCGTGTGACCGACACTCCAAAATTCCGCCGTGCCGAACCCGACGAGCGCCGTGACCTGCTGATCGCCGCCACCCTGCGCTGCCTGGCCCGGGACGGTCATGCCGGCATCTCGGTGCGACGCATCGCCAGCGAGGCCGGTGTCTCCGTCGGCCTGCTCAATCATCATTTCGGCAGCATCGACGCCCTGATCGCCGATACCTACCACAAGCTCGCCAGCGAGCTGACCACGGCCCTGCTCGATGAAGTCGACCAGGCCGGCAGCCCTGCGGAAAAACTCGAAGCATTCCTGGTCGGCTCCTTCTCGCCACGGGTCATGGACCCGCAACTACTCGGTGTCTGGGTGGTGTTCTGGAGCCTGATCCGCCACTCCGAACACGTCAGCCAGTCCCACGAGCGCAGCTATCGCGCCTACCTCGACCTGATCCACCAACTGCTCGACGGCCTGGCCGACAGCGAAGGCTTCGTGATCCGTGACACTCGCCTGGCCGCCATCGGCCTATCGGCGATGCTCGACGGACTCTGGCTCGAGTGGTGCCTCAACCCCGAGACCTTCAGCCCCGCCAACGGCCTGCACATCTGCCGCTGCTGGATAAAGGGGCTGCGAAACGGAGCATTCGACACCCACGACGTCCTGTGACGCGTGCCGGCCGAAGATCATTGCCAGGGTGCCACTGACCGCGATCAGCCCCGCACCGACCATCAGCGACACATCCATCAGCGTGCCCCAGACCAGGTTCGACAGCAGGAATGCCCAGACCAGCCCGGTGTACTCGAACGGTGCCAGCAGGATCGCCGTGGCCCGCTGGAAGCTGGCGAACAGCAGGAACTGGCCAATCCCCCCGACCAGCCCGGCGGCGAGCATGCCCAGCCAGGCCGGGGTCGGTGCCGGAGTATGGGTCCAGGGCAATGCCAGCAGCATGCACAGCACGAACACCACGTTGGTGATCAGCATCTGCTCCAGCACCGAGGTCTGCTCATCCACCTGGCGCAGCTGGATATAGGTGAAGGCCCAGCACAGCGCCGCCAACAGGGTCAGCACGACCGGCCATGGATCGCTCAGCTGGCTCGGGCGGCAGGCAATCAGCACACCGACGAAACCGACGATCAGGCTGAACCATTGCCAACCGCTGGCGCGCTCCTTGAGGATCGTCGCCGCCAGCACCGTGACCAGGATCGGCGCCGAGAAATACAGGGTGGTCATCTCCGCCAGGCTCAGGTCGCGGGCGGCGGTGTAGTACAACAGCCAGGCGACGATCGACAGCAGCCCGCGCACCACCAGCAGGCGCCGGCTCGGCGAGCGCCAGGCCCGTCGTACCAGGCGCGGGCGACCGATCAGCAGGCAGGCGAGCACCACTACCAGGCTGCGCCAGAACAGGATGCTGACCACCGAATAGTCGGCCACCAGCCACTTGATACCGGCATCCTGCAGGGCCAGGAACGCATAGCCCAGGGTGCACAGGCCAATGCCCTGCAGCGAACGGTCGGCCCGTGGTACGTTCATCACACCGACCTGCGCAGCGGCGTGCCGCGCCGCTCGGCGAAGGCGAACAATGCCTCAATCAGGAACGTCAGGCAGACATAGACGCCCGCCACCAGCAGCAGCGGCTCGTACACCTGCAGGGTCTGCGCACGCACCACGTTGGCCGCGCCCAGCAGGTCGATCACCGCGATGGTCGAGGCCAGTGCCGTGGACTTGAGCAGCATCACCGTCTCCCCCGCCAATGTCGGCAGCAACAACCGCAGGGCCCTGGGCAGGCGCACCCGCAGCAAGGCCTGGCGCGGCGTCATGCCGAAGGCCGAGGCCGCCTCCATCTCGCCCTTGGGCACCGCCAGCAGGCCACCCCGGATCACCTCGCCGACATAGGCGCCCACCGACAGCACCAGGGCGAAGACGATGTACCAGTAGCCGTCGCGCAGGTAGGGCCAGAGAAAGCTGCCGCGAATCAGCGGGAACTGCGCGAACAGGCTGCCCAGGCCGTAGTAGAAGATGTAGATCTGGATCAGCAGCGGCGTCCCGCGCAGCACGCTGGTGTAGAACAGGCTGGCCTTGGCGACCAGGCGGTTTTTCGACAACCGCGCCAGGGCCACCAGGACCGCCAGCACGAAGCCCAGCACACTGGAGATCAACAGAATGCCGACCGTGGTCTGCAATCCTCGCCCCAGCAGGGCCGTGTATTCGAACATCCAGGCTGGAATCATTTCGGTCACTCAGCCAAAGGCATCCAGCGACGGATCCGTCGCTCGAGCCGGCCCGACAGGTAGTTGGACACCAGGGTCACCGCGTAGTACAGCGCGGCAGCGGTGAGATAGAACAGCAGGTAGTGACGCGTCGAACCGGCGCCCTGCTTGGCGGTGTACAGCAGTTCATTGGTACCGACCACGCTGATCAGCGCACTGTCCTTGATCAGGTTGATCCACAGGTTGGCCATGCCGGCCATGGCATGGGGCGCCATGATCGGCAGCGTCACCCGCCGAAACAGGCCCAGGCCGGTGAGCCCATAGGCCTTGGCCGCCTCGATCTGGCCGTAGGGAATCGCCTGGATTGCCGCGCGGAAGATCTCCGAGGCGTAGGCGCCCTGCACCAGCCCCAGCACCAGGATTGCCGCCAGCGGACCGCTGACATTCATCGGCTGCCGGCCGAAGTGGGCCAGCAGCGAATTGAGCAGCATGGAGCCGACGTAGTACAGCAGCAGGATCAACAGCAACTCCGGTACCGCGCGAAACAGGGTGGTGTAGCCCCGCATCAGCGCGGCGACCGGCCGTGGCCCGCCAAGCTTCAGGCACGCCACCACCAGGCCGATGAACACCCCGACGACGAAGGCGCCGGCGGAAATCTGCAGGGTCATCCAGAGCCCCTTGAGCAGCGCACTCCCCCATCCCTGCTCGCTGAAATCGATCAATTCGAACATCGCTGGCATTTCACTCTCCCCTGAACCACCAGTAAGCTGAAAACCCTGCGGCCTACCCCCATCCGGTGGTGAGCGGGCTTGTCGGGACGCCGCACCGCCGCGCTCGACTGCGAAGCAGTCACAAACCTGCGCATGCGCTCTGCCTGATGCACTGGGCTGTCAGGTTTTGGCGCCGCTGCGCGGCCCAGCGCGGGCAAGCCCGCTCGCCACAACGAGCTTGATCACCGCCGAATCAGAACGCCGGCTTCACGCTGGTACCGAAGTAGCTCTGGGAAAGTTCGTCGTAGTCCTTGCTCGCCAGCAAGGTGGTGATGGCCTTGTCCAGCCGGGCCTTGAGCTCGGTGTCGTCCTTGCGCAAGCCGGCGCCCACGCCGCGGCCGAAGAGCGGGTCATAGGGCACCGGGCCGAGGTAGGCCAGGTCCTTGGCATCCGGAGTCTTGACGAAGGCCACCATGGCCGTGGCATCCGCCATCATCAGGTCGATGCGTCCGGCGATCAGGTCGGCGTTGGCCGAGTCCTGGGTGTCGTAGTACTTCACGTCGGCGATCTTCTCGTAGTAGGCCTTCAGGTAACTGGCACTGACGGTGGAGTTCTGCACGCCGATGATCTTGCCCTTGAGGTCATCCGGGTACTTCTTCACCGAAGTGCCCTTGGGACCGACGAGCGCGACGGCCGCGTCGTAGTAGGCCTTGCTGAAGGCGATCTGCTTCTCCCGCTCATCGGTCACCGACATCGAGGAGAAGATCACGTCGATCTTCTTCGCCAGCAGCGACGGAATGATCCCGTCCCAGGCCACTTCCTTGATCTCGCACTCGGCCTTCATTTCACTGCACAGCTTGTGGATCAGGTCGACCTCGAAGCCCTTCCACTCCCCATTGGCCTGTTTCTCGGTGTACGGCGGATAGGGCTCGGCCGCCACCGCGAAACGGATCGGTTGAGCCTGCACAGCACTCATGCCGGCCAGGAGGAGGCAGGCCGCGCCGGCCAACCAGTTTGCCAAACGTCGATTTCCCATGGTGTTGCCTCGTCTTTTCATGATGCGTTAGCGAGTTTGATGAGCGTTGACGAACTGCCGGCAGCGCTCACTGCGTGGGTGTACGAACACTTCATCGGGCGTGCCGGTTTCCTCGATCAGCCCCTGGTGCAGGAAGGCCACCTTGGAAGAGACATCGCGGGCAAAGGCCATCTCGTGGGTCACCAGGATCATGGTCCGGCCTTCTTCGGCGAGGGAGCGGATCACCCGCAGCACTTCGCCGACCAGCTCCGGGTCAAGTGCCGAGGTGGGCTCATCGAACAGCATGACCTTGGGCCGCATGGCCAGGGCCCGGGCGATTGCCACCCGCTGTTGCTGGCCTCCAGAGAGAAAGGCCGGATACTCGTTGCGCTTGGCCGCCAGCCCTACCCGTTCGAGCAGCGCCTCGGCCCGTTCGGTGGCCTCGGCCCGGCTCTCGCGCAGGACCTGGGTCGGCGCCTCGATCAGGTTCTCCAGCACCGTGCGGTGGGGCCAGAGGTTGAAGTTCTGGAACACCATGCCCAGGGTCGAGCGGATGCGCACCAGTTGCCGGGCATCGGCCACCAGCGGCGCACCGGGCCGGTCATAGTTGAGCTGGATGCTTTCGCCGTCGACCAGGATGCGGCCCTGGTCCGGCACCTCGAGCATATTGATGCAGCGCAGCAAGGTGCTCTTGCCCGACCCGCTGGCACCGATCAGCGAAATCACGTCACCTTCACGCGCGGTCAGCGAAACGCCCTTGAGCACCTCGATATTGCCGAAACGCTTGTGCAGACGGTCGACCTCGATCATCGGCCGGATCGCCTCCGGCTGTGCCGCCGGCGGCTGAACCATCGGCTCGACCCGGGTCCGTGCGGGCTCACCGGCAAGCCGCCCGACGAACTCGCGAATCCGTTGGCAGGCCTCGGACAGGCGCTCCTCGCCAAGCGTGAAGGACAGCCGCACGAAGCCCTGCGCCGGCTCGCCGAACGCGGCGGCATCGAGCACCGAAACCCCGGCTTCGCGCAACAGCCGCCAGGCGAACTCCAGGGAACCGAGACCGGTCTGGCGCACGTCGAGCAGCACGAACATGCCGGCGTCAGGCTTGAGCACGGCGATCCCCGGGCAGCCGGACAGCCCCTGCACGACCAGGTCACGGCGTCGACGATAGATGTCGCGCATGCCCTGGGTCACCTCGTCATGGGCCTGCACCGCCTTGAGCGCGGCCTCCATGACGAAACCGGGCAAGCCGTAGAGCATGCTCAGCACCAGGGTCTCGGCATGGATCACCAGGGTTTCGTTGGCGACGATCCAGCCGATGCGCCAGCCGGTCATGGCGTGGGACTTGGACAGGCTGCCGATGGTCACGCAGCGCTCGGCCATGCCCGGCAAGGCCGCCAGGCTCAGATGCTCACGCTCGAAAGCGAGGCTTTCGTAGACCTCATCCACCACCACCCACAGGTCATGGGCGATGGCCAGCTCGGCAATCGCCTGCAGCTCCTCGCGCCCCAGTACCACTCCAGTGGGGTTGTTCGGGTTGGAGAAGAAGATCGCCCGGGTACGCGCGGTGATGGCCTTGGCCAACAGCGCGGCATCGAGCCGAAAGCTCGCGTCCGCCGCACAGGGCACACGCACCAGGGTTGCGCCGCAGGCCTTGAGCGTGGCCTCGTAGGTCACGTACATCGGGTCCAGGGCGATCACCTCGTCGCCGGCATTGAGCAGGCACAGCGAGGTGATGAACAGCGCGTTCTGCGCCCCGGCCACGGTGATCACATTCGCCGCCTGCAACTGGCGGTCCAGCCGCTGGCCGTAGCGGGCCGCGATGGCCTCGCGCAGTGCCAGGCGACCGGCGATTTCGGTGTAGTGGGTGTCACCTTCGCGCAGGGCCTCGATGGCCGCCTCGGTGATGAAGTCAGGGGTAGGGAAATCCGGATCGCCCACGCTGAGGATGATCACATCCTCGCCGCGACGCTGGGCTTCGAACGCCGCGTGATGGATGTCCCAGGCAGCGACGCCCTGGCCACTGATCCGCTCAACAAAGGGTGAAAACCGCATGCCAGTGCCTCATTCGAAGATGAAGAAACGCAAGCCCGCAACCAACCGGGGGTGGTGGAGCCAACATAGCCAAGACTGAACACTCGTTCAACAGCGAAAGAACGCAGGCTTCGCGTTCAGTGCAAACAGGTCGTTTTCACGACAGTGCACTAGCGCACGCAGGCGTGCCTGAGCTCGATCAGCGTCACCCCGGCGTGGTCGAACCCGGCCCGCAGGTCACGCTCGAGCTCGTCCAGGTCCTGCGGCTGCGCCACCCGGCAGCCGAAGGCCCGGGCCAGCAGTGCAAAATCCGGATTACGCGGCAATACCCCGATCGGCTCGATGTCCAGGTTGAGCATGTCGTCACGGATCTGGCCGAGGGCATCGTTGTTCCACAGCAGCACCACCAGCGGGCTGTCCAACTCCTCGACCGCCGTGGCCAGTTCCTGGGCCGTGTAGAGAAAACCGCCATCGCCTACCAGGACCAACCCGGGACGTTGCGGCGCCCCGAACTTGGCACCGATTCCCGCTGGCAGGCCATAGCCGAGCGTGCCGTAGCCGGTGGGATGCAACCAACTGCGCGGCGCGCGGCTGGCGAAGGCGTAGTTGCCGGTATAGGCCAACTGGGTCATGTCGCTGCTGATGAACGCATTGGCCGGCAACGTCGCCTCGATGCAATCGAGAATTCGCTGGTGGATGTTCTGCAAAGCACCCTGACCTTCGCGCACGGCGGCCTTCAAGGCCGCCACTGCCCTGCTCGCCTGCGTGGCATCCCGGGGCGCCGTCGGCAGCCGTGCCAGCAAGGCTGCCAGGGTCTGCTGTGCATCCCCGTGCAGTGCGACACGGCAGGGATAGAAATCATTGAACTTGCGCGGGTCGATATCGACCCGGATCACCTCGCCGGTCAGCGGCAGGCGTTCACGCCAGTAGTCGGTATCGGCCATTTCGGTGCCGACCGCGAGTATCAGGTCAGCCTGGCCGATCAGCGTCCAACCGGGTTCGACGCACAGGCTGGAGCCGGCGTTGAGCGGCATGTCCGGGAGCAGCAGCCCCTTGCCGGCGACACTGGTGAACACCGGTGCCGCCAGGCGCTCGCTCAGCATCTTCAGCTCTGCGCCAGCAGCCAGTGCACCGCCACCGGCGATGATCATCGGTCGTCGGGCCTGTTGCAGGCGCCGGACCGCCTCTTCCAGTGCCGGTGCAGCAGGCAACCCCCGTCCTGGACGACGTACCACCTCGGCGCTCCAGTCGCGACTGACCGGCCCGGCCAGCACATCCAGCGGTACCGAAATATGCACCGGCCGCGGCCGCTCGCTGTCGAATACGGCATAGGCACGGGCAATAAGCTCAGGCAGGTCGTCGGTGTTCAAGGCCACTGCGGAAAACGCGGTGATCGGCGCGGTGATTGCCCGCTGGTCCTGGGTCTCGTGCAGGCAACCCCAGCCCTTGCCCAGGCTGGCGGTCTGGTTGACGCTGGAAATCACCAGCAGTGGAATCGAGTCGGCATAGGCCTGGCCAATGGCCGTGGCCGCGTTGGTCACCCCCGGGCCGGTGATGATGAAGCAGACGCCCGGCTGGCCACTGACCCGCGCATAGCCGTCGGCCATGAATCCGGCACCCTGCTCGTGGCGGGTCAGCACATGGCGGATACCGCTGCCGGGCAGCCCGCGATACAGCTCCAGGGTGTGCACGCCAGGAATGCCGAACACCGTGTCGACACCGTAGTGGGCCAATAGCCGGACCAGGGCCTGGCCACCGGTGAGGGGGGTCGGGGAAACGTCGGGAATCGATGGGGAGTTCATGCCAGCCCTCGCCTTTGTTGTTGTGGAATGATGGGGAGCGCAGGGAGATATTAAACACTTGTTCAATAGCATGGCAATCGCCCCCGGCGAGGTCTGCAAGGGGCCGCACAAGTCAGCTATTCCTATGTTCTTAAAGGCAATTTTCTCCAGGAGACGCACCCTGGAGACAAACCTGTTACATCTTTGAACATCCTTGTTGCCGCGAGCATTAACTACCGCTCATGACGCTGGGCTTGCGCGCTGAATGGCAGCCATCGCGCAACGACAAGGAGTCCGGCATGAGCCCCCGCATCACGCCACACACACACCAGGCCGACAGTTCGCTGGAACAGGCCGTCCAACACTTTCTCGCCGACCTGCCGGAGCAGACCGCCCGGCACATCCGCCTGGCCAGCGGCATCGACAACCCGGCAGTGCGCCGCGCCTACGCCGAATCCCCGCGAGTACCCGCCCTGCTGCTCGACACCCGTGCACGCTTTGAACTGGACGGGCAGTTGCAGGCATTCGTCGACAGGTTGGACGAGGCTCCAGCCGGGGCCCGGGAAGTCTCCCATCTGCACTGGCAATTGCAGCTGTCGTGCCTGGAACTGATCTGGCCGGCAACCTGTGTCTTGCAGGTCTACGACCCACCGGAAACGGTGGCGGCCGAATATGGCCCCGATCGCTCGCCCGGATTGCCACGGATACGGATTGCCCGTGCCCGCCTGCTCGGAGGCTCGCTGTGGCGGGACGTCCTGGAACAACTGGACCCCGCCCAGGCTGAACGCCTGCTGGATGGCCAGCACCTGGGCAGCGACGCACGGCTGGTCGCGCTCAGACACAGGATCAGGCCCCTGCTGCACTCGCACCGACAGGAACTGTTCGACAGCTTCCATGCCCTGGCGCAACGCTCCGATGAGCCTCTGGTGAACCTGCTGCGCCAACAGCTCCCGTTGCTGTCGAAATCGGCGGCAGTCGAGCTGCTGGCCAGTGCCGACGCGAGCGATCTCGAAGCGCTGAGACTCTCTGCCGGTGAACTGGGCGAAAGCCCGTTGCGGGACGCTCGCTGGTACCTGCAGGAGCAACGCCTGGGCCAGGCCTATGAAGGTCTGTTTCTCGCCAGCCGAGCGCACCATCGCGATAGCCTGCGCTTGATGATGCACAGCCTCGCCAGCTGGCCTGGCGGGTCTGCCGGGGGCGTCCGGCTGGAACTGCGCGAACGGACAGCGGACGGCCCGTTGCTGGCCGCTATCGGCGAGCCACAGGCCCGGCAGCGCGCGGTCATCCTGCGCCAAGCCGATCACTTTACCCTGGCAACGAGCGAGGATACGCAGCCCAAGCCCCAGCCCGACCTGCCCTCGGCGCTGGCGAACCTGCCTGCCCCCCTGCGCGAGGCGCTCGGACTGACGGACCGTGAAACGATCCGCGACCTGCTGCAACGTGCCGCCCTGCCACGTGACCACCTGCGTACCCTGCTTGAGATACCGGCTATCCCGCCACCACAGCGCCTCCCCGACAGCAACGGATTCCAGCAGCAACCACCGGCCGCCTTCGTCTCCCCCGACCAGCTCGCCCAACGCCAGCGGGCCTTGTTCGATACGCTGGTGGCCACCAACGCACGAACCCTCGTGCTGGCACGCCAACAACCGAATTTCCGCTGGTTCGCCGCCCTGATGCTGGGCCGGCAACTGGTACAGGATTACCCGCAGGCAGCGTCGACGAACCCCGACGCGATCTATCTGAATACCTATGAGCAGACTGGCTACAGGCCGGTGTCAACGCTCGACGAGCCTGGCGAGCCGGTGCTCTACCGTGCCGTCACGCAGTCACGCACACTGACCGAGCTTTTTACCCAACACCTGGCCGGCAACATCCAGACGCTCGATGCGACCCGCAGCGGTCTGTACGCCCGCGCGACCGACAGCGACGACAACCAGCAACTGCCGGGCCTGGACGTGACCCGCCTGGCCAGCACCCTGGAGCAGGCCGGCAAGGATTTCGACCAGCAGTTCGCCGCGCGCCTGGACAGTTTCTGGAGCAGCGCCGCGACACTGCTGAAGGAGAACCTGCGCACGCAGATTCGCCAGGAAGCGCTCCTGCGCGAACTGGACCTGACCCTGGACGAAAGCAATCGACAGGACCTGGAGCGGGTCCTCGACCACCCCACGTCCGCCCAGCGCCTCAAGGCCTCCCCCGTCGCGCCGCCGGTCCATGTCTACCGGATCATCCTGCAGCCAGGCAACACGGCCCTGGAAGGCTGCCTGGTCATCAGCAGCAGCCCCGACGAGGAGACCTACAAGCTGCCGGCACTGCTCTACCAGATCGGCCGGGGCCTGGAGCAGTTCACGACCTTGCAGGCGCTCACGCGCAGCCTGACCCAGCGTTTCGACGACGAAACCGAACGCCAGTCCCTGCTCGACCTGCTGCCGAAACGGCAGCAGGCCCTCAATATCCCCCAGACCTCCGGCGGGACGTCTCTCTTCAGCTACCGCCTGGAGACAGGCGATGCCCTGCAGGTGCTGGTCGACGGCCTGCTGGCACGGCAGAAGCTGGACTTCGCCGACACCTGGCGCTTTGCCCGGGGCGCCCCGGGGCTCAACAACGATGTCGACGAGTTCGCCCGTCAGTTCAATGAGTCCGTCAACCTGGCGAAAAGCCTGGATATCTTCCCGGTCCTGGCACGGCGCAATCGCGAGCTGCTGTTCGGCGAGCTGCTCGAACGTATCGGTCGGTTGTCCGCCCAGGAGCAGAACCGCCTGGCCACGCTCTGGCGCCCAACACTGAAGGCCAGCCCGGTACCCGCCAGCCTCGGCGACCTGCCCGCGCTCAGGCACTACGCGACCCGCCTGCTCAAGACCCACCTGCAACAGCACTATCCCCAGGCAGCGATCGATCCGGATGCCGTCGAGGTGCAGGTCACGCATACCCAGACCTACCCCAGTCCGGCCTGGCAAAGCCTGCCATCGACCGTGACCAGCCGCCGGCGCAGCCTGTCGCTGACCGCCCTGGCACTGGAGAACATTCCCGGATCACGCCTGGGCGAGAATGTCACGTTCAAGGCCAGGGTCCGCACGCTGGCAGGCACCACGCTGAACCTGTCGAACAGGGAAATTGCCGCCATCATTCGCACCGTGGATGCACCGGGCCAATACAAGGTGCTGCTCCAGGACCGACTGTTGGGCAAGGACCAGGCATCGCTGCGCGGCGAATGGATCGCGGGAGAACGTGCACGGCTACAATTGCATGCCTATGTCGCGCACCTGAGCGGCGATCTGTTCGATGCCACGAACACCCCGTTGCAACGTGGCCTCAGGCGTATCGAGCACCTGCTGCAGCATCCATCGGCCAGGAAGCGGCCACTGCTGGACGGCCATGAAGTGCATGCCAACTACCTGATGCTCGGGGGCACGGGCGAGGCACGCAACGGCATGAGCCTGGACGAGGTACTGGTCATCAGCACCAGCGCGGCCGACACCAGCCTGTTGCTCCTCGCGCCCCAGGCACCGGATGGCAAGGCCGTGCGCGAACTGAGCAACCTCGCCGCTCTCGAATCGCTGCTGCGCGAGAAGGGCTGGAAGGAATACTGCCTCGCGCGCGCGGCGCGCAACGAACAGTGGGAGCCCAGGCAGCTGTTTGCCCGCCAGTTCCCGCGGGTACGCTACTTTCCCATTGAAGGTGACCTGTTCAGCACACTGTTCGACGCCAGGGTCAGGCACGTGATTGCCAGCGTGGAATACTTCGGGGCGAGCAATCAACGGGTGGACCAGGACACGCTCTGGTACTGGATCAACGCGGGCCTGCATCTGGCCGCCGAAGTCATACTGGGCCTCGCGCCCCTGCAATTGAGCCTGCCGGCCTATCTGCTGCGTGGTCTCTACGGGTTGGGCAATGTCAGCCAGGCACTGGCCCTGCAGCAGTACCAGGAAGCCGCCGACGCCCTGATCCAGACCCTCAGCGATGCGGCGGCCCCGCTGCCCCTGCAGCCGCTCAAGCCGCTGCTGCGCCAGGTGCCATCGCTGCCAACGAGGCTGTCCCGGCTGATCAAGACCACACGGATCGGTCAGGACGGCCTGCTCCAGCCGCTGCTCAATGCCGAGCCATCGGCAGCGACCTCCCTGAGATCCCTGGCAGCCGACCTCAGGGCCCATGAAATACGCACGCCGCCCGAGCTCGACTACCTGCATGATGGCCTGTTCGTCAGCCGTACCCAGCGCCTGGACGAATACGTACAACTGGAGGGCAAGTGGTACCGTACCGGAACCTTGGCCGGCAGGCGCTACGTGCTCAAGCAGAAGCATTGGGCGCAGGATATCGAGCTGGTCAGGATGGATGGCCATTGGCGGCCGCTGCCCATCGGCCGTCTGCTCGGCGGCATGGACCGGTTGCCGGCACAGGTGGGGGCCGCACGCTACGAAATACCCGCGGCCCATCGCCAGACAATCTCCACCTACATCGACAGCGGCGCCCGCATCGATCCCGACGCGCTCGGCCTGCCCATGGCGCAACGTGAGGCCGCGCGCCAATACACCCATCGCCGGCAACAATTGGTGGAACAGGCCAATCGGTTCTTCGCCGAAGGCCCGGCCCTGCCGGCCAGGACAGCGATTGCCGACCTGGCGGACGCCACCTCGACCACCCAGCTGTTCGACCGCGCCTATCGGCACCAGGACGGTATCGTCCTCGGTGCTCCACACGGTGCCCGTGCAGGCCGCAAGCTGCTGGTCGACCAGATGCGCCCGCTGGCCAGGGACCACCGGCTCAAGACTTTGTACCTGGAGAACCTGATGACGGATCTCGACCAGGCGAGTCACCTCGACGACTTCAACCGCACGGGCTTCATGTCCCCGGTTTTCCGGGAGAAGCTGCGCCACCTGGACATCCTCGAGGGGATCGACCCGCAGGGGCAGCAGTCACTGTTCACCCTGCTGCGGCATGCCCACGAGAATGGCATCCGGGTCCAGGCCATCGACTGTGTCGCCAGCTATCGCCTGGGCATCAACCAGTCGAACCCGAATAGAACCCGTCCCCTGAAGTACTACGCCAGCCAGGTGATCAACGCCGACCAGTTGCAACACGGAGGGGGCCGCTGGTTGGCACTGGTCCAGGACATCCATGCCGCCACCCTGAAGGGCGAACCGGGCCTGGCGGACCTGCTGGGCGCGGTGAGCCTGCGCGCCACCGATACCGGCGGGCAACCCCTGCCCCTGCAGATCCTACGCGATACCGGCGACTCCACCCTGAACCGGTTCGGCCAACTCTGGTTCCTGCGCGCCCATGCCCTGCTGGAGGTGAACGTCTCGCCCCAACCCCTGCCCGTGGTGCCCAAACCGCACCGGGCCCTGATGAGAGCACGGGGCGACTTCCTGATCGAACAGCACGGCGGGCAGTACCACGCGGTCTGGCTGTCCAGGCGATTCAGCGATCCAGGCATGCCGCAGCCCCTCGTGGTGCACGAACAGCCCATCCGCCAGAGCCAGCGTATCAGCCGCAGCGGGCGCACCTACGTGGCATTCCACATGGAGGACCCGAGCGGCCTGTTGCGCACCGAGCTCGGCCGCCTCATCGGCACCGACTACGCAAGCCTCGCCGACCTGGTGTGGGGGCTCAAGCAAGCCGGCCTGCGGCAGGTGGTCGAACTCGACGACCTGGCGATCTTCCTGCGCCAACCCGTGCTCGACACCCACCCGCAGTTGACCAATGCCGGCATGTTCACCATCGAGGCGGCACCGCGAGGGTCGGTACTGATCAGCCGCGCCACTGACCGCTCGCTGAAGGCCACGCCGATCAAGACCCCTGCCGAAACCGGCAAGTTCTACATCCACCAGCCGCGATGGGGTTTCAGCGAAGCGCGTCTGTTCGACAGCATCGACGACCTCAGCCAGGCCCTGGTGCGCGAACGCGGGATGGTGCGCTGGGTCGAGTCGAGCGACCTGTGACTCACGCCGCCCGCAAGGTCCGGGCGGTGAACAGATAGCCCGCGCCATGGATGGTGATGATCAGTTCCGGCGCGGCCGGGTCGTCCTGCAGCTTGCGCCGCAGGCGCCCGACCAGTACGTCGATGGAGCGATCGCTGGGCAGCCATTCGCGGTTGCGCAACTGCTCCATCAGTTGATCGCGGTTCAGCGTATGGCCGGTGTTGCGCAGGAACACCTTGAGCAACTGGAACTCGCCATGGCTGAGCAGGGTTTCGCTGCCATCGAAGGACTTGAGTCGGCGCCGATCGGTGTCCAGGGTCCAATTGGCGAAGCGTTCGAGAGGGCCGGTGGACTGCGCGCTGTCCGGCTGGAGCCGGTCGACCCGGCGTATCAGGTTGCGCGCACGGCACAACAGCTCGCGCGGGTTCAAGGGACTGCCCAGGCAATCATCGGCACCGCAATCGAGCGCGGCGATCCGCTCGGCCTCGTCGTTGCGCCCACCGATCAGGATGATTCCGACCTCCGAACAGGCTCGCCACTGACGGACCAGCCGCAGGCTGGCCGGCAACTGCGCATTGAGCACCACCAGCGCAGGCGGCAGGCGGCCAAGCAAGACCTCGGCCTGCTCGGTGGAAACGGCGTCGTCGACCCCATAGCCTTCGGCGGCAAGACAGGCGCGCAACTGTTCACGGATCAGGCGGTCGGGCTCGACCACCAGCACACGAGGCATGCTCTTCATTACCAGGCTCCTGTTCGACCTGCGGGCGGTCGTTCTTGGAATTATGCGAAGCGGTGGGAACTGTCATGCACTGTAGCGCTTGCTGAACAGTTGATCAACAAGCAGTGGCGAGCAGGCTTGCCTGCGCTCGACTGCAAAGCAGTCGCAGACCCACTGCATGCGGGCTTCCTGACAGATCGGGTCGTCAGACTTTCAGGGCCGCTGCGCGCCCCAGCGCAGGCAAGCCTGCCGCCACCTGATACCTTGTCCCAACCTGGTGCGGTGTTTCAGAAATACCACACTAGCGCAGGAAACGCCGGTAGCCGCCCATCTGCAGGCCATCGACCCAGGCCTCGCAGATCTGCACGCCCTGGGCCGGGGTGAAGGTGTTGGGATTGAGCCCGCACTCGAGCCACAGGCCATCGAGCAAGGCACTCAGGGCGATGGCGGCCAGATCGCTGTCGAAGCCCTCCCAGCCCTCCTCCTCGGCCAGCAGGCTCAGGGCATTGCCCATGATGGTGCGGTACTCGCCATAGGAATGATCGTGGGCGCGATCGATGGCATCGGCAGTCTTCACCGCCCCCCAGAAGGCCAGCCAGGCCTCCAGCAACTCGGGGTCGAGCATGGCCGGGGAAAACGACGACTCGAAGAACGCCGACAGGTGCCGGCGGGCACCTTCGCCCGCCTGTGCCACCGATTCGCGCAACAGGTTCATCACCTGCCCGGTGATGTGCAGGTAGGCGTCGGCCACCAGTTCATCCTTGCCAGCGTAGTGATGGCCGATCAGCCCCACCGACACCCCGGCCTCGGCGCAGATCTTGCGGATCGAGGTGCCGACGAAGCCGTACTTCTTCAGGCAACGCAAGGTCGCGGCGACCAGGTTGGCCTTGCGCAATTGGGGGTCCATCCGTAGAAAACGTGCTTCCTCGGCCATAGTGCTCCTGCCCTCTTCAAGGTCGATGGCTGACTGTAGCTGCCCTGTTCAGCCGATGGGATACAACGCCTCGTCGAACTGCTCCAGGCGCGGAAAGACCAGGGGGCTGTCCTGGTCGAGCTGTTCCAGGCGCCGATGGTAACCGACCAGGAACTGCTCGCGCGCCTCGGCAGTGATATAGGGCACGTGCCAGGCCACGTAGGGTGGCAGCACGTCGAGCCCGACATAGGCCAGGGTTCCGCGCAGCAACGGCCGCAGCATGTCCTCCAGCGGCCCATGGATCGCGCCCTCGCCGAACATGTGCTCGCGCCCGCCGAGGGTGACGGTGACCAGCGCCTTCTTGCCCACCAGGCCGCCCTGGTCGTAGAAACGCTTGCCCCCGTAGCAGATGCCGGACACCAGCACCCGGTCGATCCACCCCTTGAGGATAGCCGGTACTGAGAACCAGTAGAGGGGGAAGTTCAGGATCAGCAGGTCGGCCCACAGCAGCTTGTCCAGTTCCTGGCGGATATCGTCGGCCAGGCTGCCGTTCTTCACGCCCAGCCGTTGCTCGAGGGCATAGACCAGGTAGTCGGGGTTGTCCCGGGTGGCAAAGTCCCCGGCGCTGGCCACCGGGTTCCAGTTCATCGCGTAGAGGTCGGAGACCTGCACGCTGTGGCCTTGGGCCTGCAAGGTCCGCAGCGCCTGCTCACGTAGGGCCGCGGTGAAGGACTGCGGTTCGGGGTGGGCGTGGATGATCAGTACGTTCATGTGAAGAAATCACTCATTGAGTAGTAGGAGAACCAGGAAAGCGGCAGTGCAGTGGGCCGTTGAGGCGTACCGGCTGCGGGTGCCTGCGACACGGTTACTGTGGTGAGCGGGCTTGCCCGCGCTGGGGCGCGCAGCGCCCCCAAAAGCGGGTACTCGATGCACCAGGCAGATCGCATGCGCAGGCTTTGCGACTGCCTTGCAGTCGAGCGCGGGCAAGCCCGCTCGCCACACAAGGCTAAGCGCGCTCATCAGCCTCACGACGCCACGGCCCGTTGCTGGAGGATCCGGTCCAGCCAGTCCGGGTCCATCTCCGGTTCCGAGGAAAACAGCAGGCCGGTGTAGTCCTGGTGCGGCGGCGTGAAGATCGTCTCGCGGGCGCCGTTGTCCACCACCCGGCCGCGCTGCATCACCACCACTTCATCGGCAATGGCCCGCACCGTCGCCACGTCGTGGGTGATGAACAGGTAGGACACACCCAACTGCCGCTGCACCCGATCGAGCAGCTTGAGAATGCCTTCGGCCACCAACTGGTCGAGGGCCGAGGTCACCTCGTCGCAGATGATCAGTTGCGGTTCGGCCGCCAGGGCCCGGGCAATGCAGATCCGCTGCTTCTGCCCACCGGAAAGCTCCGAAGGCAGGCGCTCCAGGTACTTGCCGGGGTCCAGCTCGATCATCTCCAGCAATTGGGCCACCCGCTCACGCAGCGCCCGCCCCCGCAAGCCCAGGTAGAACGCCAACGGCCGCCCGATGATGTCGACGATGCGCTGACGCGGATTGAGCGCCGTGTCGGGGATCTGGTAGATCATCTGGATGCTGCGCAACTGCGCCTTGCTGCGCCGCCGGTAGTCCGCCGGCAACGCCACGCCGTCGAGCAGCACCTGCCCGGCCGTGGGCTGCAACAGGCCGGTGATCAGCCGCGCCGTGGTGCTCTTGCCGCTGCCCGACTCGCCGATCACCGCCAGGGTCTGGCCCTTGTAGAGCTGCATCGAGACGTCGTGCAGCACCGGCTGGCTGCTATAGCTGGCCGAGGCCTGGCGCACCTCCAGCAATGGCACCTCGGCGCTCGGGCGGGCCTTGGCCTCGGTGCGAAAGCAGCGTACCGCCCACAGTGACTGGGTGTAGCTCTGCTGCGGGTCACTGAGCATCTGCCGGGTCGGCGCCTCCTCCACCCGCTTGCCGTGGCGCAGCACCATGATCCGGTCGGCCATCTGCGAAACCACCGCCAGGTCGTGGGTGATGTAGATGGCCGCCATGCCGAAGCCCTTCACCGCATCACGGATCGCCGCCAGCACCTCGATCTGGGTGGTGACGTCCAGCGCCGTGGTCGGCTCGTCGAAGATGATCAGATCCGGCTTGCAGGCCATTGCCATCGCGGTCATCGCCCGTTGCAACTGGCCGCCGGAGACCTGGTGCGGATAACGCCGGCCAATGTTCTCCGGGTCCGGCAGGCGCAACACCCGATACAGCTCGATGGCCTGGGCTTCGGCTTCGGCGCGACTCATGCCACCGTTGATCACCGCCGTCTCCACATGCTGGTCGATCAGCCGGTGCGCCGGATTGAACGAGGCCGCAGCGCTCTGCGCGACATAGGCGATGCGCTGGCCACGCAGCTTGCGCAGGGTCTCGGCGCAACACTGGCGCAGATCCTGCCCGTCGAAGTCGATGGTACCGGCCGTGATCCGGCAGCCATCACGGGTGTAACCCATGGCGGCCAGGCCCAGGGTCGACTTGCCCGCCCCGGACTCGCCGATCAGGCCCAGGACTTCGCCACGGGCCAGGGTCAGGTCGACACCCCGCACCAGCGGATGCCAGGCTTCGTCATGACGCCCTTCGATCTGCAGGTGACGAATCTGCAGCAGCGGTCGCTTGGCTTCGCTCATGCTCAGCACTCCTTCAGCCCGCTGGAGCGGTAGAGCATCCAGTCGACGACAAAGTTGACACCAATGGTCAGCAGCGCCACGGCCAGCGCCGGCAGCAGCGGCGTGAGGTCGCCGAAGGTGATCAGCACGGCGTTGTCACGCACCATGCTGCCCCAGTCGGCGGTCGGCGGCTGGATGCCCAGGCCGAGGAACGACAAGGCGCTGATGAACAGGAACACGAAGCAGAACCGTAGGCCGAACTCGGCGATCAGCGGCGCACTGGCATTGGGCAGGATTTCGTGTCGTACCAGCCACCACCAGCCCTCGCCGCGCAGGCGTGCAGCCTCGACGAAGTCCTGCACCACCACGTTCATCGCCACCGCCCTTGCCAGGCGGAAGACCCGGGTCGAATCGAGCAGCGCGATCACCAGCACCAGCGAAGTCGCCGTGGTGCCGACCACGCTGAGGATCAACAGGGCGAAGATCAGTTGCGGAATCGCCATGAGAATGTCCACGCAGCGCGACAGCCCCATGTCGACCCAACCACCCTTGAGCGCCGCCACCAGGCCCGCCAGGCCACCCACCAGGAACGCCAGCACGGTGGTCAGCAAGGCGATGCCCACGGTGTTGCGCGCGCCGTAGAGCAGGCGGCTGAGCATGTCGCGCCCGAGGTTGTCGGTGCCCAGCGGGAATTGCGCGCCCCAGGCGGCGAACCCCTCGCCGACCACCTCGGTTTCGCCATGAGGCGCCAGCTGCGGGGCCAGCAGCGCCACGCCGATATACAGGACGATCACACAGAAACCGAACTGGGCACTCAACGGGGCCCGGATCAACTCTTTGCACAGGGTTTTCATCGGTTATCCCCTCGGATGCATCAGGCGTGGGTTGCTGGCGATCGACAGCACATCGGCCAGGGTATTGAGCACGATGTAGGTCGCGGCGAAGATCAGGCTGCAGGCCTGCACCACCGGGATGTCGCGCTTGGCCACCGAGTCCACCAGCAACTGCCCCAGGCCCGGGTAGACGAACACCACTTCGACCACCACCACCCCCACCACCAGGTAGGCCAGGTTCAGCGCAATCACGTTGACGATCGGTGCCAGGGCATTGGGCAAGGCATGGTGGAAGATGATCCGGCCCTGGCTGATGCCCTTGAGCCGGGCCATCTCGATGTAGGGGCTGGCCAGCAGGTTGATCAGCGCCGCACGGGTCATGCGCATCATCTGCGCGACCACCACCAGGCTCAGGGTCGCCACCGGCAGTACCGAACGCTCCAGCAACAGGCCCAGGGAAGCGTCCGGCGGCAGGCTCGACAGGCTTGGCAGCCAGCCCAGCTTCACCGAGAACAACAGGATCAGCAGGTAGGCGACGAAGAACTCGGGAAACGATACCGAGCTCAGCGCCAGGGTATTGAGCAGCCGGTCGAACCAGGAGTTGCGGTGCAACGCCGCGAGCATCCCGAGGATCAGTGCCAACGGCACCGAGACCAGCGCCGCCAGGCCGGCCAGGCAGAGGGTGTTGCCCAATCGCCCGGCGACCAGTTCGGCGATCGGCCGCTGGTTGGCCAGGGATGCACCGAGGTCACCTTGCAGGATATGCCCGGCCCAGTGCAGGAAACGCCATAGCGCGGGCTGATCAAGCCCCAGCTGGGCACGGAAGGCCGCCAGGGTTTCCGGGGTCGCCGACTGGCCGAGCATGGCCTGGGCGATGTCTCCCGGCAGCAGGCCCACCGCCAGGAAAATGATCACCGACACCGCGAACAGCGAGAACAGCCCCAGCGCCAGGCGCTGGGTCAGCAGCTTGAGAATGCTCTTCATGCCCTGCTCTCCCGGCTCAGGCCTGCCACCAGCGCTCGATCACCCGCAGGCCGTCGAGTTCGCCATAGGGGGCGGTCAACCCGCCATGGGCGACGCGGTTGGAACGGGCCGCCACGGAGCTGGCGAACAGCGGGATGATCGCACCGCTGTCGTCGCGACAGATCTGCTGCATCTCGTTGTACATCTCCTGGCGCAGCGCCACGTTGAGCTCGCCCCGGGCCTGGTTGAGCAGTTCATTGAAACGACTGTTGTCCCAGTGCGATTCGTTCCATGCCGCCCCCTTGGCGTAACCGATGCTGAACATGCGGTCGGCGGTCAGGCTGCTGTACCAGAACGAAGTGGTGAACGGCTGCTTGTTCCAGACATTGGAGAAAAAGCCATCGGCCGGTTCGCGCACCACCTCGATGTCGATGCCGGCGGCCTTGGCCTGTTCCTTGAACAGCACCGAGGCATCCACCGCACCGGCGTAGGCGGCGTCACTGGCCTGCAGACGCACCTTGAGCGACTCCACACCGGCCTTGCGCAAGTAAAATTTCGCCTGTTCGGGGTCGTACTTGCGCTGCGGCAGTTGCGTGTTGAGAAAACGGCTGCCGGGCTGGATCGGATGGTCGTTGCCCACCGCGCCATAGCCCTTGAGTACCGAGGCCAGCAACGCCTCACGGTCGATGCCGTGCTTCATCGCCAGGCGGATGTCGTTGTTGCGAAACGGATCGCTGTCACAGAGCATCGGGAAGGTGTACTGCTGGGCCCCCTTGGTTTCCTCGATGACCATGTTCGGGTTGCGCTTGAGCAGGCTGACGGTCTTCAGGTCGACCTTGTTGATCACGTCGACCTGGCCGGTAATCAGCGCATTGACCCGCGCCGCGCCATCGGAGATGCCGATCAGTTCGGCGCTGTCGAAATGCGCGCGGCCAGCCTTCCAATAGCCGGGATTTCGCTCCAGGGCCATGCGCACGCCCGGTTCGAAGGACTTGAGCCGGTAGCCACCGGTGCCGACCCCGGCGCGCCAGTCAGCCAGGCCGTCCCTGGCCGGCATGATCACCAGGTGATAGTCGGCGACCACGTAGGGGAAATCGGCATTGCCCGAACGCAGTTCGAAAGCCACGCTGTCGTTACCGGCCGCCTTGACCGAGACCACTTCGCCGAGCACGGTCTTGGCCGCCGAAGTGGACTTCTCGCCCAGGTGGTGTTCGATGGAAGCGACCACATCCTCCACCGCCAGGGTCTTGCCGTTGTGGAAGGTTACCCCCGAGCGCAACTTGAAGGTCCAGATGCGTGCATCCGGCGAGGACTGCCAGCTCTCGGCCAGTTCGGGAATGGCCGAACCGTCCACGGCGATTTCCACCAGGGTGTTGTACACCGCCGAGAAGCCGACGAAGGTGAAGGTGTCGCTCCAGGAGCCCGGATCGTAGGAGTCCGAAGTGCTCGCCCCGGCCAGGCCCAGGCGCAGCACACCGCCCGGCTTGGGCGTGGCCTCGGCGGCCCAGGCGTGCAACGGCAGGCCCATGGACACGGCTGCCCCGGCCAGCCCGGCCATGGCACCGAGCTTGAGAAAGTCGCGGCGTTCCCGTTGGAAGCCCTGGGTGGGTTGAGGAATCTTGTTGTTATTATCGCTCATCGAGTTGCCCCTCAAGTTGCAGTCAGTAATGGCAATGGTGGTCTGGCGGGCCTCTTCGCGGCGGTCCGGCGCCCCGACAAGCCCGCTCCCACAAGGTGAACGCGATCAACTGTGGGAGCGGGCTTGCCCGCGAAGAGGCCCACAAAGCCCCCCAAAACCTCAAGCCAGCCGAATCAGCGCATCCACCGCCACCGCCCCCTCGGCATTGACCAGCAGCGGATTCACATCCAGTTCCAGCAACTGCCCGGCGTTCTCGCAGGCGTAGTCGGCCACCGCACGGATCGCAGCGACCAGCGCCGGCATCGGCACCGCCGGGCCACCGCGAAAACCGGTGAGCAGCGGTGCGCAACGCAAACCACGCAGCGCCTGTTCGATGGCCTGGTCGGTGGTGGGCAGCAACAGGCTGCGACTGTCCTTGAGCAGCTCCACCAGGATGCCCCCGGCGCCAATCACCAGCGCCAGGCCAAAACCGGGCTCACGCTTGATCCCGACGATCAGCTCGGCCAGGGGGGGTGCAGCCATGCGCTCAAGCAGTACCTGTTCGAAGCGCAACTGCGGCGCATGCCGGGCCAGACTGTCGCGCATGGTGTCGAGTGCGCCGGCCAGCGCGGCCTCGTCCTTGAGGTTGAGGGCGACGCCACCGACCTCGGTCTTGTGCGGCAGGTCGGCACTGACCACCTTGAGCACCAACGGGTAGCCCAGGCTGCGCGCCTCCAGCAGCGCCTGCCGCGGATGGCCGATACGCGCCTGTGGCAGCGGCAGGCCGAATGGGCGCAGGGCCTGCTTGGACTGCCATTCGTCGAGCAGGCTGCCAGCACTCGTCGCGGCCTCCGGGCAGATCGGCGCCAGGGCCGCCTGGCCATCGGCCAGCAAGGCCTCGCGGCGCGCGCGGTAGTGGGCGATCCGCCCCCAGGCCGCGAGGCCATCCTCGACCCCTTGCAGCGCCGCCACGCCGTGGGCGTGCAGCCGTTCGCGGGCCGCCGCCGGGAGCAGTTCGGGGAAGGCCGAAGCGACGAAGCCGGTCTTGCCGTGGCGCTCCAGCGCCTGGCAATACAGCTCCAGCAACAGGTCGCACTCCTTGCGCTCACCGGTGAACTCGGCCGGATAGTCGAGCACCAGCAGCGCCGAGTCGGCCGGAGTTCTCAGGGCGGTGTCGAGCATCCGCTCCAGTGCCTCGCGGTCGCCCCAGATCGCCGTGGTGAAGTCCAGCGGGTTGACCAGGTTGGCGTAGCCGGGCAGTACCTGGGCCAACTCTGCCCGCTGCCCCTCATTCAGTTTTGGCAGGCTCAGGCCGTTGCGTTCGGCGTAGTCGGCAATCAACCCCGCATCGCCTCCCGAACAGGCCAGCCCGGTCAGGCTCGGCCCGGCCGGCAGGTTGCCACAGGCGGCGGCCTTGAGCGTCTCCATGAAACTCACCGGCCCGCTGACGCGAATCACCCCGAGACGATCGAACAGGCTGTCGTACAGTGCATCGGAACCGGCCAGCGAGCTGGTGTGACTCAACGCCAGTTCGGCACCGATCTGCGATACGCCGGTCTTCAAGGCAATCACCGGAATGCCCCGTTCCAGGGCCTTGTGCGCCGCGCGGGCAAAGCCCGGCACGTTCTTCAAGCCTTCCAGGTGCAGGCCGATGGCGGTGACCCGTGGCTCATCGAGCAGCACGTCCATCAGCTCGGCCACGCCCAGCTGCGCCTGGTTGCCCACCGAGGCCATGTAGGCCAGCGGCAGCGAGCGATCGCTCATCGACAGGTTGTAGGCGAAGTTGCCGCTCTGGGTCAGCACCGCCACGCCCTTCTCCACCGTCTTGCCGCCATGGGCCACCGGCCACAGGGCGACGTTGTGCAGATAGTCGAGCAACCCGTAGCAGTTGGGGCCCAGCAGCGCCATCTCGCCCGCCGCCTGCAACAGCCGCACCTGCAGGGCCTGGCCTTCGGCGCCGGTTTCGGCGAAGCCGGAGGCATAGCAGATCGCCCCGCCAGCGCCCCGGGCCGCCAGTTCGGCGACGCAGGTCAGGGTCAATTCGCGGTTGGTGGCGATGAAGACCGCATCGGGACCACAGGGCAGATCGGCCACCGAGGCCACGCAGGGAATACCGTCGAGGCTGGCGTGTTGCGGGTTGACCAGCCACATCTGGCCCTGGAAACCGCCATCGGCGCAGCGCTTGAGCGCGCGTGCCATGCTGCGCCCACCGACGAATGCCAGGTGCCGTGGCGCCAGCAGGCGCTTGAGATTGTCTCGAATGGACATGCTGTGCTCTCCTGGTCCGATCAGCGCAGCAGCGGCCGCAGCAGCTCGCGGGAAATGATGTGGCGCTGGATTTCCGAAGTGCCTTCCCAGATCCGCTCGATCCGCGCGTTGCGCCAGATCCGCTCCACCGGTCCCTCGTCCATCAGGCCCATGCCACCGAAGATCTGCACCGCCTCGTCGGCGGCGCGGCCCAGTACTTCGCTGGCGAACAGCTTGGCCATGCCGGCCTCGCCGTCGGTCATGGTGCCCTGGTCCATCTTCCAGGCGGTGTGCAGGGTCATCAGTTCGGCCGCGCGGATTTGCGTGGCCATGTCCGCCAACTTGAAGGAGATGCCCTGGTAGGTGCCGATGGGCTGGCCGAACTGTTTGCGGTCGGCCGACCATTGCAAGGCCGCATCCAGCGCGCGCTGGGCCTGGCCGACACAGTTGGCGGCGACCATCACCCGCCCGGCGGTCAGCCAGGCATTGGCGACCTCCCAGCCCTTGTCCACCTCGCCCAGCACCTTGGATGCCGGGACGCGGCAGTCGTCGAAGAAGATCTCGCTGGTGTGGTAACCACGGTTGCTCACGCATTTGGGGCCACGGCGGATGGTCATGCCCGGGGTATCGCGGTCGACCAGGAAGGAGGTCACGGCATTGCGCTTGCGGCCGTTGTGCTCGTAGGTGTCGGTGACCGCGAAGACGATGGCGAAGTCGGCGTGTCCGGCATGACTGATGAAGTGCTTGCTGCCGTTGATGATGAAGTCGTCACCCTCGCGCACCGCACGGGTCTTGATCGCATTGGCATCGGAGCCGGCACCGGGTTCGGTCAGGGCGAAGCAGTCGACCTTCTCGCCACGCACGCAAGGCAGCAGGTAGTCCTCGATCTGCGCGCCCTGGCAGGCCATGAGAATCTTCGACGGCCGCGCGACGAACACGTGCAAGGCCCAGGAGACCTTGGACAGCTCACGCTCGATCAACGCCTGGGACAGATAGTCGAGGCCACCACCACCAACCTGCTCCGGCATGTTGAAGGCATAGAAACCGGCAGCAATGGCCTTAGCGCGGATCTGCGCGGCGAGCTCCGGTGGTACCGCATCGGCGCGGTCGACCGCCTCCTCGTGGGGCAGCAACTCCTTCTCGACGAAACTGCGCACCGCTTCGACCAGCATGTCCTGCTCTTGGGTCAGTTGGAAATTCATGGGTTACCTGCTGTCCGGTTACTGGCCAATGAAATGGGGAGCACGTTTTTCCACGGCGGCCTGCAGCGCCTCGGCGCCATCGCGGCTGCGGCCACACAGCAGGCCGGCCGCCTGCTCGGCCTGCAGTTGCTCGGCCAGGCTGCGAGCGAAGCCCTCGCGGATCAGTGCCTTGGTCTGGGCGAAGGCGAAGGTCGGGCCGGCTGCCAGGCGCACGGCCAGGTCATTGGCGGTGCCCAGCAGTTGCTCATCGGCACACACCTCGCTGACCAGGCCGGCAGCCAGCGCGCGGTCGGCCCCCCAGAGTTCGTCGAGAAACAGCAGGCGCTTGGCCTGCTCGGTGCCGATCAACCGAGGCAGGTGCCAGCTGGCACCGGCGTCCGGCGAATAGGCCATGCCGGTGTAGCCGGCCTTGAACCGCGCCGTCTGCGCGGCCAGGCGAAAATCGCAGCACAGGCTCAGGTCCATCCCCGCCCCCACGGCGGTACCGTTGATGGCGGCGATGGTGGGCTTGGCGAATGCGTGCAGGCGGCTCATCAGCACATGGGCGGTTTCGGTCCAGCCATAGGTTTCGAGGATCCCGCGACGTTCGGCGTCGGCCCATTCGGCCAGGTCCGCACCGGCGCAGAAGCTACGGCCGTTGCCGGTCAGCAGCAGCACCCGCACCGACGGGTCGGCCGCGTGCCGGTCGAGCAGGTCGATCAGTGACTTGAGCGTGGGAATGTCCAGCGCGTTGCGTTGCTCGGGACGATTGAGGGTGATCCGGGCAATGCCGGCCTCGACCGAGTTGAGCAGGGTCGGTTGGGAGCTCATGAAAGGCCCTCGTCTTATTGTTCTTGAGTGTGAGGTGGAGCGTTGACGGCGATACTAAACAACTGTTCAGCAGCGTAGCAATCGCTCGGAAAATCTCATGAAGACTCTTTTAATCGCTCCTAACAAATTGATTTATAAGTATTTCTATTGACAAGAAAGACCATTGGCCAAGAGAGTTGTTACATCTTCGAACAACTCGATTCAGGGGCAGGCCGAGAGGCCAGCTGCCCGCCGAACATCAACACTGCTGATATCAACTATTCCTGCCACCGCCTTACACCGCCCTCGCCCAATCACTAAACTGCCCTACCCGTCCCGTCCCAGAGCCTCCCGATCATGTCAGCCCACCCCCACACAGCCCCCGTGATGACTCGCGCCCTGGTGATGCTGTTCGCCTTCTGCTGCGGCGCCATCGTGGCGAACATCTACTATGCCCAGCCGATCATCGAACTGATCGCCCCGGACCTGGGCATCTCCGCCCACAGTGCCAGCCTGATCGTCTCCCTGACCCAGATCGGCTACGCCCTGGGGCTGTTCTTCCTGGTACCGCTGGGTGACCTGCTGGAAAACCGCAAGCTGATGCTCGCCACCGTGGTGGTCTCCACCCTCAGCCTGGTCGCCGCCGGCCTGTCCCGGCAACCCGGGGTTTTCCTGGTGGTATCGCTGCTGATCGGCTTCAGTTCGGTCTCGGTGCAGATCCTGATCCCCCTCGCCGCCCACCTGGCGCCCGAGCAATCGCGCGGGCGGGTGGTCGGCGGGATCATGGGTGGCCTGCTGCTGGGCATCCTGCTGGCCCGGCCGTTGTCCAGCGTGGTCGCCGACTACTTCGGCTGGCGCACGGTGTTCATCGCCGCAGCCGTGCTGATGCTGTTCATCATGCTGGTGATCCTGGGCACCATGCCCAAGCGCCAGCCCAGTCACAGCGCCACTTACGGCCAACTGCTCGGCTCGCTGGGCAAGCTGTTCCGTGACCAGCCGGTGCTGCGCCAGCGAGCCTGGTACCAGGGCCTGATGTTCGCCACCTTCAGCCTGTTCTGGACGGCCGTACCGCTGGAGTTGTCGCGCGTCCATGGCCTGTCGCAGTCGCAGATCGCGCTGTTTGCCCTGGTCGGCGCGATGGGCGCGATTGCCGCGCCGCTGGCCGGGCGCCTGGCGGATGCCGGGCATACCCAGCGCATGTCCCTGCTGGCGATGCTGCTGGCAACCCTGAGTTTCCTGCCGGCGCTGGTCCATCCGGCCTACAGCGTGATCGGCCTGGCCGTGACCGGCGTGCTGCTGGACTTTGCGGTGCAGATGAACATGGTGCTCGGCCAGCGTTCGGTCTATGCCCTCGATGCGACCAGTCGTGGCCGGCTCAACGCGCTGTACATGACCAGTATCTTCATCGGTGGCGCCATCGGTTCGGCGGTGGCCAGCAGCTTGTACGAACAGGCTGGCTGGGCGGCGATCATGGCCCTGGGCAGCGCCCTGCCACTGGTGGCGCTGGTGAGCTTCCTGGTGGTCGCCAGCCGCCGGAAACGTTCGGTTGCAGTGGCCTGAACAGACAGTATGATCTGCGCTTTGCACACCACAGGGCGTGGATCATGACCGCTACGAAAGACCGGGTTCGCATCATCGACAGCACCGTCCTCTCGGATGACTGGTATCTGCTGAAGAAAACCACCTTCGACTTCCTGCGCAGCGACGGCACCTGGCAGCGGCAGAGCCGCGAGACCTACGACCGCGGCAATGGCGCGACCATCCTGCTGTTCAACCGTGAAAAACGCAGCGTGGTACTGACCCGCCAGTTCCGCTTCCCGGTCTTCGTCAACGGCCACGACGGCATGCTGGTGGAGGCCGCCGCCGGCCTGCTGGAAAATGCGTCGCCCGAGGACCGGATCCGCGCCGAGGCCGAGGAAGAAACCGGTTACCGGGTGCAGAACGTCCAGAAGATCTTCGAGGCCTACATGAGCCCCGGCTCGGTGACCGAGAAGCTGCACTTCTTCCTTGGCGAATATGACGGTGACAGCAAGGTCAGCCATGGCGGTGGCCTGGAGGCCGAGGGCGAGGACCTGGAGGTCCTGGAACTGTCCCTGGAGGACGCCCTGGCCGCGGTACGGCGCGGGGAAATCGTCGATGCCAAGACCATCATGCTGTTGCAGTACGTGGCCTTGAACCACACCCTCGATACCCCGCGCTGATCCGCCTCAGGCCGGCGAATACGGCAGGGCCCGCTTGTGCGCAGTCCTGGCGTAGGCCGCCTCGATGATGGCGCTGACCTGTGTCGCAACCGGCTCGCCGAGCAGATAGGCGTCGATCTCGGCATAGCTGCAACCATAGGCGGCTTCGTCCGGCTTGCCCGGCACCAGTTCCTCAAGGTCCGCCGTTGGCGTCTTGAACACCAGTTGTTCCGGCGCGCCTATGGCCGAGGCCAGCCGACGCACCTGGCCCTTGGTCAGGCCCGACAGGGGCGCCAGGTCGCAGGCGCCGTCACCGAACTTGGTGAAAAAACCCATCAGTGCCTCGGCCGCGTGATCGGTGCCGACCACCAGCCCGTTGGCGAAATTGGCCAGCGCATACTGGGCCATCATCCGGGCCCGGGCCTTGACGTTGCCCTTGACGAAATCCACCTGGGCCGGGCTGGCCTGCGCTGCCTCGGCTTCGAGGCTACCCATCAACCCCTCCACGCAGGCCGAGATATTCGCAGTGCTGATCTCGTCCGGCCGGATGAACGCCAGGGCGGCCTGGGCGTCATGCTCGTCAGCCTGGGTCCGGTAAGGCAGACGCATGGCGATGAAGCGCGCCGCAACGCCCTCCTCGCGCAACTGCTCGACCGCCAGTTGGCACAGGCGGCCGGCGGTCAGCGAATCGACCCCACCGCTGATGCCCAGTACCAGGGCCTGGCAGCCGGAACGCTTGAGCGTGGCCTTGATGAACGCGATACGCCGGGACAGCTCCGCGGCCTCATCGCCGCGGGCCAGTTGCCGATTCACCCCGAGCGCCTTGGCAATTCGATCCTGAGTTTCGGTTCCCATCTCACACCTCCAGTTGCCGATTGATTTCAGTCACCTTGAACACCTGCGCCGCATAGCGCAGGAACGACGGGTCTTCACAGACGTTCTTCACCGGATCATCGGAAAACTTCACCACCGGCTCGCCGTGCACCCGCACCAGCTTCATCACGATGCTCAGCGGCTCGACACCCTCGACATCGCACGCCAGGCTGGTGCCCATGCCGAAGCCGAAACGCGCCTTGCCCCGCACGTGGCGCATGATCGGCAGGCACTTCTCGAAGTTCAGGCCATCGGAGAACATCAGTTCCTTGCTCATCGGGTCGATGCCCAACTGCCGATAGCGCGCCAGTACCTTGTCGGCCCAGACGATCGGATCACCGGAGTCCTGGCGCAGACCGTCGTAGAGCTTGGCGAAGTACAGGTCGAAGTCCTCGAGGAAAAAGTCGGTGCTGATGCAGTCGGTCAGGGCGATCCCGAGCCGGCCGCGATACTCGCGCACCCAGTTTTCCAGTGCCGCGTTCTGGCTTTCGCGCAGGCGCCCGAGCTGCTGGTGCACCATCAGCCATTGGTGGGCCATGGTGCCGATCAGCGGCAGGTCGAACTCGTAGGCCAGGTGCGCGTTGCTGGTGCCGACGAACACGCCGGGGAAGTCGCGGCGCATGATGTCGACCACCTCGCGCTGAGCGCGGAAGGACAGCCGCCGGCGGGTCGAAAAGTCCGACACCCGCAGGTCGGCCAGCTCCTCGCGACTGAGGTTCTTCTCCAGCCATTCGAACTTCTGGTAGAGCTTGCGGCTGACGTCTTCCAGCAGCACATCCGGGTACTTCTCGCGGTTGCGCAACTCGCTGACCAGGGCCAGCACCGGCTGCTCGAACATGATGCAGTGCAACATCGGGCCACGTACGCGAATGGTCAGCTGACCGTCCACTTCGCTGACGTGGATGTAGCGCAGGTTGAAGCGGAACAGGCCGAGAAACTGCTCGAAGTCCGCGGTCAGGTACTCGCGAAACCGCCGGTTGAACAGGAAGCGCAGTTCGCCTTCGCGCATCTGCAGGCCCGCCAGCTTTTCCAGCTCGGCGCGCACTTCGGGTATCAGGTGGCCGAGCTTCTCCCGGGAACGAACGATGAACTGGTACTCCACCTCGACGTTGGGGTGCTGGTGCAACACCGCCTGCATCATGGTGAAGGTGTAGTAATCGGTATCCAGCAAGCCCTGGATGACACCGCCTTCGCGGTTGAATGCGCTTTCCATGAGTTACTCCTTGTGGCCGGTCGCACGGACCAGTTGTTCACGACTGTTGACGACCTCGATCCGCGCCTGTTGCAGATCGTGGATGGCCTGTTGCGCCCCTTCGGCACTGATGGCCCGGCAGGCCGGCAGATAGACGATGACCCTGAACCCCGCCCCTGCCAGTTGCAGCGCCGTGGTCTTGACGCAGAAATCCAGGGCCAGGCCGCCGACGATCACCTGCTGCACCCCGTGGGCGTTCAGGTATTCGATCACCCCGGTGGAGAGCTGGTGGTAGAGATCGTGGAAACAGGCTCCGTAGGGGTGCAAGGCCGGCTCCACGCCCTTCCAGACGAAATAGTCGTAGTCCTGGGGCGCCGGCAGCTCATCGAGCAGGGTAAAGCCTTCGGTGCCGGGAACGCAGTGGCTGACCCACGTCAGGTCGGCATGTTCCAGGCCGGTCGGCTTGAGCATTTGCTCATGGGACTCGACGACCCAGGGCGCCTTCGGGCTGTGCGCGTCCTTGCTGCCGACACGGATCCCGGCCAGCGATGCCATGAAGTTCAATTCGGCACCGATCAGGTGGCCACCCACCACGGGCAGTTCATCCGGGCATAGCGGCGTGAAGCCCTTCTGGGCATCGACATCGAAGGCGGCTGTCTTGATCACTTGAGCGTTCATGGCGGGTTCTCCCTTGGCGATGAAACAAAGGTACATGTCATGTACTTTCAAATCAAGCTTCGATTGAAAAAATATTCAAACAACACAAAATAGCCATTATCCACATAAATCATCCTTGACCTATAAGTACATGACACGTACTTTTAAGAAAAAGGAGATCCCATCCATGTACGAGCTCGCAATCTATGGCGGCGCCTTCAACCCACCTCACGCCGGTCACGCCCAAGTGATGATCGAGGCCTCCCGCCACGCCCGCTCGGTGTGGGTGGTGCCCTCCTTCCGGCACCCTCATGGCAAGCACATGGCTGAATACGAACGGCGCCTGCGCTGGCTGCAGGCAATCGTCGAACAGGTGCGCCCCTCCTGCTCTTCAACCCTTTCGGTCAGCCGGATCGAGCAACAGCTGGCCCAACTGACCGACGCACCGATCTACAGCTATGGGCTGCTCTGCACCCTGGCCGACATCACCGGCCTGCCAACCCGGCAGATCGCCCTGGTGGTCGGGCAGGACGTTGCCGCGCAACTGCCGGATTTTCATCTGGGCGCGCAATTGCTCGAACGCTTTTCGGTACTCTGCATGGATGAACAGGTGGGTGTGCGCAGCACCTTGCTGCGCGAGCGCCTGGCCGTGGGCGAAACACTGCCCGCCCACTGGATGGCACCGGGGATGAATCCGGTAGACTACGGACTCTATGCCGCACACAGGAACTGACATGCCGGACCCGACCCCCAGCCCACCGAAGAAAAGCGACTACCTGCACACCGTCGACCTGTGCGTGCTTTTCTACTGCCGCGAGGCGCAGGCACTGCAGATCCTGCTGCACAAACGCGAGGCCGAGCCATTCCAGGGCCACTGGGCCCTGCCCGGCCTGGTGGTCAACGGCGCGGTGCCCGACCGGACGCTGGACGATGCAGTGGAACGCCTGCGTGCCAGTGACAAGGTCAACCTGCCGCTGGCCTGGTGCGAACAGGTCGGTACTGTCGGCGATGCCTTTCGCGACCCCCGTTGCTGGTCATCCTCGACCTACTACCTGGCCATCGTCGCCGAGTCACCCAGCCTGAACGAACAACAGGCCTGGTTCGCTCTCGACAGCGTCGCCAACGGCTCGGTACGCCTGCCGTTCGACCACAACACGCTGGTGGCGGCCACGCAGGAGCGACTGCTGTCCAAGTCGCTGTACAGCAGCCTGCCACTGACCTTTCTCGGCACCGAGTTCAGCGCCCCGGAAGCCACTGCGATCTTTTCCCTGGTGCTCGCGCGCCCGGTACTCAAGACCAGTACCCGCCAACGCCTGCTGAAGATGACCGAGGCCGGCTACCTGCGCGAAACCGGACGCAAGAAACAGGGAGACGGCGGCCGTCCGCAAGCCACCCTGCAAAACCTCAAGCCCGACGCCCTCTACCTGTTCGACCGCTGCTTTCTGGAGTGATACCGCGCATGAAGCCCGACACCGAATCCGAATGCCTGCTGCACACGCCCTACTTCGACGTGGTCAAGCAAGGCAGCTACTTCATCGTCAAGGAGCGCCAGGCCATCAATGGCGTGGTGGCGATTCCCGTCATGCCCGACGGCCGCCTGATGCTGGCGGTGCTGCAGCGCCGGGCCATCGGCGCGCAGTCCATCGAGTTTCCCCGCGGCGCGATCGACCCGGGCGAGACCGCCCGCGACGCCGCCGCCCGTGAGCTGCAGGAGGAAACCGGCTGGCCGGCACGCCATGTCACCGAACTGGGGTTGCTGCACAGCAACACCTCGCTGATCGCCAGCGCGGTGGCCGTGTGCCGGGTGGATATCGAGGGCGAGGCCAGCGACAGCACCGATGGTGAGGTCGACAAGGTGCTGTTCGTGACGCGCCAGGAACTGATGACGATGATTGCCGAGGGCCGGATCACCGATGGGCACACCCTGTCGGCCGCGATGATGCTGGTCGCCCAGGCACCCGGCCCGACGCTATAGCGTCAGGCTGCCGCTGATGCAGGTCACGGCGGCGCCACCGACCCAGATCTCGTCACCGATCTGCTCCACCTGCACCCGCCCGGCACGCCCCATCGCCGTGCCCTGGCTGACCCGATAGGAGCGTGGCGCCCGCCCCGCCCCCAGCAGCCAACGGGCGATACCGGCGTTCAGGCTGCCGGTGACCGGGTCTTCAGGCATGCCATCACCGGCGATGAAAGCGCGTACCTCAAACTGGCAGTCATCGCCATCCCGCGCCGGACTCCAAGGCGCCACGACGCCAACGGCCAAGCCTTCCAGTTGCACGTAGTCAGGCTTGATCGCCAGCACCCGTGCCCGGCTGGGCAGCATCAGCACCATCCAGTCCGCACCGTTGTCGACCCACTGGGCTTCGAGCACCTCCTCGGGAGCCAACCCCAGGCCCCGTCGAGCACGCTCGCGCAGTTCCGGCTCGAGCGGTCCGGCCCGCAGCAGCGGCGGCGCGAGAAAGGCCAGGTCATTCCCCTGGCGGCGAATTCGCACCAGGCCGACACCACACTCCTGGATGATTTCTTCGCCCTTGGCTACGCCACCCGCCTCCAGCCAGGCATGGCAGGTACCCAGCGTCGGGTGGCCGGCGAACGGCAGCTCCTTGGTGGAAGTGAAGATCCGCACCCGATAGTCCGCCCGAGGGTCGCGGGGCGCCTGCAGAAAGGTGGTTTCGCTGAGGTTGGTCCAGGTCGCGAAGGCCTGCATCCGCTCGCTGGTCAGCGAGTCGGCGGCGAATACCACGGCCAGCGGATTTCCCTTGAGCGGTTCGCGACTGAAGACATCCAGTTGCTTGAAATCGTGCTGGCTCATGGTGCTACTCCCTGTCGAAAGAACGTGATCGGTGGTCTGTGCGCCATTTCAGCACACAACCCTCGTTCAAATCCCGTCGCGGGCGATGTCCATCGCAAAATAGGTCAGGATGATATCGGCGCCGGCGCGCTTGATCGCTCCCAGGCTCTCGCGCACCACCCGGTGTTCGTCGACGGCGCCGGCCTGGGCACCGAACTTGATCATCGCGTATTCGCCACTGACCTGGTACGCCGCCAATGGCAGACGCGAGGCCTCACGGATGTCGCGGATGATATCGAGGTAAGCGCCAGCCGGCTTGACCATCAGCGCATCAGCGCCTTCCTGTTCATCCAGCAGCGATTCGCGCACCGCTTCGCGGCGGTTCATCGGGTTCATCTGGTAGGCCTTGCGATCACCTTTGAGCGCGGTACCGCCGGCTTCACGGAACGGCCCGTAGAGTGCCGAGGCGAACTTGGTCGAATAGGCCATGATCGAGGTGTCGAGGAAGCCGGCAGCATCGAGCGCACTGCGGATGGCCTGGACCTGGCCATCCATCGCCGCGGACGGCGAGATGAAGTCCGCCCCCGCCTGGGCCGCGATGACGGCCTGGCGCCCGAGGTTGCGCAGGGTGGCGTCATTGTCCACCGCATCGCCATGCAGCACGCCGCAGTGACCATGAGAGGTGTACTCGCAGAAACAGGTATCGGACATCACCACCATTTCCGGCACGGTGTCCTTGCAGATCCGCGCCATGCGCGCCACCAGCCCCTGTTCGTTCCAGGTATCGCTGCCCTCGGCATCCAGGTGATGGGAGACGCCGAAGGTCATCACCGACTTGATCCCGGCGCGGGCATAGCGCTCGATCTCGCTCGCCAGCTTCTTCTCGGGAATCCGCATCACTCCCGGCATGCTGGTGATGGGCACGAAATCGTCGATCCCTTCCTCGACGAAGATCGGCAGGACCAGGTCGTTGAGGCTGAACTCGGTTTCCTGGAACAGGCCGCGCAGGCTTTCATTTCGGCGCAGGCGACGCAGGCGCGTGGTCGGAAATAGCTGTGACATGGAGTTTCCCAAACAGATTCGCGAAGACGGATTCAGAGGCTGCCGAGCTTAGGCCAATCGCCCCCCGGTTTACACCGGAAGATCGAGAAAGCTCTGTTGCACCCCTTGCAACAGTCTGCCGCTGGCCAACCCTGCGGCGCCAGTGGTTTTTGCCATGAAATCAAGACTTGCCGGTCACTTTTCGGCCAATCGGCCTGTTGGCCGAATGATCGGGCGTGGCGAATTTGCAATATGTAGTGAGATAAAAAAATCACTACAAAATCATTGACGCGCGCTTTTTGCCCTTGCATGATGAAGCCATCTCCCCGATCGGGAGTGCTGTAGAAAGCTGTTGTGACAGGCTCGACAAGCCGTCGAGCTGTTCTGGATATGTACTGCCCACAAGGCAGATTGATGAAGCTGACCTGTCGTGATCGTCCCAACGGGCGAGAAGCACCGGCCTAACGTCCTCAAAATGCTTGTGGCTGACTTCGTTACTGTCGTCGGCGCCGTTCAAGGATCGCGCTGCTGCTTCTTTTCGTCGAGACGTCCTGTGTAGCGAGCCTGGTTTCACGCTACACGAAATCACCACCGGGGTTGGAGCCACATTCAACGGGCGCTATTGCCCGCGTGCGGCACCTCAGCAATTCGCCGTCTTGGCAACGATACACACGTAAACCAGACAGATTAACGAGTGGTCAAAGGGGCTTTAACATGAATCTGAACAATCATCCGACTATCGATCAATTGGCTGGACTGTTCGCATCCCGCAAGGACAGCCACGACGACCATATCCTCTGGATCAGCGAAGCCGGAGACGTGAAACTCGACCGCCGCGCGACCCATGTCGACGAGCAGCATTTCAGCCGCGCCCAGCCCAACCTGCTGGCCTGCCTGGTGATGTACCGTCGCGGCCAGGGCTACACCGGCAAGAAGGCGGCAGCCGACCGCGACTTCATGGGCCGCGTCCTGCAGAGCCTGAAGGCCGAGTGGGCTTCGCACCACGCGCTGGCCAAGAGCGCCTGATGGTCTGAACCATCGAGCCCACCCGACACGGGTGGGCTCCCCTGCTCTGTCACTACCGTGCAAAAATCCAGAAACCCGCCGGTTTTATCCAACTCTGCATGACGTCGCGCTCCCACACTGGAATCACCGCCTGCCAGCTACGGCTCGATTCCACCGAGGAGAACTCCATGAGCGACTATGTCTTCGCCCCCCACCAAACCCCATCCCTGGCCGTTGCCGGCGAATCCGCCCGCTTCCCGATTCGCCGGGTGTTCTGCGTGGGCCGCAACTATTCCGAACACGCCCGGGAAATGGGCCACGACCCGGACCGCGAGCCACCGTTCTTCTTCATGAAACCTGCCGACGCGGTGGTTCCGGCCAGTGGCGTGATCGCCTACCCGCCCCTGACCACGGACCTGCACCATGAGATCGAACTGGTCGTGGCGATTGGCGAAGGCGGCGAGAACATCGAGCCAGAGCATGCCCTCGCCCATGTCTGGGGTTACGGCGTCGGCCTCGACCTCACCCGCCGGGATATCCAGGCCCAGGCCAAGAAGCTCGGACGTCCCTGGGATTGGGCCAAGGGTTTCGATGAATCGGCACCGTGTACGGCGCTGCATCGGGCCAGCCAGCTGGGGCACCCGCAAAGCGGTGCGATCTGGCTGAAGGTCAATGATGTCGAACGCCAGCGCGGCGACCTGGCCGACCAGATCTGGTCGGTGCCGGATGTGATCAGCCACCTGTCGCGCTCGGTCGCCCTGCGCGCCGGCGACCTGATCCTCACCGGCACCCCGGCCGGTGTCGGGGCGCTGCAGCCGGGCGATCGGGTGAGCGCCGGTATCGACGGCATCGCCACCTTCGAGCTGAGCATCGGCCAGCGTTGAGCGGGTGCCGGGATGTCGCCATTGCCCTAGGCTGTGTACGAAATTGTTTGAAACGCAGGTTAGGCAAGGCAAAAACCGGCGAGGAAGCGCAGTTGACTGGTTGTCAATGAGCATTCCGAGCCGGTTTTTAACGCCGCATAACCAAGTTTCAAGCGATTTCGTGCATAGCCTAGAATGCCGACATCCCCTCCTGGCCGCTCAAGGATCGTGTCGATGTCGAGTACTTCCCGCGTGCGCACCTACGGCATGCAGCAACGCAGCGACCGCCCGGATTTCTACATCCGTGACAAGCAGGCCCGACCGGCTATCGTCGCCCCGCACCGCCACGACTACTTCCAGATCCAGATCAACCTGGGTGGCGACACCGTGCAGCACATCGGCGGTGCCATCAGGCCCTACCCGCAGCGGGCGCTGGCGTTCATCCTGCCGCATCGCCTGCACCTGATCCCGCATCCCGAGGACAGCAACTTCGTCCTGATCAACTTCTCCCAGGCATTCTTCCTGCCGCACCTGGATTGCGACCCGCTGGACCTGGAAGACCTGTCCATTCACGAGCGCCCCGAACTCTCGCCATTCCAGTACCAGGAACACCTGGACTTCATTCTCGACGAGCAGGATTTCGCCGAAGTCCTGACGCTGCTGGAGAAAATGCGTGAGCTGGACCAGGGCCGCGACCTGGGCACCCGCCAGGCGCTCAGGGGCTGCCTGCTGCAACTGACCGGCAAGATCTGCAGCCGCTTCGGCAACGAACTCGAGGCGCTATCAGCGAACAAGGCCGCGCGGCGTGGCCGACGGGATGCCATGGCTCGGTTGTCAGGCTACCTGCGCGAGCATATCGCCGACCCGGCGCTGAACCTCAAGGACACCGCCGAGGCGGTCTTCCTGTCGCCCAACTACCTGACACACCTGTTGCGCAAGGAGACCGGCAAGACCTTTTCGGACCTGGTGCTGGAGCGACGCATGCACCTGGCGCGCACGCACCTGCTCAACGGCGATCACCCCATCAGCCAGGTCGCACGGCTGTGCGGCTTTGCCGATGAGGCATACTTCTCACGTCGTTTCAAGGCGACCCAGGGCTTGCCACCGGGTCAGTTCCGACGTCAACGCCAGGCAAACTGAATCAGGCCCGGCACTCGACCTGCAACACCCCATCCGGGCCCGAGGCACCTACCAGCTTCAGCGGCAGGAAGGCTTCGATCACCCGCATGTTGCTCTGCAGGTGCTCGGTCATCTGCGGCGTGGTTAAACTCCCGCCGCCCGCCATCGCCATGGGCAGCAGCAGTTGATCGGCCAGATGCTCGCCCACCGCCGCCTTGCTGTTCAACCAATGCCGCGCCGCGTCGACCGCCGCATCGGCGACCGCCTCGGAGCGCACGTTGAACTGCCCGAAGGCGCAGAACACCTCGCTCAACTGCGCGCAGCGGAATTCCAGCAGCAACACGTTGCCAGGGCTGTCCGCCGCGACATGCTCCGTGCGACAGGCCTCCTCGGGCAGGTGCAGGCGCTTCGCAACCCGGGCCAGCTCACGCTGGGCCACGCCGTCGACAATACCGCCGAGCAGCACCCGCGCATCACGTTCGAGCACTTCACCGCGCTCGTTCAGGTGCAGAGGCTGCAAGGTCGAAGGCTGGACGAACACTTCCAGTTCGCCACCGCCAGCTGGCACGAAACCATGGCGCAGCAGTTGCAACTCGACCTTGGCTCCCATCCGCCGCAGCAGCGGCAACCAGGCGCGCTCGAGAAACTCGAAGGGCGGAGCCAGTGGGTTGTGGGTTCCGCCGCTGATACGCACCCGGCTGGGCTGCGGTGCTTGCAGCAAGGCCGGCAGCAGGGTCTGCAACACCAGCGAGCAACTGCCGGCCGTGCCGATGGCAAAGCGGAAGTCACCACCCCGAATCGGTCCCGGTTCGAAATACAGGCTTTGTGAACCCAACTGCGCGCCTTCCAGCCGCGCCCCACAGACCTCGGCGGCCGCCAGCACCGCCGTCAGGTGCTGGCGTAGCAGGCCCGGCCGACTGCGCCGGGCGCGAATGTTACCGATACGCAGTGCCCGCCCCGTCAACATCGACAGGCTCAAGCCGCTACGCAACACCTGGCCGCCGCCCATGGCGCCGTCCAGTTCGATCATGTCCTTTTTCATATCCTTCCTGAATCATGCATAAGTACGGACCATCTCCCTCAGGTAGTGGTCCAGACGCTCACTGTTTTCGTGGGTACGTGGCAATACCGGCACCGGCTGCTCCAACTGCGCCTCGATGAATTCGTGCAACGCCGGGCGACGCGAGCCATAGGCCGCCTCGTCGGCGCCGCGCTTGAGTTGCAGCAACTCATCGACCTCCGCCAGCAGCAGCGGATCGTCGACCGTCTCGAGCAACGCATCGAAGGTCATCGGCGGCCGCCCCAGCCCACTGTCAATCCAGCGCACCGCCAACAGGGGCCGTAGCACGTAGAAGTACTTCTTGAACCGCACCGTCTCCCCCTGCAGGTAGCCACGGAAGTTCTTCCGGGCCATCGACAGGTAGTGATTGCGTGCGGCGGGCGGGCTGTAGAACGCCTCCGCCAGCTCACGCAATGAGCGGGTCGCGGCCTCCTCACTGCGATACACCAGTGGCGAATCGAGCCATTCGAGCAGGGTCGGGTTGGATTTGCGCAACAACCCCAGGGTCTTGCGCAACTCCCAACCACTGATATCCAAATCATCGTCCAGCGGCCGCTCGATCACATCCCGCGCCTCGCTGACCTGGATGAACCAGTCCGGTTTCTCCACATAGACGAAGCGCACATCGTAATCGCTGTTCGTCGACGAGAAACCCCAGGCGCGGCTGCCCGATTCGCAGGCATACAGCACCTTCACATTACGCTCGCGCTCTATCCGCGCCAGCTCCTCCAGCACCCGGGCACGCATCGCGTCATCCAGCGGGTGGCGTTCGTCATATTCCCCATTCATGCCCTTCCCTCTCCAACCAGGCCAATCACTCTACCCCTTCACACAAACCACCTGCCGCAAGGTATGCAGCACTTCCACCAGTTCACGCTGGGCGTGCATCACCTGGTCGATGTCCTTGTAGGCCATCGGGATCTCGTCGATCACCGCCTCGTCCTTGCGGCACTCGACATGGGCCGTCGCGCGGATCTGGTCCTCGACGGTGAACATCTGCTTGGCCTTGGTACGGCTCATGACTCGCCCGGCACCGTGGCTGCAGGAGCAGAACGATTCCTCGTTACCCAACCCACGAACGATGAAGCTCCTGGCGCCCATCGAGCCGGGAATGATCCCCAGCTCCCCCTTCTTCGCCGATACCGCGCCCTTGCGGGTCACCAGTACTTCCTCGCCGAAATGCCGCTCCTTCTGCACGTAGTTGTGGTGGCAGTTCACCGCCTCCAGCGCCACGTCGAATGGCTTGCGAATCACCTGGCGCGTGGCGGCGATCACCGCCTGCATCATCACCGCACGGTTCTGCCGGGCGAAGTCCTGCGCCCAGGCGACCGCCTCGACGTAATCATCGAAGTGCTGGCTACCTTCCTCGAAGTACGCCAGGTCGCGGTCCGGCAGGTTGGCGATATGCCCACGCATATCGGCCCGCGCCAGTTCGATGAACAGGTTGCCGATGGCGTTACCGACACCCCGCGAACCGCTGTGCAGCATGAACCAGACCCGGTTCGCCTCATCGAGGCAAACCTCGATGAAGTGGTTACCCGACCCGAGGGTTCCCAGGTGCTTGCGATGGTTGGCGTTCTTCAGCTTCGGGTACTTGTCGATAATGGCCTTGAACCGCGGCTCCAGTGCCGACCAGGCCAGGTCGGCCACGTCCGGAACATCTTCCCAGGCGCCCTTGTCACGCCCGCTGCGTGGACTGGTACGACCGTGGGGCACCGCCCGCTCGATGGCGCTACGCAGGCCCTGCAGGTTGTCCGGCAGATCGCTGGCGGTCAGCGAGGTGCACGCGGCAATCATTCCGCAACCGATATCCACGCCCACTGCCGCCGGGATGATCGCGCCCACCGTCGGGATCACGCTACCGATGGTCGAGCCCTTGCCCAGGTGCACGTCGGGCATCACGGCCATGTGCTTGAAGATGAACGGCATCTTCGCGGTGTTCATCAATTGCTGGCGAGCCTCGGGCTCGACCGGAACCCCCTGGGTCCAGAGTTTGATCGGTTTGCCGTTGGCGACTTCGAGCAGGGTGTAGGTCTGGTCTTGCATGTTCTTCATTTCCTGATGGCCAATTCGGCCTTGTCCTGGTTTGACGGCGACAAGGGGCGGTGAAACATGGACACGCTCTACCTCTGAGCTATCACCACTGAGCTATCACCTTGTGGTGAGCGGGAATCGAACCCGCGACAATGTAGTTCCACCAGCATTCGCCGGGTAAATCATCAAAAATGGGTGGTACGACAAGGTAAGTGACTGATCCGTGTTGCCACGGGCCGGATTCAGACCGGCATTCAGATGTACAGCCACTGGCATTCGTACCTTTCGTGGCAACCGACAAGAGGGTGATGAGACGTCTTTGGATGTAGTCCCACCGGCATTCGGTTGCCGCGAAATTCAACAGTGTGGTGCTCAGCCCATCAGGGCTGAACGGGTTTGCCTTCATTCATATCGACAGTTCGTCGATCACTTTCACCCAGTGCCGTGCACCGTAGGTACCGGCGGTGAACTGGTCGATGACATCGAACACCGCGTCACTGAAACCGCCGACATTCAGGATGTCCGGCCGATCCGGTGCCTGGGTGCTCGCCCCGGGCTGCAGGTCGATGCAGATCAGCCGCGCATCGGGGTTGATCCGCCGGATGTGCTCCCACTGCACCAGGGTTTCGCTGGCGCCGTAACGGCGATCATCGATCCAGGACTCGTTGTCCGAGACCAGGATCAGCGTATCCACCCTGGCCTGCTCGCGAACCAACTGCGCCAGCGGCGCCGAGCAGCGGGTTCCGCCACCGCCAACGGCGGCGAGTTGCTGGGCATTGCTCATGACGCTGTCGCGTGGGTTGAGTTGCACCTTCACCACCTCGTTCTCAAAGGGCAGCACCCTCGCCTGGGGCGTCTTGCGCAATACGGCGGCGGCAATCAGGGCCGCCACATCGATGCACCGCACTGCCGTGGTCGCCCCCTGGCGATAACCGGTGACCGGGCTGTGCATGGAGCCCGAGACATCCGGGCAGACCACCACCGTGCCGCGCAGGGCCGGGACATTGTCCAGCGACAACTCCAGGGCATCCTGCAACGCCTCACCTATCTGCGGAGGAACATCCTCGCCGATCATCCGGTAGGCCGCGAGCAACTGGTACGGATAAACCCGCGCCTTGGCCACCTCCTCCGGGTTCGACAACCGCGCGGCCACCGTCCCGGCACATCCCGGCACCTTGAAGGCACCGTGGCGAGCCAGGGTGTTCAGGTTCATCCGCAGGGCCTGCCAGCCCATGGTCACGGCCAGCTGCGCCCATTGTCGCGAGTCCAGCGTCTCGTTGCCCAGCAACTGGAATGGCACCTGCGGCAGTTGCCGGCTGGCCCCGGCGCGAAACTCCAGCAGCGAGCGGGTCAGCGGCGGCAAGGCATCGAACGCCACCGGCTTGCCGATCACCCAGGCGAAGAACGCCTCGCGCCAGGCCTCTGCCGGCTTGGGGTGAACCATCTTCAGCACATCGGCCAGCGACGGCTGGTTACCCACCGACGCCTGCAACAACTGGCGCTCGCTGGCGCTGTTGAGCCACTGCTGCACCAGGCGCTTGGGCTGCGAACCCAGCGACTTGCGCCCGGTGGCCCCGCTGCGCAGGATCTGCACGAAGTTGCGCAGCATCTTGCCGCTGTCCACCACCTGGGCGAACACCACCGGCAGCATGGTCGAGCGCTGGGCCGCCAGGGCGGCCAGCAGCAAGGCGGGCATGTCCTTCATGTGACCCTGCTGGCGAGCGTAGATCGCGGCCTTGGCAACGAAGGCACTGTCGACCTCGGCAACGCGCTTGAGCACCGCCTCCAACTGGCCTTGCGCACTGGCATGGTAGGTCTGGTTCAGGCAACCGGTCACCGCCAACTGTGCCAGGGCATGGCGCGCCGTATAGGCGTAGGCCACGGCGCCGGAGGCATTGCGGATGTCGCAGGCCGCAGGCTGGGTGCGGGTCTGGAACAGCTGGGTGTTGGCCATCTTGGCTTCTCGCTCTGTTGTTTCGTTCGTTGCCAGAGATATTGCAGAGCACGTGCCAGCTTCTGAAAATTCACCTAATAAAATTTTAAATATTTGATTTTATTGGAAAAAATATTTATTCCAGGAAAAACACGGCTCGATAGCCAGACGAGCCTTCATTTTTTATTTATCATTGGATATCGCCATTTATCCATAAAGATAAACATGTCCAGCAAGCGCACGGTCACCATCGGTTTCATCGGTTCCAACCTTGATCGCGTCGGCAAGGGCGCCAACCGCTGGGGCCACTGGCGGCCCAGCATCGGCCTGTGCCAGCAATCCGACCTGCTGGTACATCGTTTCGAACTGATTCATGGCACCGATGCCCGCGATGTCAGCCTGGCCGAGCGAATCCGCAGCGACATCCAGCAGGTTTCACCGGAAACCGAAGTGCGCCTGCACCCGATGCACCTGCGCAATCCCTGGGATTTCGAGGAGGTCTATGGCGCGCTGGACGACTTCACCAACGCCTATCACTTCGATACCGAGCATGAGGAGTACCTCGTGCACATCACCACCGGCACCCACGTGGCACAGATCTGCTGGTTCCTGTTGACCGAGGCACGCTACCTGCCGGCGCGCCTGGTGCAGACGTCCCCGGCTCGCCGCCTGAACGAAGAGGCACGGGTCACCGGCACCCACACCCTGATCGACCTGGACCTGTCGCGCTACGACCGGATCGCCAAGCGCTTCAGCGACAGGCAACTGGAGGGGCTGGCCTTTCTCAAGTCCGGCATTGCCACGCGCAACGCCGACTTCAACCGGACCATCGAGCAGATCGAACGGGTGGCGGTGCGCTCGAAGGCCCCGATGCTGCTGATCGGCCCGACCGGCGCGGGCAAGTCGTTCCTCGCCCGACGCATCTATGAGCTCAAGCGCAACCGGCATCAGGTCGAGGGTCGTTTCGTCGAGGTCAACTGCGCCACGCTGCGCGGCGATGGCGCCATGTCGGCGCTGTTCGGACACACCAAGGGCGCTTTCACGGGCGCCCAGAACAGCCGCGAGGGCCTGTTGCGGGCGGCCGATGGCGGCCTGCTGTTCCTGGACGAGATCGGCGAACTGGGGCTGGATGAGCAGGCGATGCTGCTCAAGGCCATCGAGGAGAAGCGCTTCTTCCCATTGGGTTCGGACAAGGAAGTCGAAAGCGACTTCCTGATCATCGCCGGCACCCACCGCGACCTGCGCAGCCGGGTGGTCGAAGGCCTGTTCCGGGAAGACCTGTACGCCCGTATCAACCTGTGGACCTTCGACCTGCCCGGCCTGGCGGACCGTCGCGAAGACATCGAGCCGAACCTGGACTTCGAACTGGAGCGCCATGCCCGCGAGCAGGGCCACCTGGCACGCTTCAACATCCAGGCGCGACGCCGCTACCTGGCCTTTGCCAGTTCCACCGAAGCCAGCTGGCTGGGCAACTTCCGCGAGCTGTCGGCCTCGATCACCCGCATGGCGACCCTGGCCGACAGCGGGCGCATCGACGAAGCCCAGGTCGAGGAAGAAATCGCCCGCCTGCGCCGGGCCTGGGGCCTGGTCGACGCAGCGGACAGCGTGGATCACCTGCTCGGCGAACGTGCCGGCGACATGGACCTGTTCGACCGCCTGCAGCTCAACGCCGTGATCGACGTCTGCCGCCGCGCCAGCAGCCTCTCGGATGCCGGCCGACAGCTGTTCAACGCATCCCGGCAAGCCAAGGCCAACCCGAACGATGCCGACCGCCTGCGCAAGTACCTGGCCCGTTTCGAGCTGGACTGGAAGCAGCTGAACGACAATCGGTAAGACGGCCAGCCTGGAGAAAGTTGATCCAAACCACGGGAAATGACGTTTTTTCGCGTCTGGAGGCCGCTTTCCGCATCATCTTCGCGGTATCAGTCTACGATTCTGTAAGACCGGTCGCCATGGAGTGTGGCCGCGACACAAGAACCACATGAAAACCGCATGAGAGAGCCATCCATGAAGACCGTCGCAGAACTGTTGAAACTCAAGGGTAGCCAGCGCCAGGAGGTTTATACCGTCCGCAACGATCACACCGTGTTCGAGGCGCTGATCAAGATGGCCGAGAAAAACGTCGGTGCCCTGCCGGTGGTCAACGAGAGTGGCCAGGTGGTCGGTATCATCAGTGAACGCGACTATGCCCGCAAAGTGATCCTGCACGGGTTGAGTTCGGTCACGACCAAGGTCAGCGAAATCATGAATACCCCGGTCATCACCGTGGATACGCACCAGAGGGTCGAGGCTTGCATGGCCATCATGACGGAGAAGCACCTGCGCCACCTGCCCGTGGTGGAAGACGGCCGACTGATCGGCCTGCTCTCGATCGGCGACCTGGTCAAGGAAGCCATTGCCGAACAGGCCAACCTGATCAATCAGCTGGAACAGTATATTCGCGGCGAATAACGCCGCGCCCCCTTACTTCGATACCGATGCCGATCACCCCACTGATCGGCATCGCCATGAAGCAGATACCCCGCAAATCCCCCGCATAAATATTTCAAAATATTGCCCAGGCACCCGAAAACGCTGGGCAAATCGCACTTCCAAATTTTTCACAACACTTTCACTTCGCGCCCACCTGCTCCTCTTTAAATTCCCATTATCGTTATCGGTATCGCTGTAGGCCGCCTGATCACGACTGTCATTTACCGGGGCGATGCCCTTCCTAGTTGTCAGACCAGCCAATGGGTGAATCCGTGGTTATCCTTAGTGCCGTTCAGTCAGTGCTGCCGCAGCCCCTCAAGCCCCGCGTCAAGTCAACCCTGCTGGCGATCAGCATGACCCTGGTGGCCTTGATGGCAACCGGCTTTGTCCTGTGGCCCAGGTCGCCCCTCGACCTGGCAGTGCGCGACCACATGCACAGCGCTGGCGTCTACGCCCAATGGAAAGCCGGGGATGTCATCGTGCTGGTGCGCCATGCCGAGCGGTGCGATCGCTCAAGCAACCCATGCCTGGGCCCAGAGGATGGCATCACCCAACTGGGCAATCGCTCCGCAGCGGATGTCGGCAGGGCCTTCCAGCAAGTCGGCATGAACAACACCGACGTACTGAGCAGTCCGACCACCCGTACCGTACAGACTGCCGAAGCGATGTTCGGCAAGAGCGCTATCACTGCAGACTGGCTGGTGAGCTGCGGGCCGACCCTGGGCCAGGATGCTCTCGCCCACAAGGCCGCGCATCGCAACCTGGTGCTGGTAACCCACAGCGGCTGCATCGATGACCTTGAGAAACAGCTGGGTTATCGACATGTCCCCAAGAGCGAATACACCAGCTCCGTGTTCGCCTCGGTGGGTGCCGACGGCCAGTTGAAAATGTTGGGGATCCTGAATGCCGAGGACTGGCAGACCGCGCTCAGCACGAAAATATGAGCGACCTGTAACGGCGCTTTGCAATTTTAAACATCACGCCCATGGAACATGGCCGTCAGTTGAATGCATCTTGCTTCACCCGTTTCCGTTGAAGCCCCGCTCGCTGCCAGATCCACCCCCTATCGCCTTTGCCCCTCGCGGGCTCAAGTCCTCTCGCGCACTTGGGCCCGCCAGGGCAGGCGTGTGCCTGGGCCTTGCAGCGTTACCGGGCGAGCAACCGCAATCGCGAATCCTGGTTAAACCCTTGTGGCGGTAGGTACCGCTAAGGCCGAATCATGAACTCTCACATGCCATACCCCTCCCCCGCGACGCTCAAGCGCTGGTCGATACCGGCGCTGATCCTCGCCTTCGGGCTGTTCTACCTGCTGCCGATGCTGTTTCACGGCCTGTGGATTCCCGACGAGACCCGTTACGCCCAGATCAGCCAGGAGATGCTCCTGAGCGGCAACTGGACCTCTCCGCACTTCATGGGCCTGCGTTATTTCGAGAAACCCATCGCCGGCTACTGGATGATTGCCATCGGCCAGGCGATCTTCGGCGAGAACCTGTTCGGCGTACGCATCGCCTCGGCGGTCAGTACCGGGCTCAGCGTCCTGCTGACCTACCTGATCGCCCGCCGCCTGTGGAACGATCCACGCAAGAGCTTCGCCTCGGCGCTGCTGTTCATGAGTTTCGGCCTCGTCGCCGGACAGGCCGGCTACGCCAACCTCGATCCCCAGTTCACCCTGTGGTCGAACCTCAGCCTGGTCGCCTTCTGGTTCGCGACCGACAGCCAGCCACGCAGCCAGCGCCTGACGGCCTGGGCCGTGCTGGGCCTGGCCTGCGGCATGGGTTTCCTGACCAAGGGTTTCCTGGCCCTGCTGCTGCCGGTGCTGATCGCCCTGCCCTACATGCTCTGGCAACGACGCCTGAGTGAGTTGCTGCGCTGCGGCCCGATCGCGGTCGTGGTCGCGGTGGCCGTCGCGCTGCCCTGGGTCCTGGCCGTCAATGCCCAGGAACCCGACTACTGGAATTTCTTCTTCTGGCACGAGCACATCCAGCGCTTTGCCGGCAACAACGCCCAGCACGCCCAGCCGTGGTGGTTCTACCTGCCCCTGCTGGTGGTGTCGTGCCTGCCATGGTCGGTAATGCTGGTGCCGACGTTCAAGCAGGCCTGGCAGGAAAAACGCCAGGCAGGCATCGGTTTCCTGTGGTTGTGGTTCGCCCTGCCACTGGTATTTTTCAGCCTGAGCCGAGGCAAGCTGCCAACCTACATCATGCCTTGCCTACTGCCTTTGGCACTGATGATGGGCAATGCGCTGATCGACCGGGTCACCCGCGCCGAGGGTCGTGCACTGCGCCTCAACGGTGTGCTCAACCTGACTCTCGGGGTGGTGGCACTGGTGGTGCTGATCGTGCTGCAGACGACCCGCTCCGTCTATGCCAACAGCCATGCCGAGGTCTTCAGCCTGTCGCTGGTGTTCATCATGCTGATGGCGTGGATCATCACCAACGCATTGCAGGTCCTGCGTCCTGTCGCGTTCTGGGCGATGCCGGCACTGGGCATCGCCCTGCTGGTGACCCTGCTGCCAGCCGGCATGCCGGCCAGCGTGGTGAGCAACAAGATGCCTGACCAGTTCATCGCCGAGCACCTGGACGAGCTGCGCCAGACCAACCGCCTGCTGAGCAACGAACTGGGGGCCGCCGCGGCACTGTCCTGGCGCCTGCAACGCCCCCAGGTCGATTTGTTCAACACCGCTGGCGAACTGAAATATGGTCTGGATTACCCTGATGCGCAGGGACGCCAGGTCACGCTCGAAAACATCGGGCAGTGGATGAGCGAAGCACGCAAACAGGGTTCGGTAGGAGTCGTCATGCGCGTCAAGGGCACTGCGGAAATGGAAGAAATCGGGCTACTGCCACCCGATGGCAAACGCTACAGGAAAGGCGACAGCGAGATCCTCATCTTCCCACAGACACAACCATGAGCCTGGGCTACTGGAAGACCGACAGGGGAGCCCTGACACTGCTGTTGGGCGTCTCGGCCTTGCTGCTCCTGCTGGGCCTGGGTTCGCGTGAACTGTGGGGAGCGGAAACCCGTTGGGCCAACATCGCCCTGCAGATGCTGCAGTCGGGCAACTATTTCGATCCCTATCTCAAGGGGCTGCCCTACTATGACAAGCCCCTGCCCTCCTACTGGCTGATCACCGCCAGCGCGAAACTGCTGGGAGGACTGGGCAACGTCTCGTTGCGCCTGTCCTCGGTGGTTGCCGCCTGGCTGAGCATATGGCTGATCTATCTGCTCGGCGAGCGCCTGTGGCGCAAGGGCACCGGCCTGGTGGCGGGCTGGATGCTGGCAACCACCTTCTACTTCGTGTTCTGGGCTCGCGTGGCCACCGCCGACATCCTCACCGTGTTCGGCGTGCTGGCCGCCGTCTGGTGGTACTGGCGCGGCCCGGATGACACGCGCCTGGGGCGCTACACGGTGTTTTTCCTGATACTGGCCCTGACCTCTCTGCTCAAGGGTCTGATCGGCTTCGTCCTGCCGGGGTTGGTGCTGCTGCCGCACCTGTTGGCCGAAGGCCGCTGGAAACGCCATTTCAATCCACGACTGCTGGTTGCCCTGCTGATCGCCCTCGCGCTCTATGCCGTACCTTTCGTACTGTCGAACCTGTACGGTTCGCCGACCTACGGTGAAAGCGGGCTGGCCCTGGTATTCAAGGAAAACGTCGTCCGTTTCTTCGACCCCTTCGACCACATGGGGCCGATCTACACCTATTTGATCTACCTGCCGGCCTACACCCTGCCCTGGGCTCCCTTCTGGGTGCTGGGCCTGTGGCTCGCGCTGCGCCAATGGAAGCGGATCGAGCCCAATACCCGCTGGCTGGTTTGGGGCCTGTGCCTGCTGTTCGTGTTCTTCACCGCCAGCGGCAGCCGGCGCAGCTACTACGTGCTGCCGCTGGTGCCGTTCGCACAATTGCTGGCAGCCTGGTGGGTGACCCGGCGCCTGGATGAGACGCGCGCCGCCGGCAAGGCCAGCGGCCCTGGCTGGACCAAAGGCTTCGCCGCGGCGGCCGCCTTCACGCTACTGGTCGTCGGTGTCGCCTATCCCTGGAGCAACGGTGGCGGTGGCGCCATGCGCTTCGCCGAGGATGTACAGACCAAGGCCAGCCAGAGAGCGCCCTGGGATGAATGGCAGATGGTGATGATCGAGGTCGACAACAAGTTGCCGATGTACCTGAACAACCAGGGCCTGCCCTTCTACTACGTGCAGGAAAACCAGGACTATCCACGCAACGGCGACAGCGATGAACTGATCGACTGGCTGGAGAAAACCAGCGGCCGTCGCTGGGACCCGACACGAACCCTGATCGTCACCAGCTTCAAGGCCGGCGACAGCCTGCCGCTGAACTACCTGGCAGCCGATCATGACGTCGTGGTGACCCAACCCAGCAATGGCGCGCGCCTGGCCCACAACCGCGAGGACGGTAGCGTGGCATACATCCCCAGGCGGGATGGACCGCTGGAAATCGAGGGTCGCACCCAGTAGCGGATCGAGCGGCGGTGCACGAACCTGCGGGTTCACGTAGAGTGGGGCTCCCGAGGCGACTCGGGGCCCCATTCATTTTTTGCAAGGACCGCCATTGATGAAGCCCAGCGTGCACCCCTGCCCGGTGCCACCCGACTCATCCATCAACCGTTTCCTGCCCAATGCCGATTTCGTCGATAGCCAGTGCATCAGCGATGATCGCCTCGAGCGCACGGCGCTGCGCCATGCCCTGAACATGATGTCGACGACACCGGCCTGGATCGACGGGCTGATGCAGTTGCGCAACCGTATCGTAGGGCTGTTCGGGCTCAAGGATCTTGGACGCCTGACCCGTATCGACCTGTCCCGGGCGGACGTCGACTACCGGGAAAACGATCGCGTGGGGATCTTCACACTGATTTCCAATCAGCCGGATGAGGTGATGCTGGCCGATTGCGACAAGCACCTCGACGTCTACCTGACCCTGCATCGCTCGCCGGTCACGGCGCAGGGAACGCGCACCCTGACGCTATCGACGGTGGTCCACACTCACAATCTGCTGGGCCGCCTGTACATGCTGCCGGTGGCGCCATTTCATCGGCTGATCGTACCCATCACCCTGAGAAACGCCAGCCGCCACTGAAACCGCGACGACCCTGACGCACAAGCCGTACGCCAGGGTCGCCAGGGGCCAGTCCTCAGTAGCCCAGCGACAACCCGGTATTGCGCCGCGGGTCATTGGCACCGTAGAAGCGGTTGTTACCCACCGGTTTGCCATCGAGCGAGGGCGCACCGACCAGGATCGCCGCCAGGTGGTTCAGCGGCTGCGGCCCGGTGAACTTGTGTCCCCAGCTTTCGAGGATCTTCTGCGTGTCGGGGCTCACCGCGTAGGTCTCGAGATTGGTTTCCTCCGGCAGCCATTGCTGGTGGAACCGCGGGGCATCCACCGCCTCCTGGATGTTCATCTTGTAGTCGATGACATTGAGGATGGTCAGCAGGGTCGCAGTGATGATCCGGCTGCCCCCTGGCGTGCCGACCACCATGACGGCCTTGCCATCCCGGGTGACGATGGTCGGGCTCATCGACGACAGCGGCGTCTTGCCGGGCGCGATGGCGTTCGCCTCGCCCTGTACCAGGCCGTACATGTTCGGCACGCCGACCTTGGAAGTGAAGTCGTCCATCTCATCGTTGAGGATGACCCCGGTCTTGCTCGCCATCACCCCGGCACCGAACCAGTCGTTGAGGGTGTAGGTCACCGACACCGCGTTGCCCCACTTGTCGACGATCGAGTAGTGGGTGGTGTTGTTGCCTTCATGAGGCGCGACGCCTGGCTTGAGGTCCTTGGAGATGCCCGCCTTGTGCGGGTCGATCGCGGCGCGCAGCTTCTCGGCGTAGGCCTTGTCCAGCAGGTGCGCTACCGGGTTCTTGACGAAATCGGGGTCGCCCAGGTAGCTGTTGCGATCGACATAGGCGTGGCGCATGGCCTCGATCTGGTAGTGCAGGCCCTGGGCCGAGTGATAACCCAGCTGCTCCATCGGATAGCCTTCGAGAATGTTCATGATCTCGCAGATCACCACGCCACCGGAGCTGGGTGGCGGCGCCGAGACGATGTGGTAGCCGCGGTAGTCGCACTCGATGGGGGCCAGCTCGCGGGTCTTGTACTTGTCGAGGTCGGCCTGGGTGATGATGCCCTTGCCGGCCTGGCTCGAATCGACGATGGCCTTGGCCACCCAGCCCTTGTAGAAGCCGTCGGTGCCCTTCGCGGAAATTTCCCGCAGGGTCTTGGCCAGGTCCTTCTGTACCAGCTTCTCGCCGACCTGCATCGGTTCGCCCTTGTTCAGGAAGATCGCGCCAGAATCATGGATGTCCTTCTTGAACTCATCGGTGGCGGTGTGCAGCAGGTCGATGTCACCCTGCTCCAGCACGAAACCGTCCTCGGCCAGCTTGATGGCCGGGGCGATCACTTCGGCGCGCTTTTTCGTGCCGTACTTTTCCAGTGCCAGCTCCATGCCCGAGACCGTGCCCGGCACGCCGACCGCCAGGTGGCCTTTCGAACTGAGGTCGGGGATGACATTGCCGTCCTTGTCCAGGTACATGTTGGCCGTGGCCGCCAGCGGCGCCTTTTCGCGGAAGTCGAGGAAAGTCTTGCGGCCGTCGGCCAGTTGCACGGTCATGAAGCCACCGCCACCCAGGTTGCCGGCCGCCGGGTAGACCACCGCCAGGGCATAGCCGACCGCGACCGCGGCATCCACCGCGTTGCCGCCGGCCTTGAGCACGTCGACACCGACATGCGTGGCCAGGTGTTGGGCCGTGACGACCATGCCGTTCTCTGCGGCGACCGGTGCCTGGGAGGCGGCATGGACAGGGGTAACAGCCAGGATCAGCGCCGTCGCCAACAGCGAGCGCGCTAGGGGTTCGAATTTCATGGGCCGATTTCTCTTTTTCTTATTTGCTGGAAACGCAGACGCCTGTCTGCGCGGGCCTTTACCAAGGTAGACGCTGGCGAAGGATTCACCTAGTACCCATCACTCGCTTTTTTGCAGGACCAGTTACATTTCCGTAACATTCGCCGCCTTTCATATAGCCCTCGCTTGCCCCCGCTGGCCCCAATCTCAGGTACACCATGAAACCCGCCCGCCTACGCGCCGATGTCCTGGCCGGACTCACCACCTCCTTTGCCCTCGTGCCCGAGTGCATTGCCTTTGCCCTGGTCGCCCACCTCAACCCGCTGATGGGCCTGTACGGTGCCTTCATCATCTGCACCCTGACCGCGCTGTTCGGCGGCCGACCGGGCATGATCTCCGGCGCCGCCGGCTCGATGGCCGTGGTGATCGTCGCCCTGGTGGTGCAACACGGCGTGCAATACCTGCTGGCGACGGTCTTGCTCGGCGGCCTGGTCATGGTCGCGTTCGGCCTGTTGCGCCTGGGCAAGCTGGTGCGGATGGTGCCGCACTCGGTGATGCTCGGTTTCGTCAACGGCCTGGCGATCATCATCGCACTGGCACAACTGGAGCAGTTCAAGGAGGGCGAACACTGGATCAGTGGTGAACCACTGGCCGTGATGCTCGGGCTGGTGGCACTGACCATGGCGATCGTCTACCTGCTGCCGCGCGTGAGCCGCGCCGTACCGCCAGCCCTGGTGGCGATCCTCGGCGTCGGCCTGCTGGTCTACCTGTGCGGCCTGCCGACCCGCACCCTAGGCGACATGGCCCACATCGCCGGTGGCCTGCCCATGCCGACACTGCCACAGGTGCCGTGGAACCTGGAAACCCTGCACATCATCGCGCCCTACGCGGTGCTGATGGCCCTGGTGGGCCTGCTGGAAACCCTGCTGACCCTCAACCTCACCGACGAAATCACCGAGACCCGCAGCTATCCGGACCGCGAATGCACGGCGCTGGGCGTGGCCAACATCGTTTCCGGCCTGTTCGGCGGCATGGGCGGCTGCGCGATGATCGGCCAGACCGTGATCAACCTCAGCTCCGGTGGCCGGGGTCGGTTGTCGGGCGTGGTGGCCGGGGTGATGATCCTGCTGTTCGTGCTGTTCCTGTCGCCACTGATCGAGCGTATCCCGCTGGCCGCCCTGGTGGGGGTGATGTTCGTGGTGTCCCAGCAGACCTTCGCCTGGGCTTCGTTGCGGGTACTGAACAAGGTACCGGTGAACGACGTGCTGGTGATCATCGCCGTCACCGTGATCACCGTGTTTACCGACCTGGCGACCGCGGTACTGTGCGGCATCCTGATCGCCGCCCTGAACTTCGCCTGGCAGCACGCCCGCGAGCTGTATGCCGATACCCACGAGCAAGCCGACGGCAGCAAGCTGTACCGCCTGCACGGCACGTTGTTCTTCGCCTCGACCACCCCCTTCCAGAACCTGTTCGACCCGGCCAACGATCCGCAGAAAGTGGTACTGGACTGCCGCCACCTGAGCTTCGTCGACTACTCGGCGATCGCTGCCCTGAAAAGCCTGCGCGAGCGTTATGCCAAGGCCGGCAAGCAGTTGCGGGTCGAGCACCTGTCCGAGCGCTGCAGGCAGTTGCTCAGGCGGGCGGGCGTGCAGCACGGCTGAAGTGCGCTCAGAGGCGTAGATTGAAGCACTGGTGCGTGCAGGGATGATTTCGTCGCGTTTCGCCTTGCCGCCCTGTCTATTCGAGCAGCCCCTCTATAGGACCGTACCGACAACCATCGGAGCAATGGCTTGGAAATATTGAGACACAACTGACCCTCCCCAACCGGACACTCCTGCATAATCGGCATGGACGGGAATACCCACCCACCTGCCAGTTTCAGTCAGTAACCACTGACGAAAAGCCTAATGAAACAAGGAATGTCAGGATGAAAACCCTTCTATTGATGATCGTCGGCCTGCCTCTGGTTGCCTGCGGTAACGACAACCCGCCAACCGCCGGTGCGGTGCTGGAGGCCCTGAAAGCCAACGGGGTGCCATTCGGTGCCGTGAGCTACCCCCAGCGCAAGCCGTTGAGCCTGTTGCCCAACACCTACAGGGAGCGGGTGGAAGTGGCGTTCCCGAGCATCGCGCCCAAGGGCGGCCAGTTCTTCGTCTGCGAAACCCGCGAGTACTGCGATCATCTGCAGGAGCATTTTCATACCCTGAGGGCCCTCGCCGGGCCGCATGTCTATCGCTCGAAAAGCGGCCGGGTCCTGGCCCAGCTCTACAGCACGCTGGAGCAGCCGGTCGCCAACCAGATCCGGGCAGCGATCGAGGAGTTGTAGAGGCGGTCAGTCCGTGGTGCCATCTGGCCGTTTGCGCCAGACCAACGCCGGAATGACGCGAACGTAGATCAACTCGCCCACCAGTTCGACCAGGGTCTGGGTGATCACGGCCGCAGCCGCCAGCCCACGGATATCCTCGGGCAAGGCCAGGGCCAGCGGCAGGACCACCAGGGAGTTGCGGGTCGAGGCACTGAAGACAACGGCCCGCGCAAGACTCGCCGGCAGCCGGCACAGGCGTGCAGCCAGCGCTCCCGCCAACGGTGCCAGCAGCAGGAAGCCGAGGTACACCGGCAGCACCGGGGCAAGGCGCTCGATATCGCCGACCACGGTAGCAATCTGCGAGCCGACCACCGCCACCAGCACCGCCGCCATCGCCGGTACCGGCAGCCAGGCCCAGGTGTCGCTCCAGAGCGCAACACCGCGCGAGCGCCGGGCCAGTGCCGAGGTCAACACCGCCAGCAGCAGCGGTGCGACGATCAGCAGGAGAAAGGCCTCGACAAACGGCCCGATCGAGATGACCACCGCGGACTGGCCATCGAGCATGAAAGTCAGGTAGGCCGGCAACAGCAGCAACTGCAACAGCAGCAGGATTGGCGTCGCCGCCAGCACCCGCCGTGAATCGCCCTGGCCGATATGGGTGAACACCACCACGTAGTCGATGCAGGGAGTGAGCAGCACCAGCAGCGCTCCCACCAGGATGGCCGGCTGCGCCACCAGGCTACGGCTCAAGGCCCAGACCAGCAGTGGAACCAGGACAAAATTGGCCAGCAACAGGGCCGACATGAAGCCCCTGCCGCCAAGCCCCCCGCGCAAATCGAGAAAGGGAATCTGCAGGAACATCGCATACATCAGCACCGCAATACCCGGCGTCACCAGGGTATCGAGGCCCTGGGCGATATCGGGAGCCATCAACCCAACCAGCATCGCGATGATCACCGCAACGAAATAGACCGGTATCTGGTTCTGTTCAAGTGTGTCCCGGCTCAAGCCGCACTCCCCTACCCCAAAAGCCCGTAAGCCTATGCAACCGCAGGGCGCTCGTCGAGCGGGGCGCTAGCGAAGTACCTTCGGCCAGCCTCAATTTTCAATAAAGCATTGAAAGTTCATCAAGGAACCGGCCGATTATCAAACGTACTGCGATCCTGCAGATTACCGACCTCGTCACTGCAATCCCGAATCCAACCAGGAAGGTAGCCCCCGACATGAACCGATCCGTGCTCGCAAGCCAGCCACCACTCATCGCGACTCGCCTGCCGGTCATGCGCCTGCTGGCGCTGACCCTGACCAGCTTCATCGCCACCGCCAACGAAACCGTACCCGCCGGACTGCTGCCCCAGATCGCCAGGGGCCTGGATGTCTCCGAGCCCCTGGCAGGCCAATGGGTGACCCTGTGCGCCCTGGGTTCGGGACTGGCGGCAATTCCCCTGACACGCGCGACGCAGGGTTGCGCAAGACGCACCCTGCTGCTCCTGACACTCGCCGTGTTTTGCCTGGGCAACGCACTGAGTGCGGGATCGTCCTCCTACGGACTGACCCTGTTGGCCCGCCTGCTGATCGGTGCCGCCACTGGCCTGGCCTGGAGCCTGCTCGCCAGTTGCGCACGGAGCATGGTCGAGGTTCCACTGCAAGGTCGAGCCATGGCCCTGGCCATGCTGGGTATCCCCCTGGCGCTCGCGCTGGGCGTCCCCCTCGGCACCTGGCTCACCCACTGGGTGGACTGGAGAACGATCTTCGCCCTGTTGTCGGCGCTGAGCCTGGGGGCGATGTTCTGGATCAGGCTGGGTGTTGCGCAAACCCCATCCACGGCATCCACCCAAGACCATTCCCTGCGCCGGGTGCTGAATATAGCGGGTGTACGACCGGTGTTGCTGGTGGTCTGGCTCTGGATCATGGCGCACTACAGCCTCTACACCTACATCGCCCCCTTCCTGGAGCGGACCAGCCCGGACATCTCGCTGGAGCATGTACTGCTGGTGTTCGGCGTCTCGGCAATGTGTGGCATCTGGCTGGTCGGCCTGCTGGTTGACCGCTGGCTGCGCCGACTGGTGCTGCTCAGCCTCTGCACCTTCGCCGGCGTGGCGCTGATCCTGGGCCTGCCGCACGGCTCGACGCCAATCCTCTATGTTGGCGTGGTGTTCTGGGGTCTGAGTTTCAGTGGCGCGCCGACACTGCTGCAGACGGCACTGGCTGACGCGGCTGGCAAAGCGGCCGATACCGCACAATCGATGCTGGTGACCGCCTTCAACCTGGCGTTCGCCAGCAGTGGAATGATCGGTGCGCTACTTCTGGACAGGTTCGGCGCGGCCTCCATTCCCTGGTCCCTGCTGGCCTGGCTGCTGCCGGCGCTGCTGATCACCTGGGCAGCCCGCCAGCATGGTTTTCCAGCGGGGCGGCGATAGCGCCTGAACGCCTGGCGATCAAACCAGGCGCTCGATCCGCTTGTGTCGCCAGACCAACTGGTAATAGGCGATCTGCAGCAACAGCATGCCGATGTAGGCGGCCGGAAATGCCATCCACACCCCTTCGAGTCCCAACCGGGCATCGAGCAGGTAGGCCACCGGCAGCTCTATGCCAACGATGCAGAAAATGATGATCAACACCGGCACCATCACCGTGCCGCTGGCGCGCATGATCCCGCCGATCAGGGCCTGGAAACCGAAGATCAGCAAGCTCCAGAGCATGATGTGCAACAGATGCTCGGCGGTTGCCCGGGTAGCAGAATCGGTGATGAACAGCCCCAGCAACCAATGGGACAAGCCATAGCCGAGAACGACCAGCCCACCGGTCAGGCAGGTATTGATCAGCATGCCCGTACGCAGGATCGGCCCGATGCGCTCCAGGCGTCCGGCGCCAATAGCCTGCGCCCCCAGGATCGAGGCAGTGATGGCAATCGACAACGCCGGGAACTGTACATAGTTGACGATCTGCGTGACCGCCCCATAAGCCGCGGTCGCCTGCGAGCCATGCTGGTTGACCAACGCCAGGATCACCAGCTCGGACAACGACAGCACGATCATCTGCAGGCCCGTCGGCAGGCCGATACGCAGGACCTTGCCGAGGATCTTCCGGTCCAGTCGCATCGCCGCCAGCATCTGGCGATCCGGCGCCATGACGCTGCGCTTGTAGCGCAGGCGCAAGCCCAGGAACAGCATGGAGCAGGCGGTACTCGCCAGGCCGGCCAGTGCGGCACTCTGAATGCCCATTTGCGGCAGCCCCAGCCAGCCACGGATCAGCGCCGGGGTCAGCACCAGGCCAATCCCGGTGGACACCAGCAGCGCCAGCAACGGCGACAGTGTGTCACTGATGCCACGCAGCAGTTGAGTGAAGAGGATGAAGACCAGCAACAGCGGCATGATCAGCATCATCACCCGCGCGTAGCCCACCGCATCGTCGAGGACATCGACGGGCGTCCCCAGCCCTTGCAGCGCTGGCCGGGCAAAAATGCTCCCGAGCACGGCCGCCACCAGCCCGATCAGCACCCCCAGGGTCAATGTCGCGCCCACGACAGCCTTGACCGTATGCGGCTCGCGTGCGCCCCAGGCTTGGCCGATCAGCACCGACGCGCCCGCCCCCAGGCCGATGATCAGGGCGATGAAAAAAAACACCACCGGGAACATCCCGGACACCGCGGCCAACGCCTCGGTACCCAGCATCTGACCGATGTAGATGCTGTTCAGGGTGCCGGAGAACGATTGCAGGAAGTTGGACAGCACCATCGGCGCCAGGAAAAACAGATAGACCTGCCACAAAGGGCGTTGCGGATGTGGCTGCATGTAGGACTCGGTTCTCGAATGAGGTACATCGACGTAGTCGCCGACTCTATCTTATAGAAGGCGTTGCGAGGTACCTGCGTCACATGTTCTGCCTCACCGCGCAGGCATGTCCTTGACCTGCTCCAGCCATTGCGGGTCAAGCCGGGTACAGTCGGGATCGAGTCCCAGTGCCTGCATCGCGGCCTTGTGCTGCTCGACCTCCGCCGCCATCTGGTCGAGGCTGCTGGTATTGCCGTCCAACTGATGCATCTGGTTCAACCCCAGGTGATAGAAACGCAGCAGCTTCATCGCCGATGGATCACCAGCCAGGACCCCGGCCTTCACCCGGTGCATGAGGTTGGTGACGCGCATCAGGCTGCGCTTGAGCTGCCAACCGTAGACAGCCGCCGCCATCCAGGGCTGTGACCAGAAGACCTGGCGCATCAGCAGCGTCATCACCAGCACGGCAGCCAGGACCCCACCCGCATTGAAACGGAAGTTGTCGCCACCCGGCGTGCCGAACAGCATCACCGCCAGCCCGGACAGCAGCATGGCCAGCGCAACAAAGACCGCCGCAATGATCAGGGTGCTACGGCGGGTCTGCTGTCGATAGGTTTCGGGGTTGAACGGTTTGATTTCGAACATCGGTACGAGGCGCCAGAGGGAGAAAGGTCGCGGCATTATGCTGCCTTGCAGACGACTCGGGGACGCCCAGGTCAATGAAAGATGTTTCTGTGGAGCCGCACGCTTCGTTTATTTGCATGCAAAAAGCTAGGTAATTACCTACAAGATCTGAAGAACGACCTGACTATCAGCTCTTGCCAGTTTGAATCGACTATCGCTCCCGAGTCGCTATCGTCTATCGCAGGAGCAATGATGAACCTATCCCTGAGCCTATACGAGGCGCTGACCGCAGCCAGCGCCCCACCCGAAAAAGCCAAGGCAGCGGCAGATGCCTGGGAGGCCGAAGTGCAGAATCTTGCGTCAAAATCCGACCTGCAACAAACCGAGGACCGCCTGCAGGCATCGATCACCGAACAGGGCAAGGATCTGCGTAACCTGATGAGTGAAGAGGTGCATGAGCTGCGTGCCACGATCAGGGAGCAGGGTCACGAACTACGCACCATGATCAAGGAGCAGAACCACGAACTACGCACCATGATCAAGGAACAGAACCATGAGCTGCGCACCCTGATCAGCGAACAGGGCAGCGAACTTCGCCTATCGATACAACAGCAGGGAGCCGATCTTCGTTTGTCGATGTCCGGGTTGCAGTCGCAGATCAATGTGATGCGTTGGCAGATTGGCCTGATCATCGTCTGTGTCGCGATACCGCTGATCAAGCTGGCGTTCGACCTGCTGACACGCTGAACCTTCAGGCTAGAGCGGTTGAATCATCATTTCGCTTGATCATTCAAATCGCAAAACAGAATTTTTTATTTGCATCCGCTCCCGGCAGGATAAGCCACCTCAACCACCTGCCGGATGCTCCACCATGAACCTGAACCTGGCCATCGCCTGCGCCATCGTCGTCTCTTTCGCCGTTGCGTTGATCCACGCCTGAGCACCTGGCGGTAGCAGACTCACAACTGGCCATTCCTGGCCTGGAGCACCCGGTCCAATGCCGCCTGTCGTGTCGATGCTCATACAGCGAGCCGATCCAGTTGCCCAATCAACCAGTCACGGAAAACCGCCATCGCCGACGTCTCAGTGCGTGACTGCAACCTTGTCAGCCAATAACTGCCCGTAACGATACCGATATCGAACGGCTGCCGGATATCACCGGCATCCAACTGCCGGGAGAACATCATCGGCGGAGCCAGGGCCACCCCTGCCCCCTGTAACGCTGCCTCCATCATCGCCAGCGACGAGTCGAAGACGACACTGTTGGCGACCAGGCTGTTGGCCGGCAGGCCGGCGTTCTCGAACCATTCGGGCCACTCATCGGTGCGGTAGGAACGTAACAGCGTCTGCTTCAGGACATCCGCCGGAGACTGCAGTTGCCGGGCGATCTGCGCCGTGCACAGCACCGACAGCGGCGCTTCCAGCAAACGCATGGCCTCGACGCCATGCCAGGCTCCCGTACCGAAGCGGATGGCGAAGTCGAGCCCTTCGGCCGCCACGTCGACCCGGTTGTTGTTGGTGGAAAGACGCAGGTCGATGAACGGGTGGCGCTCGCGAAAATCCGCCAGTCGCGGCAACAACCAACCCACGGCGAATGTCCCCACCGCTCCTACCGTCAGCACCTCCCGGTAATGCCCGCCGTCGAACCGCCCCAGGGCCAGGGCGATGCGGTCGAACGACTCGCACAGTACCGGCAGCAGGCTTTCACCCTCGGCCGTCAACATCAGGCCACGGGGCAGGCGCTTGAACAGCGCGACCTTCAACTGCTCTTCGAGACTCTTGACCTGATGGCTGACCGCCGCCTGTGTCACGCACAACTCGACCGCCGCCCGGGTAAAACTCAAGTGACGCGCCGAGGCTTCGAAAGCCCGCAGGGCATTGAGCGGCAAGTGAGGCCGGACCATACCTAGCTCCTAGTTTTTCTAATGGCTAATCCGAAATTTCATCGTTTGTCCGCAGTGGGCTCATCGCCTAGATTGGGCCTCGCACCGCAACTGCGGCTCCAGCCAGTCGATCATCACGCCCAATGGCCTGGAAGTGAACGACAGCGCAGCCCGAGAGGATGCGGGAAAAAATCAAGATCATGGAAACTGCCCGATTATGCTGAAAAAAACCCGACTTCATAGCACATTGTTCATGAGCACCCTGTGCCTGTTCGCCAGTGGGCACAGCGTTGCCGCCGAGACGCCAGCCGACCCACTCAAGGCCGTGGTGGATGCCGCGATTCAGCCGATCATGCAGGAACAGGGCATTCCCGGCATGGCCGTGGCTGTGCTCATCAATGGCAAGGCACATTACTTTAACTACGGTGTCAGCTCCAAGACCGACAAACAGCCTGTTACAGAAAACACGCTGTTTGAAATCGGTTCGATCAGCAAGACCTTCAATGCCACGCTTGCGGCCTACGCCGTGGCCCAGGGCAAGCTGTCACTCTCGGAGAACACCAGCCATTACCTGCCCGAACTGCGTGGCAGCGCGTTCGACAGGATCAGCGTGCTCAACCTGGGCACCTATACGCCTGGCGGGTTGCCGCTGCAGTTCCCGGACGATGCCGATAGCACCGACAAGATGATGAGATACTTCCAGCACTGGAAGCCGGCCTACCCCGCCGGCGCGCGCCGCCAGTATTCCAACCCGAGTATCGGCCTGTTCGGCTATGTGGCTGCCAGAAGCCTGGGCCAGCCATTCGACGACCTGATGGAAAAGAACCTGCTGCCCAAACTGGGCCTTCAGCACACCTACCTCAAGGTGCCCAAGGACCAGATGAACCGCTATGCCCAGGGCTATACCAAGGACGACCGCCCATCGCGGGTCGGCCCTGGCGCACTGGACTCGGAGGCCTATGGCATCAAGACCACCTCCAGCGACCTGCTGCGCTACGTCCAGGTGAACATGCAGCCCCAGCAGCTCGAGAAGCCCCTGCAACAGGCCATCGCCTCGACCCACGCCGGGTACTACCAGTTCGGTGACACTATCCAGGGCCTGGGTTGGGAGTTCTACCCGTACCCGGCCAAGCTCGACACTCTGCTCGAGGGCAACTCGTACAAGATGCTCGAGCCGCAGCAGCTCGACTGGTTCAAGGCACCACAACCGCCACGCGCCAATAGCTGGGTCAACAAGACCGGCGCTACCAACGGCTTTGGCGCCTACGTGGCCTACATTCCGGCGAAAAACATCGGCATCGTGCTGCTGGCCAACAAGAACTACCCGAACCCGGCCCGGGTCAAGGCCGCGTACGAGGTACTCGGTGCGGTAGAAAAACTGCAATAGCGATCGACGCCTGACGCACCTGCCGCCGGAAACGGCAGGTGCCCTGCCCCATGGGCAAAAGCCCTCGCACTTGGCTATGATCGGAGATCATGAACACCCTGCCTCCGCTCCGCCAGCCTTGTCCTCCCGGCGCCTGCAACTGCGAGCGGGATCGGCTGTTGGAGACCCCCGGTACCGATATCCGGATCCTGCGCCTGACCCGCCAGGAAGAAAAAATCCTGCTCGAACGCCTCGAAGACCTCAAGAGCCTTGCCGACCTCGAACGCATGCAGCAGCGAATGTACGAACAGCTGGGTATTCGCCTGACCATCGCACCCGGCCCCAACGAGGTCCGGACCATGCGCGGTATCGGCATTCACATCGAAGAGCTGCCGGGCCTGTGCCGCAAGACCCGCCAGTCGATCCCGGCAGCGATCCGCCGCGGCCTGGAAAAACGCCCGGAAATCGCCTACGACCTGCTCAACGCCCACGACCTGCTGGGTGGTATCTGACCCCCTTCTCAGCGGCCCGTCTGCCGGCGCTTCAAGGTCTCGCTCGGCAACTCGCGGAACAACGCGCGATAGCTGCTGGAAAAGCGCCCCAGATGCCAGAACGACCAATGCATCGCCACTTCGGCAACGGTGTTTTCCACCTTGCCGTGCAGCAGTTCGTGACGCGCGCTATTCAGGCGACGCAGGCGCAGCCATTGGCTCGGCGTCATGCCGGTGAATGCCTTGAAGGCATGCTGCAACTGCCGTAGCGGCACGCCGGCGACCTGGGCAAGCTCCAGCAGGTTCAGGGTCTCCTCGGGCGTATCGGCCGCCCACTCGCCAATGCGCTTCATGATGCCCCGCTCCTCTGCCCGCCGCTGCAACGAACCACGGTCCAGGCACACGCAGGCGTTATCGAGGATGTACAGGCAGTCATCGAGCAACTGCTGGGCCAGCACCTCCCGGCTCGGCGGGTCGAGGGTCTGGCCCAGGCGAGTCAGGGTTGCGCTCAGCCAGCGGCCGAACAAGGCATTCTGCTGCGAGTTGAGCGGTGCCATGAACAGGCCATCGAGGCGGGCAATGTCCAGTGCCTGGTGCTGGACGAACTCCGGACCGAACACCACGGCCACTTCCTGGTAGTTCTCCGGCGTGATCCAGATATTGCGACTCTCGCCGTTGAGCACGTACAGGGCGTTGTCACTGCGATCGAAGCAGAAGGCCAGCGCCCCCGCTGGCGCACTGAAGTTCTGCTCCACCCGGGTGTTCATGCACTCCTCGTAGATCTCCACTCCCTGCAGGTCCAGGTAGCGAATCTGCCCGGCGAAATGCCCAGGCGACATCTGCTGGTAATGCTGGACCCAACCTGGCGTGGCCCGGATCTGTTCGGTCACGTCGGCGGTATTGAACGCCTGGACCCGCAAGGGATTTGGCTCTGTCATGGGAGACCATTGCGCACCTTTTTGGTGCATCTTCGAGTTGGAAAAGTGGATAGATGGAAGCGCGCAGCTGACAGCAAGATAGTCGCCAACGCGCTACAGGGGAAGCCTCCTGCCGTTTACAGGCAAGCGGAGGGGCCAACCTGGCGTCGATAAAACCAACGACGAGGTCCTTATGAACGCCCCTTTCGATCAGCTGTCCTCCTGGCTGAAAGAACACAAGATTACCGAAGTGGAATGTGTGGTCAGCGACCTGACCGGCATCGCCCGCGGCAAGATCGCACCCACCAACAAGTTCCTGCATGAGCGAGGCATGCGCCTGCCGGAAAGTGTGCTGCTGCAAACGGTAACCGGGGACTTCGTCGAGGACGACGTCTACTACGACCTGCTCGACCCCGCCGACATCGACATGATCTGTCGCCCCGACGCCTCGTCGATCTACCTGGTGCCATGGGCCATCGAACCGACCGCGATCGTGATCCACGACACCTTCGACAAGCAGGGCAACCCGATCGAACTGTCGCCACGCAACGTCCTCAAGAAAGTCCTGCAGCTCTACACCGACAAGGGCTGGCAGCCGATCGTCGCGCCGGAGATGGAGTTCTACCTGACCCAGCGCTGCGAAGACCCGGACCTGCCGCTCAAGGCCCCGCTGGGGCGGTCGGGCCGCGCCGAAAGCGGCCGGCAGTCATTCTCCATCGACGCCGCCAACGAGTTCGACCCGCTGTTCGAGGACGTCTACGACTGGTGCGAAGCCCAGGGCCTGGACCTCGACACTTTGATCCACGAAGACGGGCCGGCGCAGATGGAAATCAACTTCCGCCACGGCGACGCCCTTGACCTGGCCGACCAGATCACCGTGTTCAAGCGCACCCTGCGCGAGGCGGCGCTCAAGCACAATGTCACCGCCACCTTCATGGCCAAGCCGATCGCCGACGAACCCGGCAGTGCCATGCACCTGCACCAGAGCGTGGTCGACATCGCCACCGGCAAGCCGATCTTCGTCAATGCCGACGGCACCAAGAGCGAGCTGTTCCTGCATCACATCGGTGGCCTGCAGAAGTACATCCCCAAGGTGTTGCCGATGTTCGCGCCCAACGTCAATTCGTTCCGCCGTTTCCTGCCGGACACCTCGGCACCGGTCAACGTCGAATGGGGTGAGGAAAACCGTACCGTCGGCCTGCGCGTACCGACTTCCAGCCCCGACGCCATGCGCGTGGAAAACCGCCTGCCCGGCGCCGACGCCAACCCGTACCTGGCGATCGCCGCGAGCCTGCTGTGCGGCTACCTGGGCATGGTCGAAGGTATCGAGCCCAACCCACCGGTGGAAGGTCGTGCCTACGAGCGACGCAACCTGCGCCTGCCGATCACCATCGAGGACGCCCTGGCCCACATGGAAGATTGCCCGACCCTGGACCGCTACCTGGGCAGCCAGTTCGTACGTGGCTACGTGGCCGTCAAGCGCGCCGAACACGAAAACTTCAAGCGGGTGATCAGTTCCTGGGAGCGCGAGTTCCTGCTGCTCAGCGTCTGATCCCGAATCCCGACCGCACCCAAAACAACTCAACGAGGTGTCGACATGCGTCTATTGAAATCCGTGGTCCCCTTCACCCTGGCGCTGCTGTTCAGCGCCGCGGCTCACGCCGAGCCGACCGTCAGCGTCTACAACTGGACCGACTACATCGGCGAAACCACCCTCGCCGACTTCCAGGCCAAGAGCGGGATCAAGGTGATCTATGACGTGTTCGACTCCAACGAAACACTGGAGGGCAAGCTGCTCGCCGGACGCACCGGCTACGACGTGGTGGTGCCCTCCAATCACTTTCTCGGCCGCCAGGTGAAGGCCGGGGCGTTCCTCAAGCTCGACCGCTCGCAGTTGCCGAACTGGAAGAACCTCGACCCGAAACTGCTCAAGCTGCTGGAGCAGAACGATCCCGGCAACGCCCACTCGGTACCGTACCTGTGGGGCACCAACGGCATCGGCTACAACGTCGAGAAGGTCAAGCAGGTGCTGGGCATCGACCACATCG